>NZ_JBEVLL010000355.1:0-14528 GCF_040509215.1 Devosia sp.
GGCAAAGCCGGCAACCAGCGCGCTGCCGAGAATCGAAAACACCCAGAAGATCGGCTTGGGTCGCTCGCCGCCACGCAGAACCCCGAAAATGGCCGTGGACAGAGGCAACAGGCCGATGAAGACGACCGAATGAGCGGAAGTAATGTGTTGAAGGGCCAGTGCCGTCAGCAGGGGGAAGCCGACGACGACACCGAGCGCCACCACAAGCAAGGATAGCAGATCCTGTCGGCCGGGCCTGCGCTGGCGGAAAGACAGGAGAAGGGCGAGGCCCAAAATACCGGCTATTGCGGCACGGGCGACGGTCAGGAATACCGGATCGAATGCCTGCACGGCGACGCGCGTTGCCGGCAGCGACCCGCTGAAAATGACGACACCAGCCAATCCATTGATCCAGCCACTCGTTGATCGGTCCATGACACGCTCCATTCGCTGATGGCTTATGCGCGACGGCAGTTGCGCGGGCCAGTTACGATCCGGTACGATTTGGCGAAACTGTTATGCACCTAGGAGCAGTACGGATGGGGCCTTCCCGGATTGAAATGGTGATGGCGGGGATCAAGCAGCGGATTGCGGGGCGCAGCCTGACGGTGGGCGAAAAGCTGCCTTCGGTCCGCAGCCTCGCCAAAACCATGACTGTGTCGATGTCGACAGTGGTGGAGGCCTATGCGCGTCTCGTTGCGGAAGGGGTGATCCATTCGCGGCCGGGGTCCGGCTTCTTTGTTGCCAACCACACGGCGCCGCTGGCGCTATCTGAAGTCGGGCCCAAGCTGGACCGGGTGATAGATCCCTTCTGGGTCTCACGGCAGTCGCTTGAAGCCAATGATGCCGCGCTAAAGCCCGGATGCGGTTGGCTGCCGCCATCGTGGCTTCCGGAAGACGCCATCCGGCGGGCGCTGCGAACGCTGTCGCGCACTGATGGCCTCTCGCTTTCCGAATATGGTACGCCGCTTGGCCTGCCGGCACTGCGGCAGTTGGTATCGCGGCGACTGGCGGACCGCGGGGTAGATGCATCGCCCGACCAGATCATGCTGACGGAAAGCGGCACCCAGGCCATCGACCTTTTGTGTCGATTTTTGCTGGAGCCGGGCGACACGGTGTTGATCGACGACCCATGCTATTTCAATTTCCAGGCGCTGCTGCGCGCGCACCGGGCGCATCTGGTCAGCGTGCCCTATACCCCCAATGGGCCTGATACCGAGGCCTTTGCCGCGGTGCTCGCGGAGCACAAGCCGCGCCTCTACATCACCAATTCGGGCATTCACAACCCGACCGGTGCGACCCTGTCGCCAGTGGTGGCGCATCGGGTGCTCAAATTGGCGGAAATGCACGGCCTGACGATTATCGAAGACGACATTTTTGCCGACTTCGAGATGACGGCCGCGCCTCGACTGGCAGCGTTCGATGGGCTCGATCGGGTCATTCAGATCGGCAGCTTTTCCAAGACGCTTTCGGCGGCATCGCGGTGTGGATTCGTTGCGGCAAGGCAGGAGTGGATCGAGGGACTGACTGATCTCAAGATTGCGACCAGCTTTGGGGGTGGGCGGCTGAGCGCCGAACTGGCGCTGAACGTGCTGAGCGACAGCGGCTATCGCAAGCATCTCGACGGCCTGCGCAGCAGGCTGGCGAAGGCGAGGCGCGATGTGGAACGGAAGCTGCTTAATCTCGGGATCAAACCCTGGATCGAGCCACAGGCCGGCATGTTCCTCTGGTGCACATTGCCCGATGGTGCAGATGCCGCCGATGTGGCGCGCGGCGCATTGGCGCACAATGTCGTGCTGGCGCCAGGGAACGCCTTTAGCCTTGCCCAGGAGGCGCGGAGTTATATCCGCTTCAATGTTTCCCAATCGGGCGACGAGCGGATTTTTGAGGTGATCGGGGCGGAGCTACGAAAGCCGGCGCACTGAGCGGGGGAGCCGGGCGATTGCGCAAATTGCCAAAGCCGGTCAGATTGCCTCGTCGCAACTCGGGCGAACGCGGGCATGCACACTGTCGTAAAACTCGATGGCTGGTCTTCTCCTGTCGTGCAGGCGGTGACGCACACCATTTTTGGCAGCGATGGCAGCACTCTGATCCAGCCGGACGGCTGCTGGGATTTCGCCATCCTCAAATCGGCGACCGGCACGACGGTGCTGCGGACTGGGCTGACGACATCGGCGGTTACGCATCAGTTTTCGGCGGGCGACGAGATTCTGTCGATTGCCTTCAAGCCCAGCAGCTACATGTCGCTCATGCCGGGCGAGAGGATGCGTGACGAGGGTGTCGTGCTGTCCAACGTCGGTCGTGACCGGTTCTGGCTTGGCAGCGATGTCCTTGAAATCCCGACTTTTGAGACCGTCGACAAGTTCGTTGCCAAGCTAGTCGGTAATGGCATTGTGGAGGACAATAGCCTTGTTGCCTCAGTCGTTTCCGGCCATCCCATGGCGATGTCGGAACGGACGATGCAGCGGCATTTCCTGAGGACCACTGGCCTTACCTACAAGGCGTTTACGCAGATCGAGCGGGCGCAGAAGGCGCTGGACTTGTTGCAGCAGGGCCGCCCGGCCGCCGATGTTGCCTTCGCGCTCGGCTATGCCGATCAGCCGCATATGATCCGCTCTATGAAAGCGATCATGGGCCTGACGCCGGGGCAGATTGCCGCCCGGTAGATTGTCGGAAATCTTCAATCCTGCGGACGGCCTGCTGGCTAGAAAGGATGCACTTTCACCCCAGCAAGGACGCAGCAAATGACCGATATTCGCCCCTTCAAGATCGCCATTCCGGAAGCCCGGCTGACCGACCTGCAGCAGCGGCTGGCCAATACAATTCTGGCCACCGAAGCGCCCGGAGCGGGCTGGAGTGCCGGACCGACCGCCGGTTTTGTGACCGGGATGATCGACCGCCTGCGCATTGGTTTCGACTGGCGTGCGCAGGAGGCTGCGATCAACCAGCATCCGCAATTCATCACCGAGATCGATGGGCATACCATTCACTTTCTGCATGTGAAGGCGGGGACGGCTGATGCCATGCCGCTTCTGCTGCTGCATGGCTGGCCGGGTTCGTTTGTCGAGTTTCTCGACGTCATTGCGCCGCTCACGGCGGCAGGCTTCGATCTGGTTATTCCCTCCCTGCCCGGTTTTGGTTTTTCGGGGCCGACCCGCGAGGCCGGATGGAATGATGGCCGCATCGCTGCAGCTTTGCTCGAGCTGATGTCGCGCCTGGGTTACCAGCGCTTTGGTGTGCAGGGTGGCGATGCGGGGGCGGTGATTGCGCCCGCCATTGCCCGGGCCGCGCCGGATCGGGTGATCGGTGTGCACGTCAATGCCGCCACCATGGGCTTTATTCCGATGGGGCCGATCGAGCCGGAGGATATCGCCACCTTCACTGACGCTGAAAAAGTGCGGCTGCAGCGGTTGCAGCAGTTCATGGCGGAGCGTTTCGGGTTCAATGCGTTGCAATCGAGCCGGCCGCAGACCGTGGCCTACGGGATTTCGGACTCGCCGGCGGGGCTCATTGCATGGCTGGGTGATATGTTCGCCGGCTTTGGCGACGGACCCGAGGCGATTGCCAGGGACAAGTTCCTGACCAATGTGCTTGTTTACTGGTTCACCGGCACCGCGGCGTCATCGATCCGGCTCTACTATGAGAATGCCCATGATCCGGAGGCCTGGAACCCGAAGCCTAATTCGGGCGTGCCGACCGGCGTCGCGGTTTTCGGGCGGGATGAGGTCGCGATCCGGCGTTTTTCCGAGGACGGCAATACCATTGTGCGCTGGACGGAGCTCGACAGCGGCGGTCACTTCGCGGCGCTGGAAGTGCCGCAGGTGTGGGCGGAGGAGGTTGCCAGCTTCTTTGGGAGCCTCAAGTGAGGGGGGGGTGGCGGCGCGAGCCGCCACCTTCAATAGGCGTTCTGGTAGATCGAGAGAATATCCGGCAGGCCAAGGGCGCGAGGATTGTTGTCGATCAGGCGCTTGATGGCGAAAGCCTCTTCGGCCCAGAGCGGGAAATCTTCTGCTTTGGCGCCGTGGCGCGAGAGCTGCATTTCCACACCCAGGTCGCGACACCAGGCGAGCGCGCTGGCGAGGACGATGCGTTCGTCGGCATGGTTGGGGAGGCCGAGGGCTACGAGGATCGCCGCCGTCTTCTCCGGTCGCTCGGTGGCGTTGAAGGCCAGGACGTGAGGGAAGACGATCGCATTGGCGAGGCCATGCGGGAGTTTCAGGCGGGTGCCGAGGGGATAGGCCAGAGCATGGCCGCCGGCGGTGTTCACCGGGCCGAGGCAGATGCCGCCATAGTAGGAGGCGAGCATCATGCCGGCGCGGGCTTCGGTGTCCTGGCCGTTGGCGACGGCGCGGGCGAGGTATTTTCCCACCAGCTCGATGCCGAGAGTAGCGTAACCGTCGATCAGCGGGTGCGACTTGATGTTGGTGAAGGATTCAACGCAATGCGCGAGCGCGTCGATGCCGGTGGCGGCGGTGACGGCTGCGGGAACTGAATAGGTCAGTTCGGGGTCGAGCACGACGATGTCGGCCAGCATGTGCCGGCTTTCGATGGCGAGCTTGGCGAGGGTTTCGGGATTGGTGACGAGGGAGCGGATGCCCGCTTCGGAACCGGTTCCGGAGGTGGTGGGGACCTGGGCAAGCGCAGTGCGGCGGCCCTGAACCTTGTTGACGCCGACGACGTCGAGAATGGACTGCTCGCTATCCCAGAGCACGGCGACGAGTTTTGCTACGTCCATGACGGAGCCACCGCCGAGGCCGATCACGAGATCGGGCTTGAAGGCGCGGGCGGCGGCTAGGACGGTTTCGAAGGCCGGCAGATCGGGCTCGGGCGGGATATCGACGAAGGTTTCGATGGTGCCCTTGAGGCCGATGCGCGAGGCGAAGCCGACGGTGGGCGCCATGGCAACGACGAAGATGCGGCTATAACCATCGGCCCACTCGGCGAGGCGCGAGACGGCGCCGGCACCGATTTCGAGACGCGATGGCTGCAGCAGGGTGATCGGCCGCGCCATGGAGAGGATGGGGTCAGACATGTTCCTCTCCCTCCAGCGCCGCCATCTTGGCCCAGATGAGATCGAGTTCGGCCGGGGTCAGTTCAACCAATGGCGGACGGACGCGGGTCCAGCCGGCGTGGTTGCGGCGCTTGGCCAGCATGGCCTTGATGGTTGGGAGCTGCACATAGGCATTGGAGAGGTCGCGCCAGGCGTTGATGCGGGCCTGGGCGGCATCGACCTTGTCGCTCTGGGAGTCGTCGAACCAGTTGTCAAAGACTACGCGCAGGTGCTTGCCAATGAGATTGGAGCTGGAGGTGATGCACCCTGCCCCGCCCGAGCGCAGCAGCGGCAGCATGAAGGGGTCGGCGCCGGCAAGGACGGAGAAATCCTGGAAGGCAGAGGCGAAGGCCTGCATGCTTTCGATCTTGCCCGAAGAATCTTTCACGCCGACGATGATGCCGGGGAAGGTCTCGCGCAGGCGCGCGGTCAGTTCGAGCGAGATGCCGATCTGGGCGATGGGCGGGATGTGGTAGAGAATGACGCGCAGGTCATTGCTGCCGACGCCTTCGATGAGTTCGGCGTAGAAGCGGAAGAGGCCCTCGTCGCTGACACCCTTGTAGTAGAAGGGCGGCAGGACGACGCAGGCTTTTACGCCTGCTTCGACGGCATGCTTTACGAGCGTAATGCTGTCGGGAACGTTGGTCTGCGAAGTGCCGGGGAGCAGGCGCTGTGGTTCGACGCCGGCGGCGATGACATTTTCCAGCAGTTGCTGGCGCTGGGCGATGCTGAAGGAATTGGCTTCGCCAGTGGTGCCGAGGAGAGCCACACCATCGCAGCCCTCTTCGATGAGCGCCTTGCAGTGCGCGGCGAAGGTGGCGTGATCGGGCGAGCCGTCTTCGAGGACGGGGGTCGCCGAGGCGCAGAAGACGCCGGAGACAGGAAGTTTGGTGGCAGGATTCATCACTTCTTCCCCGAAACTAACCGCCGCGCATAGGCGATGGCGGACTTCATGTTGACGTGGTTGGCCTTGCCGGTGCCGGCAATGTCGAAGGCGGTGCCGTGATCGACCGAGGTGCGGTCGATGGGCAGGCCGAGCGAAACGTTGACGGCGGTATCGAAGGCGACGAGCTTGATCGGGATGTGGCCCTGATCGTGATACTGGGCGACGACAAGATCGAAGGCGCCGGTATAGGCGCGGTGGTAGACCGTGTCGGCGGAGATGGGGCCGACGACATTGATGCCTTCGGCCTTGGCCATGGCGACGGCCGGGACGACCTGCAGGTCGTCTTCATTGCCGAAAAGGCCGCTTTCGCCGCAATGCGGATTGATGCCGGCGACGGCGATGCGCGGATTTTCGTAGCCGATGCGCTTGAGGTGTTCGTTGCCGGTGCGAATGGTCGCGAGAATGCGCTCGGGCGTAGCGCGGTCGATGGCGGTCTTCAGGGACACATGGGTCGAGACGTGAATGACCTTGAGCCGCTCGGAGCCGAGCAGCATCCAGGCCGTTTTCTGGCCAGTCAGGTGCGCCAGCATGCCGGTGTGGCCGTCGTAGTGATGACCGGCCAGGTTCAGCGCTTCCTTATTGATCGGGGCGGTGACGATGCAGCCGATATCACCCGCTTCGGCATCGCGGACCGCCTTTTCGATGAAGCGGAAGGCGGCGTCGCCACCGCGCGGATCGAGCTTGCCCCAAGGGAGCGGGCCGCCTTCGATGGGGAGATCAACAACCACAGCATCGAGATCGAGCGTGGCGCCGACGGCGTCGCGGGCTTTCTCGAGGGTTTCGCGATTGCCATAGATGCGGGTGCGGGCGCGTTCGTCGGCGCTCATTTCCGCGACGGCCTTGACCGAAATCTCGGGGCCGACGCCAGCCGGGTCGCCCATGGTAATGCCGATGATGTCGCTCACGAGTGTTCTCCGTCGATCCATCCCACGGGGAGACGGACATATTTGATGGCGCGCCGGAAGTAGGTGTAGGCGACGTGCAATGCGCCGTCCTCGCCTTCCAGCAGATAGGGATAGGACAGTTCCTTGTTCCGTCCGTCGACGGAATTGTTGGAAAGGCAGGTGCCGGGGCTATCGTCGACTATGCGGCGCAGCGGCCAGGTCTTGCCGCCGTCGCTCGATACGCAAAGCGTCATCGGCGCGCGGGGGACGCCCCAGATCGGCGCGCAGCCGCCGGAGGCGTCGGGGCGATCATCGCCCTCTTCGATTTCATCATAGAGCGACACGCGGCGGTCGGACGAGGTTGCGGCCGAGGTCGGGTTGCAGAGCATGGCCAGACGCCCATCAGCGAGGCGGATGACGTTGATCGAGGAATTGTTGTTGGGCACATCGGTCGGCGCGGGCGCGGACCAGGTGAGACCGCCATCGAGGCTTTCCGAGCGATGGACGAAATCGGACTGGCGGCGGCGGTAGAAGGCGACGAAATGATCGCCATCGAGCGGCACGATGGTCATGTGGACCGAACCGATCGAGCCGGGAACCTCGGACATAGTCCAGGTCTGGCCTTCGTCATGGCTGATCGCCACAGCGGCGGTGTCGTGACTGCCATTCCAGCGTTGGCCGGGACGGGAGATGCAGCGGAAAACCGGCATCATCCAGGCGCCATCATTGCGCTTGATGAAGCGGCCGCGAATGAAGCTGCCGAGCGGCAGGTCGATGGTGCGCGGCTCATCGCCAGCGAGGGTGCCGCCGGAGACGGAAATGGTGCGGGCGCGCAGCAGACACTCGTCCTGATTGCCCGAGGGCTGGGCCGTGTGAAAGAGCTGCCACTGTCCGAGACCGTTGCGCCAGAGAACCGGGTTCTGCTCGGAGCGATCAGGATCGTGACTGAGCCTTACGGACGGACCCCAGCTTTCGGCTCCTGAGACAAGCGTCGTGGCATAGATCGAAATGTCCGACTTGCCTTCGAGCGTGCCGCCGAACCAGAGGCAGGCGAGCGTGCCGTCGTCCAGACGTTCAATGAAAGCGGCATGATTCTGCACCATGGGAGAGGGCAAATATGCCTCTACCCGCTCATCGGCGCCTGCCACTAAACGACCATCCATACGGGCCGCAATTTCCTCCGGCGACATAGCTCTCCCCTTCGTTTGGTTGCGTCAAACTCCACACCTTCACACATGTTGTCAAGTTCATGTTTTGCCAACTTCACAACACACAACAAGCCGTCGGTTCTTTTTATTGTTTGTTTTCAATATGATAAATACGCACTGCGCCAGAGTTTGTCATGTCACTCATTTTTGGTTTGACAACTAATGCTCGAATGGAAATAGTCCCAACCCAAGGAAGGGCCCTGCCCGTCCTCGGAGGAAATATGCATGAGCGCTCCCGCAGCGCCGCTCATGGCACCGTCCAGCTGCGATGGGAGGTTACATTGTTGCTAAAGCCGATTCTGGTCGGCGCCCTGCTGGCGTCCACGACCATTGCCCCTGCCCTGGCGCAGGCCGACACCGACATCACCGTGGTTCTGAGCGAAGAGCTCGATCTCGTCGAACCCTGCATGGCCACGCGCTCCAATATCGGCCGCGTCGTGCTGCAGAATATCAGCGAGACGCTGACCGAACTCGACGTGCGCGGCGACAAGGGCCTCACCTCGCGCCTGGCTGAAAGCTGGGAAGACAAGGGTGACGGCACCTGGCAGTTCAAGCTGCGCCCCGATGTGAAATTCTCGGATGGCTCGGCTTTTGACGCTGCCGACGTTAAGCACTCGTTCGACCGCGTTTTCTCGGACCAGATCACCTGCGAAAGCAAGCGCTACTTCGCTGACACCGCGCTCACCTTCACCGTGGTCGATGACCTGACCATCGATATCAAGGCCGAGCCGGCCCAGCCAGTGCTGCCGCTGCTGATGAGCCTTGTGACCATCGTTCCCTCGGAAACGCCGATGGAATTCGTGCGCGACCCGATCGGCACCGGCCCCTACAAGCTGACCGAATGGACCGCCGGCCAGCAGATCGTGCTCGAACGCCGCGACGACTATTGGGGCGAAGCTCCGGCCGTGACCAAGGCCACCTATGTATTCCGCTCCGAGCCGGCCGTTCGCGCCGCCATGGTGGAAGCCGGTGAAGCCGATATTGCGCCGCAGATCACCGCCGAAGTCGCCAACAACCCGGCGACCGACTTTAGCTATCTCAATTCGGAAACCGTCTATCTGCGCGTTGACAATCAGGACGCTCCGACCACGGACATCCGCGTTCGCAAGGCGCTCAACGCCGCAATCGACCGCGAAGCCTTTATCGGCACTGTCCTGCCGGAAGGCACCGAACTGGCCGTGGCCATGGTGCCGCCAACGACACTCGGCTGGAACCCGGACCTCTCGCCCCCGGCCTATGATCCGGACCAGGCAAAGGCATGGCTTGAAGAAGCCAAGGCCGCTGGCGTCGACACGAGCCTGCCCATCGAAATCATTGCCCGTACCGAAAACTTCCCGAACGTGACGGAAGTGGCCGAGGCGCTGACCGACATGCTGACCGATGTGGGCTTCAATGCCTCGCTGCGCATGGTGGAAGTCGCCGAGCACGAGCAGTATTATTCCAAGCCCTATCCGGAAAGCGAAGGCACCCGTCTGGTTCTTGCCCAGCACGACAATAGCCGCGGCGACCCGGTCTTCTCGATGTTCTTCAAGTATGCGAGCGAAGGCACCCAGTCTGGCGTCAACGATCCCAAGGTCGACGACCTGATCGCCCGCGCTTCGGCTGCCACCGGCGACGAACGCGCCGCCCTCTGGTCCGAGCTGTTCGCCTATGTCCATGATGAGATCGTGGCCGACGTCCTGCTGTTCCACATGGTTGGCCTCAGCCGCGTCAGCGAGCGTCTCGACTTCACCCCGACCATCGCGACCAACCAGCAGCTGCAGTTGAGCGAAATCGGCTTCAAGTAAGACCTGTTCCAGGGTCCAAAACTCGGAAGTGCCGGGGTCTCTCCGGCACTTCATCATTCCAAGCATTTTTCGGGTGACCGGCATGACCAAAATGATCGGACAGCGAGCGATCGCCAGCCTTCTTTCCCTCCTCGGACTGATGATCCTGGTGTTCTTCCTCTCGCGCTTGACCGGCGACCCGGCAGTTCTCTTCCTGCCCATCGACGCAACCGAGGAAATGAAGCAGCAGTTCCGCACCCTGCACGGGCTCGACCTGCCGCTCATCGAACAGTTTGCCCGCTATGTCTGGGACCTGTTGCAGCTCGACTTTGGCGAAAGCCTGCGCAAGGCGCGGCCGGCCATCGATGTCGTGCTGGAGGCATATGCCTGGACGCTGCCGCTGGCGCTGATCACCATGGGTCTCGTCATCTCCTCGGCCATCGTGCTCGGCTCGCTCGCGGCCTTCAATGTCGGCGGGTTCTTTGACCGGCTGGTTTCAATCATCTCGCTGATCGGTGCGTCCGCCCCTGATTTCTGGATCGCCATCGTCGCGATCGTCGTCTTCTCCATCGGCCTTGGCTGGGTTCCCACATCAGGCGTCGGCACGCCGCTCCATTGGGTATTGCCCATTGCCGTGCTGTTCATCCGGCCTTTTGGCCTCGTCGTGCAGGTGGTGCGCGGGTCGATGATTTCGGCGCTCGGGGCGCCCTATGTGAAGACGGCCCGGGCCAAGGGCGTAAAGAACCTGCCGCTGATCTTTGTGCACACGCTGCGCAACGGCATGCTGCCGGTGATCACCGTGATCGGCGACCAGGCTGCGGCTTTGCTCAATGGCGCCGTTATCGTCGAAACGATCTTCGGGTTTCCCGGCGTCGGCAAGCTGATGATCGACTCCATCCTGCAGCGCGACTTCAACGTGGTGCTGGCTGCCATCATGGTCACCGCCGTGGCCATTTTCATCATGAACATCCTGATCGACCTGGCCTATGGCCTGCTCGATCCGCGGATCCGACACTAGGAGGCGATGATGGCAGACGTTTCGCTCGCCAAGACCTCGGCGCAAGACAATGTACGCGGCCCATCCCTGCTGTCCATGCTGTGGCGGGACAAGCTGGCCTTTACCTCGGCCGTGGTGCTGATCATCATCGTGCTGTTCGCAGCGCTCGGGCCCACGCTTCTGGGGGAACTCGCCGCGGACCAGAACCTGCGCGGCCGCAATTTCCCGCCATTCAGCTTCGATCGCGGCTGGGCCTTTTTTCTTGGCGGGGATTCACTCGGCCGCCCCATGCTGGCGCGCCTCGTCGTTGCGGCGCATTCGACTATGCTGATTGCATCGGGGACGGTGCTTGCGGCGCTGATCGTGGGCGCCGGGCTCGGGCTTGTCGCGGGCTATATGGGCAAGAACACCTCGCAGGTGATCATGCGGCTGGCCGACGTCATCATGTCGTTCCCCTCGCTGCTGATCGCGGTGGTGGTGCTCTATGTGCTGGGGCCGTCGATCCCCAATATGATCCTCGTTCTCGCCATCACCCGCATTCCGATTTATCTGCGCACGACCCGCGCCGAAGTTCTGGAAGTGCGCGAGCGCATGTTCGTGCAGGCGGCGACGGTGATGGGGGCGAGCCATGCCCGCATTATCCTGCGGCACATCCTGCCCGTGGTGGCGCCGACGCTGGTGACCATTGCGACGCTCGATTTCGCCTTCGTCATGCTGGCCGAGTCGTCGCTGTCGTTCCTCGGCATCGGCGTGCAGCCGCCTGACATTACCTGGGGCCTGATGGTTGCGCAGGGCCGGCCTTACCTCAACACCGCCTGGTGGCTGGCCTTCTGGCCGGGTTTGATGATCGTCATCACCGCCCTGTCGCTGAACCTGCTGTCGAACTGGATGCGCATTGCGCTCGACCCCGCCCAGCGCTGGCGCCTGGAAGCAAGGAAGACCAAGAATGTCTGAGCCCCTTCTGAGTGTTCGCAACCTCTCGGTCGATTTCCACACCGCTCGCGGCACCGTCAACGCGGTGAAGAATGTGAGCTGGTCCATCGGGCGCGGCGAGACGCTGGCGATCCTGGGCGAAAGCGGCTCGGGCAAGTCGGTCTCGGCCAATGCGGTGATGAACCTGCTCGATATTCCGCCGGCAGAAATCGTCTCGGGTGAGATTTTCTATGAGGGTGAGGACCTGCTAAAGGTCTCTTACGAAAAGCACCGGGCGCTGAATGGCAAGAAGATCGCCATGATCTTCCAGGACCCGCTGGGCCATCTCAATCCCGTCTACACGGTGGGCTGGCAGATCATCGAGATGATGACCGCCCATGGTCGCCCGGCCGACATGGCGCGGGCTCGGGCCATGGAGCTGATTATCCGGGTCGGCATTCCTGAGCCTGAAAAGGCGATGCACAAATATCCGCATCAGTTTTCCGGCGGCCAGCGCCAGCGCCTCATGATCGCCATGGCGCTGATGCTGAAGCCCGACATTCTGATTGCCGATGAGCCGACTACGGCGCTCGACGTGACCATTCAGGCCGAGGTGTTGGCGCTGCTCAAGGAATTGCAGGCCGAGACCGGCATGGCGCTGGTGCTGATTACTCATGACCTTGGCGTTGTGGCCGAGATCGCCGACCGCGTCGTGGTGATGAACAAAGGCGAGATTGTCGAGGCGGGTTCGGTTCGTGATGTCTATCATAGCCCCAAGCACCCCTACACCAAGAAGCTGATCGATGCGGCGCCCGGCAAGGGCGAGATCAAATTGCTCGACCAGACTGCGCCGCTGCTGCTCGATGCCAAGAAGCTCTGCAAGACTTATGGCAACTTTGCTGCGCTCAAAGATGTGTCGCTGACACTGGCACGGGGGCAGAGCCTTGCGGTCGTGGGCGAAAGCGGCTCGGGCAAATCGACATTGGCGCGCACCCTGCTGCGGCTTGAAGAGGCCGATAGCGGCGAGGCGTTCTGGAAGGGACGCGACCTGATCAGCATGGGGCGGAGCGAGCTGCTTGGCGTGCGCCGACAGATCCAGATGGTTTTCCAGGACCCGACCCAATCGCTCAATCCGCGCATGTCGGTCTATCACCTGATCGCCGAAGGCTGGGACATTCACAAGCTCATGCCCGACCGCAGCAAGCGCCGGGCGCGCGTGATCGAATTGCTCGAGCAGGTCGGCCTTTCGGCCGAACATGTCGACCGCTATCCGCACCAGTTTTCGGGCGGGCAACGCCAGCGTATCGCCATTGCACGGGCGCTGGCGCTCGAGCCGGAACTGATCATCTGTGACGAGGCGGTTTCCGCGCTCGACGTTTCCATCCAGGCGCAGGTGATCGCGCTGCTCGATGGTCTGCGCCAGCGGCTCGGCATCTCGTTCCTGTTCATCGCGCATGATCTTGGCGTGGTGCGGGACTTTGCCGATACGGTCATCGTCATGAAGGCCGGGGAGATCGTCGAACACGGACCGACTGCGCAGATTTTCGATGCGCCGCAGCATCCCTATACGCAGCGATTGCTGGCGGCCAATCTCGATCCCGATCCGGATGTGCAGGCACAAAGGCGGGCAGCGCTGACCCATGCTTGAACGGGCGATCATAGCCGACGACCTGACCGGCGCATTGGACGCAGCAGCGCCCTTTGCGATGCGCGGGATTTCGACGGTTGTGGCGCTCAACGTTTTCGCCCTGCCACAGGCTCTGGCCACTGGCGCCGAGATCGTGAGCGTTTCGACAGATAGCCGGGAGATTTCGCCTGAAGCCGCGACGGCGGCTGTCGGCGAGGCAATTGCGGCGCTGCCTGTAGGGACGCCCTTGTTCAAGAAGGTCGACTCTCGTCTCAAGGGCAATATCGAGGCCGAGCTTGATGCCATACCGCACCAGAAAAGCCTCGTCGTTCCGGCTATTCCGGCCTTTGGGCGATGGATGAAGGATGGCCAGATCGGCGGTTTTGGCGTTGCCGAAGCTATCGATGTTGCAAAGCGGCTTGGCCGGCATGCTGCCGCTGCCATTGTGCCCGATATCGCCGAACAGGCTGACATCGATGGCGCACTGCAGGAAGCATTTGACCTGCCCATCGGCGCGCGCGGACTTGCCGAGGCCATGGCGAAAGCGATGGCGCCCGATGGCGAGGCGGCGGACATTTGTTTTCCCGAAGGTCGCGCCTATTGCGTCATTGGCTCGACCGATCCAATCACACTGGCCCAGCTCGACCGCTTGCGCGGGAGCACGGCCGATATCGCCTATATTCCGGCGCCGAACGGGGTTGCGGACAAGGCAGCTCGCGCCGCTCCGCTGACCATTGTCCAGGCTATTCCCGGCACCTCGCCTGCCGATGGCAAGACTGTCGCTGCCGCCCTGGGCGAGACCCTCGCCACCCTTTCCCCGCCTCCGGGCTCGCTGCTTGTCCTCTCGGGCGGAGCGACGGCGCAGGTCATTCTCGAGCGACTGGGCATCTCGGTGCTCGAACTCCTGGGGGAAGCCCTGCCCGGCCTGCCCATCGCCCGGGCGGGAGGCTTGACTGTCGTCACCAAATCGGGCGGTTTTGGCGATCCAGACACGTTGTCCACCCTATTCGCCCCATATCTCAGCGCCGGGAGCCCAGTGCAAAGCCATGTCCGATAGCCTCACCGGGCGGCGCAGCCTCTCCGAAACGGTTTTTGACCGCATCCAGCGCTCCATCAAATCCGGCGCCTATGCCGTGGACGAACGCCTGCCGACAGAGCA
>NZ_JBEVLL010000356.1:0-6412 GCF_040509215.1 Devosia sp.
CCTTGTTCCACGTGAATCACTGAAGCTGCGTCAGCAAAGTTGCCCCTTTTGCACTCTCTTGCTAAAGCACTTGCAACACGGCCCTGGAACTTGCCGACCCCAGACCCCTTGCGGGTTGTGGGGTCGATTGCCATCTAGGGACAAATGTTAGGGCTGCCTAAGCGGGGCGCGAGAAAAGCGCGACCGGCTGTTTCGGAGAAGATTTTTGGCCAAACGCGATTTTTACGAAGTGCTCGGCTGCCAGAAGGGCGCCGACGAGGCGGCTCTGAAAAGCGCCTATCGCAAACTCGCCATGCAGTTCCACCCGGACCGCAATCCCGGCAATGCCGAAGCCGAGAACAAGTTCAAGGAAATCAACGAAGCCTACGACACGCTCAAGGACGGGCAGAAGCGCGCCGCCTATGACCGCTTCGGCCATGCCGCCTTCGAACAGGGCGGCGGGCGTCCCGGCGGCGGTTTCGGGCCTGAATTCACCTCGTCCATGTCCGACATCTTTGAGGACATCTTTGGGGATTTCATGGGTGGCGGTGGCCGTCGTGGCAGCGGCGGTGGGGCCTCCAAGCTCCGCGGCTCGGACCTGCGCTACAATCTTGAAATCTCGCTCGAAGAGAGTTTTGAAGGCCGCACCGTCGAAATCGACGTGCCGACGCTGGTCGGTTGCGACACCTGCGAAGGCTCTGGCGCCAAGCCGGGGACCGGCACCCATACCTGCCGGCAGTGCAATGGCCATGGCAAGGTGCGCGCCGCCCAGGGCTTTTTCACCATCGAACGCACGTGCCCGGTCTGCCAGGGTCGTGGCCAGATGATGGACCAGCCCTGCACCGATTGCGGTGGCCAGGGCCGCCGCCAGGAAAATCGCAAGCTCTCCGTCGATATTCCCAAGGGGATCGAGGACGGGACGCGCATTCGCCTTGCCAATGAGGGCGAGGCCGGGGTGCGGGGCGGCCCGCCGGGCGATCTTTATATTTTCATCTCGATCCGGCCGCATGACCTGTTCCAGCGCGATGGCGCGGACCTTTATGCGCGCGTGCCGATTTCCATGACCACGGCGGCGCTGGGCGGCGAATTCGAAGTGCCAACGCTCGATAGCGCCCGTGCCAAGGTGAAAGTGCCGACGGGCACGCAGCCGGGGCAGAGGGTGCGGCTCAAGGGCAAGGGCATGCCCGTCTTGCGGACCAAGGATATCGGCGACCTCTATGTGCAGCTCGATATCGAGACGCCGCAGAACCTCTCCAAACGCCAGCGCGAGCTGCTGGAAGAGTTTGCCGAGCTCGAGACGAAGGATACCAGCCCGCAATCGGGTGGGTTCTTTGATAAGCTGAAAAAGATGTTTGAAGCCTGAAATGAAAATCCCCGCGCGAGCGGGGATTTTTGTTTTTAAGCTGCAAAGCGAGATTCCCGCTTTCGCGGGAATGACACCGTGGGTGGCAACTATTCTGTCGGCATGCCGGACATGTCCATCCAGACATATTCCCAGACGTGGCCATCGAGATCGGCGACGGCGCGGGAATACATGAAGCCCATGTCCTGGGCGTCGCGCACTTCCTTGCCGCCGGCTTTCAAACCAGCGTCGGCGATGGCATCCACCGCTTCGCGGCTATCGCGCGACAGGGCGTAGAGCGCCTGGGTTTCCTTCCTGGCGTCCGCGATGGGCAGGCGGGCAAATTCCTTGAATTTCTCGTGGGTGAGAACCATCACGAAAATCGTATCCGAGATGACGATGCAGGCGGCGGTTTCGTCGGTGAACTGAGGATTGTGATCGAAGCCCAGCGCCTTGTAATAGGCCATGGAGGCGGCAAGGTCGGCGATCGGCAGGTTGACGAAAATCATCGAGGGCATGGTTCGCTCCAATGGTTAGGTATTTTCTTAAGTAATGTTGGATTGGCTTGGCCAAGTCAATCCTCTTGCCTTCGACGGACGAGCCAAGCCATTTTCGACAAGACAAAACTATTTCGGAGTCACCATGAAGACGGCGCTCACCCTTTCCGGTTCGATCCGCAAGGGATCTTACAATCGTGTCCTGCAGCAACATATGGGCCGGGCCCTGACGGCGGCAGGCGTCGAGGTCACCGAGCTGGACCTTGGCGACTTTCCCATGCCGATCTTCAACGAGGATCTCGAGGCCGATTCGGTGCCGGAGGCGGCGGTGAAGCTGGCCGAGATGTGGCGCAGCCATGACATCGTCTTTATCGCTACGCCGGAATATAATGGCGGGGTGTCGCCGCTGATCGTCAACACGATCACCTGGATCAGCCGGCAAAGGCCGAGCCCGTTCCGCCATGCCGTGTTCGGCATTGGTGGGGTGAGTTCGGGGAAGTATGGGACCATCTGGAGCCTGAGCCACCTGCGCGACTCGCTCTCCAAGGTGGGGGCGCTCGTGGTGCCGACGCTGCTGGGCATCGGGCCGGCCGAGGAATCGCTCGATGCGGACGGCAATCCGGTCGAGCCGGCGATCAAACGCAAGGTCGAGCAGATGGTGCAGGAACTGACGCACTTTTCGCGAGGATAGGCGATGAAGGCTCTCTATCTGACCCATCCGCAGGTGCGCATGGATCCGGCCGTGCCGGTGCCGCTCTGGGGCCTTTCCGAAGAGGGACGGCAGAGAGCCGACGCTTTTGCGGCCCGCCGGATCGTTCCGGCGGGCACTTTTGTGTTTTCGAGCCGGGAGACCAAGGCGCTGGAGCTGGCCGAGATCGTCGCGGCGCAGGCGGGGACGCCGGTGTTAGCCGATCACCTGATGGGCGAGAACGATCGCAGCGCCACAGGTTTTTTGCCGCCGGCGCTGTTCGAGGAAACGGCGGACCGGTTTTTTGCCGCGCCGGAGGAAAGCGTCGATGGCTGGGAAAAGGCGGGGGATGCGCAGCGCCGGATCGTCGAGACGGTCTTAGCCGCGCTCAAGAGCGTGCCGCCGGATACGGCGGTGGTCTTTTGCGGCCATGGCGCGGTGGGGACGCTGCTCAAGTGCCACCTTGGCACGCGAAAGATTGCGCGCAGCGAGGACCAGAGCCGACATGGCCACCGCGGAGGCGGCAATGCCTTTGTGTTCGATGTGGCGGGCACGGCACTGCATAGCGAATGGGTGCCGATGGAAGCGCTGCCGGACGAGTGGTGGCGTTAGGCTTTTTTGTCGCTCAGCGCAAAAAGGTCGAGGGCGTCGGCCAGGGCTTCGGTGAGACGATCGAGGCGGGCCGGATCGGTTTCGAGCTGGCGCAGGCGATTGGGACCGGCGAGGGGAACGGCGCCGACGAGGTCGAGACCTTTTTGCGTGATGGCGACCAAGCGGGCGCGGCGATCGCGCGGGTCGGTGCGGACGATGCAGAGGTCGAGGCGGCGGAGTTCGTCGATGGATTGACCCAATGTAGCCGCGTGCATGTCGAGGCCCTTTCTGAGGGCCGCGAGCGCCATGTGGGGGCGCTCGGCCAGCGTGTGGAGCACGGCGAGCTGCAGGCCGGTAATGCCGTGGCGCTGTTTCAGTTCGAGGTGGAAGGCGGCGATGGCGGAATCGAGCCGCATCCAGGCGACCAGGGTGGAAAGGGCCTGCTGCTGCATTTTTCCTTCGGGGGCAGAGATGAATCGGCCGTCTTATGACGGCATAGGATTCCTGCCGCAAGGTGCTATGCCGGCATAGGAGCGGCGATTTCGTCTTGCCGTGGGGTCGGCGATATGCGACCCCAGCCCAAATCAGCGACAGAAGGGATTTTGCCATGGCCGGCCATTTGATCGTGGGGCTCGACGTTTCGACGCGCGCCCGTGCCGAGGAAATTGTTACCGCGCTGGGCGATACCGTCGACTATTACAAGATCGGCTATCAGTGCTTTTATGGCGCCGATGGCTTTGCGCTCGGCAAGGAGCTGATCGCGGCGGGCAAGAAGGTGTTCTTTGACCTGAAACTGCTCGACATCGACAACACGGTCGAAAAGGGCGTGGCGGCGATTGCCGCGACCGGCGCGGCGATGCTGACGGTGCATGCCTATCCCAAATGCATGAAGGCAGCCGCCAAGGCGGCGGAGGGGTCAAACCTCTGCGTGCTGGGGGTGACCGTGCTGACCTCGATGGACGACGCCGATGTGAAGGACGCCGGCTATGAGCGCGATGCGGCGGGGCTGGTGGCCCTGCGCGCGCAGCAGGCCAAGGAAGCCGGGATCGGCGGCATTGTCGCTTCCTCGCATGAAGCGGAAATGGTGCGGACGATTCTCGGGCCGAAAATGGCCATCGTGACGCCGGGCATTCGACCGGCGGGCGCGGCGCTCGGCGACCAGAAGCGGGTGATGACGCCGGCCGAGGCACTGGCGGTGGGCGCGAGCCATCTGGTCGTGGCGCGGCCCATCGTCGAGGCGGCGGACCCGGCGGCGGCAGCGCGGGCTATTCTGGCCGAAATGGCCGGCACGGGCACGAGGCTGGCATGACGAAATTTTCAGCCTGCATTGAAATGCTGTTCGTGCCGGAAACCCCCGATCCGGTGGAGCGGGTGCGCCTTGCCAAGGCGGCCGGTTTTGAGGCGGTGGAATTCTGGCTGTGGTCGAACAAGGACCTCGATGCCGTGGAGCGGGTGCTGGGTGAAACCGGCGTCAAGCTCGCCGGGATCGTGGCGGAGCCTTTTGCCGAGCTGACGCGCGAGGGGGATCATGATCGGTTTCTCGCGGGGCTGGAGAAGAGCCGGGATGTGGCGCTGCGGCTTGGGGCCGGCGTGCTGATCTGCCAGTCGGGGCCACTGCTTACGGGCATCGCGCGAGCTAAGCAGCATGAGGGGCTGACGATCGCCATGCAGCGTTCGGCCGAGGTGCTGAAGGGGTCTGGGGTTCGCCTGGGGCTCGAGCCGCTCAATGATCGCGTCGATCATCCGGGATATTATCTCACCAGCACGGTTGAGGCGCTCGATATCATGGATGCGGTCGATCGGCCGGAGATCGCGATCACCTATGATCTCTACCATTCCATGGTGATGGGCGAGGTGCCCGAAGAGGTGGTTGGGGACCGCGCAAGGCACATTGTGCATGTGCATGTGGCCGATCATCCAGGGCGCAATCAGCCGGGGAGTGGCGGGCTCGATTTGAAGCGGCCGCTCAAGTGGCTGCAGGGGCAGGGCTATGAGGGGTTTGTCGGGCTCGAGTTCCGGCCAACGGCGGGGACGGATGAAGCGCTGACGCAGATGCGGGCGAGCCTCGCTTAGCCCTGAAACAGAGATCCCCGCTTTCGCGGGGATGACGTCGAGTGTTTTCGAGATGTTTGCGGTTTAGCCGGCGAGGCCGTGCTGCTTGCTCAGGTCCTGCAGGTCGAGCTGTGGCCTGGCGCCGATGTGGGAGATGACTTCGGAGGCGGCAAGGCAACCGGTCTTGAGGGCGGATTCGAGGTTCTGGCCGCGGGCCATGCCGAGGAGGAAGCCGGAGGCAAAGAGGTCGCCGGCGCCGGTGGCATCGACGACAGTGTCGATCGGAAAGGCGGGAACCGAGACGACTTCGCCATTGTATACCGCCATAGCACCCTCGGCGCCCATGGTGATGGCGGCAAGCTCGGCATCCTGCGCGATGGCGCGGACGGCTGTGCCGAGGTCATCAGTTTCGTAAAGCGACTTCAGCTCGTGGACGTTGGCGAAAACGTAGTCCACCGTCTTGGAGCGGATCAGGTCCAAAAATTCGGCGCGGTAGCGGTCGACGCAGAACGGGTCGGACAGCGTGAAGGCGGCAGCGCGCTCATGCTTGTGGGCATAGTGGGCGGCGAGCACGAAGGCCTTTTTGGCTTCGACCGGGTCCCACAGAAACCCTTCCATATAGGTGATGGCGGCGCCGCCGATTTCGTCGGGGCGGATATCGGCTTCGGTGAGCTGGTGGCACGCGCCGAGATAGGTGTTCATGGTGCGCTCGGCTTCCGAGAGGAAGATCATCGAGCGGGCCGTCAGCGCGCCGTTCTTGAGGCGCGAGGTGTTGTAATAGACGCCGATGGCGTTGAGGTCGTTTTCAAAGACATCGCCCAGGGGATCGTCGGCGACCTTGCCGATGAAGGCAGCGCGACCACCGAGCGAGGCGACGCCCGCTGCGGTGTTGGCGGCGGAGCCACCCGAAATCTGCTGCCGGCTCAGCGGCATCTTTGAATAGAGGTCTTCGGCCCGATCGGTATCGATCAGGTGCATGATCCCCTCTTTCATGCCTTCGCGCTCGATGAAGCCGGGCTCAACCGGAGCGATGATGTCGACAATGGCATTGCCAATGGTCAGCACGTCGAAGCGGGTCTGGGTCATGCGGGCAGTCCGGGATGAGGAAAATCGGGGCTGGGTTTAGCGCATGAGGGGAGCGGGGGCAATGTTTTGGGATTTTGGGCTCTCAGTCACCCCCTCCCGTCCTCCCCCATCA
Source organism: Devosia sp. (assembly GCF_040509215.1). Lineage (GTDB taxonomy): Bacteria > Pseudomonadota > Alphaproteobacteria > Rhizobiales > Devosiaceae > Devosia. The sequence continues at coordinate 6,348 of NZ_JBEVLL010000356.1, forward strand.
AGGGGGAGGTGTCAGATCGAGTGCGTCGCAGTATCTCGCCAAATCCACGGTCCCTTCACCTCCCC
>NZ_JBEVLL010000357.1:0-13724 GCF_040509215.1 Devosia sp.
TCTTAAGATGGGCGCCTTCACACGCACGCTCTCGACTGGCTCGCTCTGGATTGCCGGCTTTGGACTCGTGGCGATGACGGTGATCGTCGCCTACCAGATCTATATGCGCTTCATCGTCAATTCCTCGCCGCCCTGGACTGAAGCGGCGTCGATCATGATCATGAGCTGGTTCATTTTCCTCGGCGCCGCCGTCGGCGTGCGGGAAAATTTCCACATGGGCTTTGACGTGCTGCTGTATTTCCTGCCGCCAAGCGCCAAGCCGTGGCTGCGGGCGATCAGTGACCTGTCCATTTTCGCCTTTGCCGCTGGCATGGTCTTTTATGGCGGCGAATTGGCCATGCGCGGCTGGGGTGTGCGCATTCCCGTCGTCGGCCTGCCGCAAACCTTCACCTATCTGCCGATCGTGATCTCCGGCGTCCTGATGTGCCTGTTCTCGCTGGAGCGCATTCTGCTGCGCCTCGCGGGCGAGAACGTGGATGACGTCGAGACCGATGCCGCGATGACGGCGGACTGAGGACAATATGGAATACTGGATTCTATTCGGCGTCTTCACGGCGCTCATGCTGGTGGGGACGCCCATCGCCTTCTGCCTCGGCATCGCCAGCTTCGCGACTGTGGTCTATATCGGTCGCCCGGCCATCGTGGTGTTTCAGCAGCTCAATTCCGGAGTTTCCGCCTTTACGCTGCTGGCCATTCCCTTCTTCATTTTTGCCGGCGACCTGATGATGCGTGGCGGTATCGCTGCGCGTATCATCCAGTTTGCGGGTTCGCTGATCGGCCATGTTCGCGGCGGTCTGGGCCAGGTCAATGTGGCCGCCTCGACGCTCTTCGGCGGCATTTCGGGCTCTGCCGTGGCTGAGGCTGCGGCTGTCGGCGGCATCATGATCCCGCAGATGAAGGCACGCGGCTACGGTGCCGATTATGCGGTGAACGTGACTTCGATGGCGGCGCTGATCGCGCTGTTGCTGCCGCCCAGCCACAACATGATCATCTATTCACTCTCGGGCGGCGGGCGTATTTCCATCGCCGATCTCTTTACCGCCGGCATCATTCCTGGCCTGCTGCTGGCTCTGGCGCTGAGCATCACGGCGTATATCGTTGCGGTGAAGCGCGGCTATCCCACTGAACCGTTTCCGGGCTTTTCAAAGGCTTTCCAATATTTCCTGATCTCCATTCCCGGCCTGATGCTGATCGTCATCATCTTCGGCGGTGTGCGCTCGGGCATCTTCACGGCCACGGAAAGCTCATGCATCGCGGTGCTTTATGCGCTGCTCGTGACCCTCTTGATCTACCGCTCGCTGAGCTTCAAGGAATTCGTCCATTGCGTCACTGGCGCGGTGCGGACCACGTCGATGGTGCTGTTCATTATCGGCGCTGCGGCTTCTTTCGGCTGGCTGATGGCCTATCTCAAGGTTGCGCCGATCCTCACCGATGCGATCACCCATCTCACCACCGATCCGCTGATGGTGCTGCTGCTGATCAACGTGCTGCTGCTGTTGCTTGGCACGTTCATGGATATGGGGCCGCTGATCGTCATCACCACGCCCATCTTCCTGCCCATGGTCACCGCCTTTGGCGTCGACCCGGTCCACTTCGGGGTGATCATGATCCTCAATCTGGGCATCGGGCTCAACACGCCGCCGTTAGGACCCGTGCAATTCGTTGCTGCGGCCGTGGGTAAGATTACGGTGTGGGAGGCGATGAAAAGCGTCTGGCCTTTCTATACCGCCGGCCTCGTCGTCCTTGGTCTTGTCACTTATATCCCAGCGCTCTCGCTTTGGTTGCCGAGCCTGTTCCGGTAAAACGCCATGTCTCTCGCCGATTTCACTCCGCCGACCCGAAAGCCCAAACTCGCCGAAATGGTGGTCGATACGCTGCGTAAGCGCATCGGCTCCGGCGAGTTCGGGCCGGGTCAGAAACTCCCCACGGAGAGCCAGCTCACCGTGCATTTTGGCGTCAGCCGGACCGTGGTGCGCGAGGCGATTGCCGCGCTCGCCGCCGATGGCACGGTGCAGCCGCGGCAGGGGGCAGGGGTGTTCGTGATGGCCAGTGCGGCCAGCGCCTTCACCTCGATCGGCGGGGAGACGTCCAACAAGATCTCGGTGGCCCTCAACGTGCTTGAGGTGCGCATGGGCATCGAGATCGAGTCGGCCGGCCTCGCGGCGCTACGGCGCAGCAATAGCCAGGAAGCGGCAATCCAGGAAGCGTGGAACGAGTTTGGGCGGCTGCTGAAGTCGGGCAATCCGACCGGCAAGACCGACTTTTCGTTTCACCGCGCCATCGCGGCAGCCACCAATAATCCCTTCTATATCGAAGTGCTTGACGCCCTGGGTAGCCGGACCATCCCCTGCGATGTCGCCTCGCCGTGGGGCACGGAGAGCGTGCTCACCTATGACTATCAGGTGGGTCTCCATGAAGAGCACAAGCGCATTCTGCTCGCGATCTCGGCCCAGAATGCCGACGGCGCGCGCGAAGCCATGCGCGATCATCTTTCCCGCAGCCAGGATCGCTACCGTGCGCGCCTGGCCGAGCAGGGCAGCGAGCACTGAATTTCCAGTTTTTCCGGAGTAGCCATGAGCACCGAATTCGACATCCGTTTCGCCATCGATCCCGCCGGGGCTGCCGGCATGGGTACAGGTGAGTTGCGCGAGAACTTTCTCATCGACGATCTCTTTGCCGATGGCGCGGTGCGCTGGATCTATACGCATTATGACCGCATGGCAGTTGGCGGCGCGGTGCCGACTTCGGGCGAACTGGCGCTTGAGACGATCAAGCCGACGGGCACGGCGAACTTCCTCGATCGTCGCGAGCTGATTGCCGTCAATATCGGCGAAGCCGGGACGATCACCGTGGACGGTGTCGCCCATGCGGTCGGGTCTCGCGACATGCTCTATGTCGGCATGGGGTCGAAGGACGTGCGCTTTGGCGGCGCCGGCGCAAAGTACTATCTCCTCAGTGCCCCGGCCCATGCCTCACATCCGACGACGCTTCTGCAGCAGTCGGGTGCCAAGCGGCTCGATTTGGGCAGCGCGGAAACTGCAAACGAACGCTCGATCTTTCAGTACACGAACAGCCTCAAGAGCTGTCAGTTGGTGGTTGGCCTGACCCAGTTCGCGCCGGGTTCGGTCTGGAACACCATGCCTGCTCACGTTCACGACCGGCGCATGGAAGCCTACCTCTATTTTGACCTCAAGCCCGACGCTTTCGTCGTGCACCTGATGGGTGAACCGGACGAAACGCGGCACATGATCGTGCGCAACGAGGAGGCAATTCTATCGCCGCCGTGGTCGATTCATTGTGGTGCAGGGACTGGCGCCTATACCTTCATCTGGGCGATGGCCGGAGACAACATCGACTATACGGACGCCGAGAAGGTGCCGATGGAAGAGTTGCGCTGATGGATCTCGGCGCATTCAGCCTTTCAGGCAAGACCATCATGGTCACCGGCGCCAATACCGGCATCGGGCAGGGCATTGCCATGTCCATCGGCCGGGCCGGTGGGCGGGTGATCGGGGTGGGTCGTTCGTCCATGGAAGAGACTGCCTCGCTGATGGCGGGGCAGGGCGCTGATTTTGCCGAGGTGCGGGCCGATCTTGGCTCGACCAAGGAAGCGCAAGCCATGTTCGACGAGGCGTGGGACCAGCACGGCACGATTGATGGCCTCGTCAACAATGCCGGGATCATCAAGCGGGTCGATGCGGTGGATTTCACCGAGGCCGATTGGGATCAGGTGATGGACATCAATCTCAAGACGATGTTCTTCCTCGCCCAATCGCTGGGCCGCAAGGCCATCGGGGCCAATAGGCCGGCGCGGATCGTTAACATTGCCTCGATGCTGAGTTTTCAGGGCGGCATTCGGGTGGCGAGCTATACGGCTTCCAAGAGCGGTGTGCTCGGCATTACCCGTCTTCTCGCCAATGAATGGGCGGCCAAGGGCATCAATGTGAATGCTGTGGCGCCCGGATATATCGAGACCAACAATACCGAGGCGCTGCGCAACGATCCTGACCGGTCGGCGTCCATTCTTGGGCGTATTCCGGCGGGACGCTGGGGCGTTCCCTCCGACATTGGCGATGCGGCCGTGTTCCTCCTCGCTCCTGCTTCCAACTACATGCATGGCGCCGTCATCCCCGTCGATGGCGGCTGGCTCGCAAGGTGATTTCATGACTGAACAGAAATTTTTCGCCCAACCCAACGAAACTGAATGGACCGAACTGGCGCCGGGCAATACACGCCGGGTGTTGATCCATACGCCCGAGATGATGCAGGTAGAGTTCGGCTTCGAGAAGGGCGCCGTCGGCGCGCTGCACAGCCATCCTCACATCCAGGTGAGCTATGTCGCCGAGGGCAGCTTTGAAGTGACCATCGACGGCAAGACGCAGGTTGTGGGGCAGGGCGGCAGCTTTATCGTGCCATCGGGTCTCGTGCACGGCGTCGTGGCGCTGGAAAAGGGCCGTTTGGTCGACGTGTTCACGCCGCACCGGGCAGATTTCCTCTAGCCGATCTCCTCCAGCATCGCTGCATAAGCCTCATCGTGCCGGCCGGCCCAGTTGGGTTTGCCGGGTTCGGTGAGGCGGCCGCGGCGGGGTGGGATGAAGCTGTAGATGGCGCGGATGGGTTCTTCGCGCCATTGCAGGTTGAAGGCCGCGAATTTCGGGAAAAATTCCATATCGGAATAGGGCAAGTGATCGTGCACCCACCAGGCTATGGCTTCCCAGTCGCCGGTTCGCTCATAGTAGGGGATGAAGCGGTTGACGATGACGCAGGCGGTCGCGCCCATGCGACCCTTGGCGTCGCGGCGATCCCAGATGTGGCCGGCAAAGTTGCTGGCATTGCTGCCGCAATTGAGCTTGTTGACGTTGCCGAAATGATTGACCTCGGGCGAACGATAGGACGAGCGGACCGAGAGGCGGCCGAACTTTTGTTGCAGTGGTTCGAGCAGCTCTTCGCAGAGCCGCTTGCCGGCGGCGATGGCGAGATCGGGATCATCAGGAAGGTTCTGGAAGCCGTTGATGACGGCGATTTCGGAATACAGAAAATCGCGCATGAAGAAGTTTTCGGAAAGGCGGACGCGGCCGAAGGCTTCGAGGGCGCGGACGGTTTTCGGCTGGCGCATGGGACAAATCCTTCTCGGGTCTGGACGGCCAGTGGTGCTTCTGTAACGTGGCGGCGACAACCCGGTTTCGACCAGCCGCCAGGATTCTTCCATGCTCACCATGATGTTCTATGTCGCGATCACAGCCGACGCCATGTCGGCAGCCCTCGCGGCGGGGCGCCGCAACATGGATTGGTTCGGTGTTTGCCTGATCGCCTGCATCACCGCACTCGGCGGAGGCACGGCGCGCGATGTGTTTCTGGACCACTATCCGCTCTACTGGGTGCACAACCCCTACATTCTGGTGCTGTGCTGCTGTGCGGCCCTGCTGACGATTGCGCTGGCGCCATTGGTGCACCGGCTGCGCTGGCCCTTCCTGCTGCTCGATGCGCTGGGGCTCGTGGTCTTCACCATCATTGGCTGCAATATCGCCATGGAAACGCAGGAGCATCCGATCATCGTCATCGTGGCGGGCATGGTGACAGGGATTGTGGGTGGCATCATGCGCGACGTGCTGTGCAACGATGTGCCTCTGGTCTTTCGGGGCGAGCTTTCTGCCACTGTCTCGATCGTGACGGGCGTGGTCTACTATCTCGGCATTATGGCGGGGCTGCAGGCGGATCTGGTGCTGTTGGTGGCGCTGGGCGTCGGCCTACCCCTGCGCGTGCTCTCCATCCTGCTCAAGTGGGAAATGCCGAAATTCGTCTTCGACCGCGAGATGCGGAAATGAGACCGACCCGGATCGTCCTGTCGCGCCGTGCGGGATTCGATCTGCAGGCCATTTCCAGGTCGATCAATGGGCTGCCGGCGCAGTCTGTCGCGCGCCCCGGGCCTTGGGGCAATCCGTTCAGCATCGATGCCGTGGCCGCGGAGTCGGGCCTTGATCGAGCTGCGGCTCAGGCGGAAGCGGTCGCGCGGCATGCGCGCTGGATGCGCGGCGAGGTCGAAGCCGACCGGATCCGGCCATCGATTGACAAGATACGCGCCGAGCTTGGCGGCAAGAACCTTGCCTGCTGGTGCCGGGAGGGTACGCCTTGCCATGTGGAAACCCTCATAAAGCTCGCGAACGACTAGGGGCGCCATGAACTTTGTGCTAGGGCGTTTCTACCATACAAGAATGGAGTTCTGACTGTGCGACAGACCTGGCGGTGGTTCGGCCCCAAGGACCTTTGCAGCATCGATGATATTACGCAGGTCGGTGCCGTCGGCGTCGTGAGCGCGCTGCATCATGTGCCTAATGGCGTCGTGTGGACGCCAGAAGAGATCGCCAAGCGTTACAAGGAAATCGCGACCCGCAAGGACGGCACGGCTTCGGGTCTGACCTGGGACGTGGTCGAGAGCCTGCCGGTCAGCGAGGACATCAAGAAGCAGAAGGGCAATTGGCGCGAGCATATTGCCAATTACAAGATTTCCATGCGCAACCTCGCCGAGAGCGGCATGGAAGTGATCTGCTACAATTTCATGCCGGTGCTCGACTGGACGCGGACCGATCTGCGCTGGACCGTGCCCAATGGCGGGTCGTGCATGCGCTTCGATATCAACGATTTCGCGGCTTTCGATATCTATATCCTGAAGCGTCCGGGCGCTGCTGCCGACTACACCAATGCCATTGCCGACGAGGCGGGGCGTCGCGTCGCCGCGATGAGCGAGGACGAGAAGAAGACGCTCGGCCGCAACGTGACCATGGGTCTGCCCGGCTCGACGGAATCCATGTCGCTCGAAGATGTGCAGGCGCATCTCGACGAATACGGCGCTATCAGCCGTGACCAATTGCGGAAGCACTTCGTGCAGTTCCTTGAAGAGGTCGTGCCTGAGGCCGAAAAGCTGGGCCTCCGCTTCTGCTGCCATCCGGATGATCCTCCGTTCGCATTGCTCGGCCTGCCGCGCGTCATGTCGACCGAGGAGGACTACAAGTTCATCCTCGATGCCGTGGACAGCCCGAACAATGGCATGACGCTGTGCTCTGGTTCGCTCGGCGCGCGGCCGGACAACGACCTGCCGGGCATGATGGAACGCTTTGGGCCCAAGGTGCACTTCCTGCACCTGCGCAATGTAAAGCGCGACAATGATGACATCGTTGGCTCGTTTTACGAGGCCGAGCACCTAGCGGGCGACACCGACATGGTGGCCCTGATCGCTGCCATCATCCGTGAGGAGCGCCGGCGCAAGGCCGAGGGTCGCAAGGATTGTGTCATTCCCATGCGTCCCGACCATGGCCAGGATATTCTCGACGATCTCGGTCGCCGGGCCCAGCCGGGCTATCCAACCATCGGCCGCATGAAGGGTCTTGCTGAATTGCGGGGGGTAATGACCGCTCTCGAGCATGGAACGGTTGGATTGTAACAATCTGCTTCATCTCTCGTGAATGGGGCATGACCACACTCACCTCGAAATTCGGTATGGGGGTGGAATGAGCGTTCTAGCGACGATGCGGCAGGCTGTTGCCGCGTGGAGGCCCGCCGAAACTATCCCGACCCCGGTGCCCGAAAGGGCGGAGCCCAAACGTGTTCTGGTCGTCAATGACGACCAGAACGTCCTCGATGTTGCCGAGCGGCTATTGATTGGGGATGGCCATGTGCCGGTGCTGACCGGCGCGCCGCAGTCTACCTTGCAGATCGCCCGGTCGCTGCGGCCAGCCGCCATTTTTCTCGATGTGCTGATGCCGGGATTTGATGGCTGGGACCTGCTGGCCGCACTCAAGTCAGATCCCGAGACAAGCAGCATTCCCGTGATGATGATCTGCATGCTGGGAGAGCGCCGCAAGGCGCTCGAAGCAGGAGCCGACGGCGTGATCGCCAAACCGCTCGATGCCGATAGGATGCGGGCCGCGATGGCCCGCATCAGTTCAGATCAATCTTCGAGCAAATAGCCACCGGCGCGGCTGGGCAGAATTTCCTTGCCCACAATCTTGGCGACGGCCGAACCGGCGACGGCGAATTTCGCCGACGCGCGCGAGAGGATGAAGCCGCTGGTGCCGGCGCGAATGGGCGTGCGGGCGATGAAGGCGTCCGGACCATCCATGGCGATGAGGTCGGCGATGACATCGCCGGCCTGAACCTGCTGGCCGAGCTCGACGCGATAGGCGAGGAGGCCAGGCTTGGAAGTGCGCAGCACTTCGGTTGCTTCGAAGGGAGTAGGGCCGGGAACCGGGGTGACCGGCGCCGAGGCCGGCAGGTCGATGAGGCCGCGACCAGCGAAGAAATCGAAGAGGCCCTGTGCGTCTAGTTTGCCAAAGGCGTCGTGAGTGTCGGCCTGGCCGCGATATTCGAGCGTGGCGGCTTCGCAGGCCATGGGAATGGCGGCGCCGGGATTGGCGCGCTGGGCCTTGCGGAAGAGATTGGGCAGAACTTCGTCGAACGAGCCGCCGCCGCTGTCTTCGGCCGTGAGAGTTGCGGCGACGCCCATGCGGTCGGCCAGATCCTGCAGGCCCGGCATCAGGTCGGGCGAGGTGAAGATGTGCATGAGGCTTTCGTCGTCGCAATGAAGGTCGAGGACGATATCGGCATCATGCGCGGATTTGAGGATGTGGAGGCGCAGCTTCTGTCCGGCGGTAACCGGGTTTTGCCCATCGATCCATGCGCCGACCGCGGCCCGGATGATGGCGACATTGGCCTTGGCGTCGGCGCCGAGCTTACCCCCGACGCTTTCGGCGATGATGGGGTAAAGGTCGGGCCAGCGGCGGTTGAAGTTGACGCCGGTTTCGAGGTCGTAGCGGCCGATATGGCGGCGCAGTACGCGGGTGGCGAGACCGAGCGGATTGACCGAGGGGAAGAGCACGAAGCGGGCGCGGAGTTTCCCGGCGGCATCGGCCTCGCGGAGCATGGGCAGCAGATGATGGATGGCCATCGTGCCGGGCTGCTCGTCGGCATGGAGCGCAGCCTGCAGGTGCACCTTGGTTTCGGCGGTTTCCGGACCGACGGTGTACCAATGGAGCCGTGTTGTCTGGCCGGGGGCGTCGCCGGGGAGGTCGAGGTGGTGCTGGGTAAAGGTCATGGGCTGCTACTTCAGGCGAGACGGGCGAGCTTGTCGGCCATGGTCTGGGGTTTGTCGGTGCGGGTCGAAAAATGCATAGTGCAGAAAATGCGCTCGACGCCAAGTTCGTGGAGACGCTGGCAGCAGGCTTCGACGGCGGCGCTGACGTCGCTCATTTCGCCTTCGATATTGGTGCCGTTGGCGTGCATCTCATGGGTGAGGCCGGTGCCGGCGAGGATGTCGCGGACTTCCCTGATATAGGCGGAGACCGATGGTCCCACGCCCATAGGGACGATGCAAAGGTCGGCGATGATCTTCATTGTCGCTCCTTGTCAGCGCATCCATTTTGGCCGGAAGCGCATGCGCGGCGGTGCCGGCATGTGGCGCATGAGGCGCTGATAGACGAGGCCGAAGAGGAAGAAAACCACCAGCGACACTGCGAGGAAATAGAGCGCCGCCACCGAGAAGTGGAGGAAGGCGTTGTAGTCGCGTTCGAAGAGGGTTTTCGCCGTGATCATCAGGTCGGCCTGCGCGCCGACGACGGGCAAGGCGAAGTAGACGATGGCGGTGGCGTGGAAGAGGAACACCACTTCGTTGGTGTAGGCCGGCCAGGCGAGGCGGATGAGATTGGGCCAGACGACGCGGCGGAACTGCTGGTTGCGGGACATGCCATAGGCGCGTGCGGCCTCAACTTCGCCGCGCGGCACGGCGCGCAGGGCGCCATAGAAAATTTCGCCGGTATAGGCGGCTGTGTTCAGCACCAGCACCAATGGGCCGATGAAGAGCGGGTGCAGCACGAACCCCGATATTCCCAGAGGCTTCCACACCGCGAGATTGAGCGACAGGGCCAGGGAATAGAACATGAAGAACTGGATGAAGAGCGGCGAGCCGCGGAAGGCATAAATATAGCCGCGCGAGAGGCGGTTGATGAGCACATTGGGCGAGGCTTTGCCCAAGGCGAGGAAGACGGCCAGCACGAAACCGACGGGGATGGATGCGGCGGCAAAGTAGATGTTGAACACCACTGCCTGCGACATCAGAGCGAGATCGTTGAGGAAAGCCTGCATCAGACGCGTGCCTCGCTCAGAATGCCCTTACCGGCCCGGCGCATGATTGCCTCGAAGGCGCGCTCGGAGAGCCAGGTGACGAGGATGTAAAAGACGAAGAGCACGAGATAGTAGCGCCAGCGCCAGTCCTCGTGCACGAGGCCCACGGCGGGCAGGAAGTTCGGCGCGCCGAGACGATCGGCCCAGAGCACGATGTCGGCGATCTGCAGCAGCGAGAGCAGCGAGGTCGCCTTGACGATCAGCATCCAGACATTGGAGAGGCCGGGCAGGGCATAAACCCACATCTGGCGGATCTGGATGCGCCAGAGCACCTGGCCCGGCGACATGCCGAAGGCGCGGGCGGCTTCAAGCTGGCCGGCTGGGACGGAACGCAGGGCGCCGTGGATGACATTGGTGGCGAAGGCGCCATAGACGAGGCCGAGCGAGACGCTGGCGAGCAGCAGATATTCCGTGGTGCCGAGGAACCAGTTGGCCTCCTTGCACGGCGGCCAAGCGGCGGTCTGGGCGGCGATGGCTTCGGGCGTACAAATCTGGCTGGCGATCAGCCATTCAACGCCTTGCTCGAACGCGAGCGGGAAGAAGAGGAAGAACAGCACGTCCGGCACGCCGCGGACGATCGAGGAATAGATCGTGCCGATGATGCGCAGGGGGAGGAAGCGCGAGTTCTTCAAGGTCGCGCCGAGAAGGCCGAAGAAAACGGCCAGGGTGCCACCCATCAAAGCAGCGAGAACGGTGAACTGGAAGCTGGCATACCAGGTCAGATGCTTGCCGTTGGTCAGGTAGCTGAACCAATAGGCGATGTCGTCGGTCATGTGGCTGGCACCGGTTCCGTAGGTAAGCGAAGGGCCGGCGGACCGGCCGACATTCAGCTGATGCTGGTCTGTAAATGGCGGCTTTCTGCGCTTCCGGTGCTCACGTACCTAAAAGTACGCTCCGCTCCGGTTCTCAAAAACCGCCATTTTCGCCTCAGCCTGAGCTGAATCTCGGCCGGTCCTATGCCCTTCGCCGGGATCAAGCCTTATTCGGCGAAGTAGGGGCCGCGGCCTTCGAACCACTTGGCGATCAGCTCGTCGACGGTGCCGTCAGCCTTGAGGGCGGTCAGGGTTTCGTCGAGCTTGGCCTTGAGGTCGGCATCGTCCTTGCGCAGACCGCCACCGACGCCATTGCCGATCAGCACGTCTTCGCCGACGAACGCGATAGCGCCACCCGAAGCGGTCACGACGGGCTCAAGATAGGCGCCGTCAGCGAGGATGGTGTCGAGGTTGCCAGCGGCGAGGTCAGCCATGGCCTGGTCGGCGGTGGTGAAGGTCACGATGGTGTTGCCGGAAGCAAAGTTCTCTTCGGCATAGGCAGCCTGGATCGTGCCGCCCTGTACGCCGACGCGCTTGCCGGAGAGAGCGGCGAAGTCGATCTCGGTGCCGGCCATGGCGACGAACTTGGACGGATCGGGCGGGAAGTAGTTCTGGGTGAAGTCGATGGTTTCGAGGCGTTCGTCGGTGATCGACATGCCTGCCATGATCAGGTCGTAGTTGCCGGCGAGCAGGTTCGGGATGATGGAATCCCAGTCATTGATCAGCCATTCGCAGGTGAGGCCGGCCTTTTCACAGATGGCATTACCAAGGTCGATTTCGAAACCGGCAGGCTTGCCGCTGTCATCGAGGAAATTCCACGGTGCATAGGCGCCTTCGGTGGCGATGCGGATGGATTCCTGCGCCATGGCCGAACCGCCGAGTGCGAGGGCGGCAACCGCTGCCAGAATGATCTTCTTCATATAGTCTCCGTTGCGTTGGACGTCGCGAGTTCGCCCAGTTGCCTGGGTCTGAAGGGTGCCGCTAGCTGTGGCTGGCGGCGTTGAGAAACTGCTTGAGGCGGGCCGACTTGGTGGCGCCGAACACTTCGTCGGGCGTGCCTTCTTCCTCGATCAGGCCTTGATGGAGGAAAATGACCTTGTCCGAAACCGAGCGGGCAAACTCCATGTCATGGGTGACCAGCACCATGGAGCGGCCCTCGTCGGCGAGAACCTTGATGACGCGCAGGACTTCGACTTCCAGCTCTGGATCGAGCGCCGATGTCGGTTCATCAAAGAGCATCACACGCGGATTTATGCACAGCGCGCGCGCAATGGCGGCACGCTGCTGCTGGCCGCCGGAAAGCTGAGAAGGATAGGCATCGGTCTTGCTGCCGATGCCGACCTTGTCGAGCATGGCGCGGGCTTCTGCTTCCACTTCGGCGCGCTGGCGCCCCTGCACGACAAGCGGGGCCTCCATGACGTTTTCGAGGATCGTCATATGGGCCCAGAGATTGAAGGACTGGAACACCATGCCGAGTTCGGAGCGGATGCGGCGAATCTGGGCTTCGTCGGCCACGTGGCGATCCTGCCCCTTGCCGCGTAGCTTGATGGGTTCGCCATCAATCACCACGTCGCCGGCATCGGGCACTTCGAGCATGTTGATGCAGCGCAGAAGCGTCGATTTGCCGGAGCCCGACGAGCCGATCAGGGAAATGACCTCGCCTTCGCGGGCCGAAAAGGAAATGCCTCTGAGGACCTCCAACGCGCCGAAAGACTTGTGCAAGTCTCGTAACTCTACAACCGGCGATGTCCCCGCCCGTACGGGCCTAGCTTCCTGCATGCTCACCATGTCACCCGGTGTCGGGTGTTCCTGAACGGCAATTGCCTTTTTTTGAGGCTGGCAATTTTGACCGCCTCCAACAAAAGCAAATGGGGGGCAGATGGCAAGGGGAAAAAGCGATAGTGCCCAGCCCACTTGGGCTTGCGGATGAATACGGGCATAAGGCGAGCGTGGCAGCTTACGGGAAATACGTATGTTCTTTCTGGCGTCGAAGGTCTTCTGGTTGTTGGCTCAACCGCTCAGCGTGGTCTTACTGCTGATGCTGGGTGCGGCTGTGGCGTTGTTCTGGGGCAAGAAACGGTTGGCGGTCGTCGCGCTCTTTCTCGGTGTTCTCGTGCATGGGGCCGTGAGCTTCACTAATCTGGGATATATCGTCATGCAGCCGCTCGAGGACCGTTTCGCGGTTCCCGCGCCGCCACCTCAAACCGTAGACGCCATTATCATGCTCGGCGGCGCGACGCTGGAGCGGCCCAGTTCGGCCCGACAGATTGCCGAACTCAATGATGCGGGGGACAGGTTGACGACAACGCTTTGGTTGGCCCAGACCTACCCGTCCGCAAAAATCTTCATCAGCGGTGGTAGCGGCGCCCTGACGGATGAAGGCGAAGCTGAGGCAACAACCGCGGAACGTTTCTTCCTCGCGCTCGGCATTGCCCGCGAGCGGCTGGTGCTCGAGGGGGCGTCCCGCAATACCGACGAGAATGTCGCAAATACCAAGGGTTTGCTCGGCGACAGTGGCGATGGAAACATCGTCCTCGTTACCTCAGCGTTTCATATGCCGCGATCAGTAGGCATTTTCGAGAAGGCCGGACTTTCCGTCATTCCTTGGCCGACCGACTATCGCACGCCGGGCCCGCAGTGGTTCGGATTTGACATCGCCAACCCCGTGCAGAACGTCAATGTGAGCACGGTGGCGATCAAAGAGTGGGCGGGACTGTTGATCTACTACTGGACGGGCAA
>NZ_JBEVLL010000358.1:0-40491 GCF_040509215.1 Devosia sp.
GCCATGGTCGTGGTCGTTGCCGCGTCCAATATCCTGGTGCTCTATCCCTTTCAGGTGCAGCTTGGTTCGGTCAATCTCGCCGATCTTCTGACCTGGGGCGCCTTCACCTTCCCCTTCGCGTTCCTCATCACTGATCTCACCAACCGCTACGACGGCCCGCGCAATGCGCGCCGCGTCGTTCTGGTCGGCTTTTTAGTCGGCCTCGCCGTGTCGTTCTACCTCAGCTTCAACCCGCTGCCCTGGAACGCCGGTGGCACGCCAGCAACGACCCAGCGCATCGCACTCGCCTCGGCGGCTGCTTTCGTAACCGGTCAACTGCTCGATATCAGCATCTTCTCTCGGCTGCGCGCCGTCCGGGCGTGGTTCCTGCCACCGTTGGCTGCCTCGCTCTTCGGCTCCATGCTCGACACAGCCATTTTCTTCACCATCGCCTTCGCCCCGGCGCTTGCTGGCGTCGATGCGCTCTTCGGCCTGCAGGACGGCTCGCTGGCCTTCCCGGCGCCATTCCTCGGCGTCGGCCCCGAAGTCCCGCTCTGGACGTCCCTCGCCGCCGGCGATTTCCTCGTGAAGTTCCTTGCCGCTCTGGTGCTGCTGGCCCCCTACCGTGCGCTGATGGGCAAGTTCAAGCCGCTGCCGCCGCTGGGTAGCAGCACGCTCGCCTAGCAGGTAACGCGAATCTCGGCAAAACCGGTGGTGGCTTCGTCACCGCCGGAGGTGACCGCGATCATGCAGGACGTGCCCGGAAGCGGCACGGTGCTGCCAGAGGGCACGGTGGTGCCGTCGGTCAGCGAAATATAGCCATTGCTGACATTCATCACCTCGATCGTCGTCTCGGTGCCGCATACGGGATAGGAATCCCCTGCGGCGACGAGGAGACGCATGCCCGAGGGCAGGCAATCGCCGTCGCTCTCGCTGGCAACCGCAGGGCCGGTCGCGGTCGGCGCCGCCTGTGGCGCTGCCTCGGCGGCAGCAGCCACCCCGCGCCAGTTCTGTTCGAGAATGGCAAGCCGGTTTTCGAGCGCCGACAGAGCCCCGGTATCAGGCGCCTCCGTCGTGGGCGCAGGCGCAGCGCCACGCTGGACATAGAGATCAAGGCTCAGTCGCAACTGGGCAATTTCGGTTGAAACCCGAACCATCTCACGCCGCATATCGGTGTAAATCCAGGCACTGGCCGCAAGCGAGGCCAGCCCGATGACCGAGGCGCAGATGCCAAAGATCAGGCTCTTCTTCAACCGGCGGCGGCGTCGGGGCCGCCTGACGCCGGCGAGAGCGGGAGAATCGATATCTCCTACGAGCACGTCAGGGGCTTCCCCGACGCTCCTCGTATCCGGCGATGGCTTCTCGCTCGGCTTGTCGTCCACGCTGCTCGCTCCTGCTCACATTGGCGTGACGGAGGTCACACCAAACTGGGGCCGAACTAAGGACCAATACTATTGCGCGGGCGTTGCAACTTCGGCCGTGGCCTGCTGCTGCTGCTGAGTGCCCGTGATCATGTTGCCAATGCCCGAGAAGAAGCCCGACACCGCCTGGCTCCGCTCCTTCAGCGCCACTTCGTTGGCCGCCTGTCGCTCGATACCGGCTGCCACATTGGCGAGGGCGCTTGCATCGGCGACCTTGCGCGCCTCGACCTCGGCATTCTGGTAGGTCGCCGGGCACGGTCCCATCGCATCAAGACCCGAGGCCGTCGGATTGAAAATGTAGCGCTGTTCGCACACGTCCCAGGCCGGCGGGGTCTTGGTCAGGTCGAAGTAATCGTACCCTTCCTTGATGTTCCGCCAGAAATTGAGGTGCTGGTTGGAGGCATTCTGGGTCAGGCTTGCCGTGGTCATGCGGAACGGGAATATCTGGACCTGGAAGCTCGGATTGCCGCCCTTGAAGCTTTCGCGGGCAAGCGCATAGATTTCGGCAATGCCCGCATCGGTCATGGCATAGCACCCCACCGACTTGCAGTCGCCGTGCACCATCAGGTTCGAACCGGAGCGCCCATTGGCGCGGTCGAACTTGTTGGGAAAGCCGGTATTGAAGGCGAGATAGTAGTTCGATTTCGGGTTCATCAGGCCCGGTGTGATCGTATAGAACCCTTCCGGGCTCTGATAATCGCCTTCCCTATACTTGGGTCCGAGATCGCCGGAATAGGAGCAGATCTCATAGGTCTTGAAGACCTTGTACTGACCAGAACTCGTGCGTTTCCACACCTCGAGCTGCTGTTCGCGCTTGAAGATGCGGACAACCATGCCCTCGGCGGGCGATGAGCCCATATCATAGAGCGCCTTCACCATGGCAGGAGCCAGGGGAATGTTGTGCCGGTTGTCGCCGCCCTTGACGAAATTGGCGCAGGCGGCAAGCCCGAACCCCAGCCAGAGGACGATGATGACAGCTGCGATACGATGAAAGATATTTGCAGTCACGAACAGGGCCTGAAAAATCCGCCCAGACGGGCAATGGTTAGCACAGCATGACTAGGCTGGGTGAAGGAAGCCTTATCACGCCGCCCACAGAGCCGAAAAGCTCCCGCTTTTCACGCAATAGTGTGGATGCCGGCCGGCCATATCGAGCCGATGACAGACGCGCTCAAACCCGCTAGAAAACCTGCAGCGGCCGGAAGGCGGCCCGCAGCTCGCGCCTCCCCGGAGGCATGGCAAATGCCTTCCCTTGCGACACGCGCTTCCCTTTCCTTTCCGGGCGACGCCGTCGGCAATGCGAGCGCTGACTAGACGTTTCGCCCGAGTGGAGACGGAACCCATGCGCGATTTTCGCGATGCAAAAGCCATGGCCAAGGCACTGAAACTGGCCCTCGAACAGGACGGCAAGGAAATCGCTCACGCCCGAGCGCTCGAAATCGTGGCGCGACAGTTCGATTTTCCAAGCTGGAACGTGCTTTCGAGCAAGATCGAGAGACAGGACCAACAGCCCGCCATCGCCTTCGAGCAGGCCGTACCGATCGTGCGCATCTTCGATCTGGCAAAAACCCAGGAATTCTATTTCGACTTCCTCGGCTTCTCGCTCGATTGGGAGCACCGCTATGGCGAAAATTTCCCGGTCTATATGCAGGTCTCGCGCGCAGGGTTGCGACTGCACCTTTCCGAACATGCCGGGGACGCAACGCCCGGCGGCAATATGTGCGTCTATATGAAAGGCATCCGCGCTTTCCATGCCGAGCTGATCGGGAAAAACTACCGCTACATGAAGCCGGGGCTCGAAAAGAGCGATGACCGGCTGGAGGTGACCGTCACCGACCCCTTCAACAACCACATTCGCTTCATGGAAATCGTGGGCGCCTGAGCGCGATACAGCCGTCACTGCAGAAGCGGTGACGGCTGATGCAAGCTGATCAGGTGTTGGCCGCCTTGGCATTGGCCTCGGCTACCAGCTCATCCGGAATGTCGTCGAAGCTCGCGTAGTTCATGTTGTAGAGGCGCGAATAGAGCCCGCCCAGCTCCATGAGCTGGTCGTGATTGCCCTCTTCGATCTTTTCGCCATTCTGCAACACGATGATCCGGTCTGCCCCGCGGATAGTGGCGAGGCGGTGTGCGATGACGAGGCCGGTACGGCCCTTGAGCAGGATTTCGAGAGCCTTCTGGATCTGCCGTTCCGTATAGCTGTCGATATTGGCTGTCGCCTCGTCGAGCACCAGGATTTTGGCATCGGCAACCAGTGCGCGGGCAAAGCTCAGGAGCTGGCGCTGCCCCAGCGAGAGGTTGGAGCCGCGCTGTTCGAGCCTGCTGTCATAGCCGCCCGGCAGGCGTTCGATGAACTCATGCGCACCAACCGCCTTGGCCGCCGCGATGACGTCCTCACGGGTCGCCGAAGCCTTGTTGTACTTGATGTTGTCGAACACCGAGCCGGTAAAGAGGAACGGCTCCTGCAACACCATGGCGACCTGCTCGCCCAGGCTTTCCTGGGTGACGTTGCGCACATCATGCCCGCCGACCAGCACCGCCCCGCCCTGCACTTCATAGAAGCGATGGACGAGCGACATGGCGCTGGTCTTGCCCGAGCCCGTCGGTCCGACAAGCGCGACGGTCTCGCCCGGATTGACCCGGAAGGAGACATTCTTCAGCACTGGCCGCGCCGGATCGTAGCCAAAGACCACATCGTGGAAGGCAACCGAGCCATCCATGTCGCCGGTCAGCGTCAGGGCATCGGGCTTGTCGTTGATGGTCACCGGCAAGTCGAGCACTTCCGTGATGCGGCGGCCCGAGGTCATGGCGCGCTGCATGATCGAATATTGCATGGTCAGCGAGCGGATCGGGTCGAAGAAGCGCTGGATATAGAAGAGGAACGCGACGATGACGCCGACCTGCAACGTGCCGTTGAGCACCAGAGAACCGCCGACCAGCACCACGGTCGCCATGGCAATGCCGGTGAGGCTGTCGACGATGGGCACCATCACCTGAGCATATTTACTGCCGGTGAGCTGGGTTTCTAGGTTGTGATAGGCCTTGTCGTCATAGAGGTCGAAATTGACCTGCTGGCGCTCAAGGTTCTGCACGGTACGCACGCCATTGATGCCTTCGGCCATGGCGCCATTGGTCAGCGAGTTGGTCTCATGTGCTGCCCAGAAGGCGCGCTTGGCCGGCGGTAGCCAGAAAATGCGGACGATGAACAGCACCGGCATGGTGACGAGGGTGAGGAGCCCCAGCCATGGATCGAGCGTCAGCAGCACCGCGACGATGCCGAAGAGCAAGACGATATCACCAACGGAAATGACCGAGGTTTCCAAAAATTCCTGCATGGAATTGACGTCGCCCTGCAAGCGACTCATCAGCCGGCCGACTTCGGTCTTGTCCATGAAACTGAGGGACACGCGCTGCAATTGCGCGAACATGGCGCGACGCATGTCGAACAGCACATTTTCGGCAACCTGCCCCACCTGTGTTTCCTGCACGTAGGAAGCGGCGAAATTGAACAGCACGGCCACGGCAAAGGCGAGCACGGCCCATGTCAGATTGTTGGCGTTGCCGCCCGCCACCATGGCGCCGTCAATGGCCCAGCCAATGATCAGCGGAATGGCAAGCTGGGTGGCGGTGAACACCAGCACGGCAGCCACCGAGAGATAGATCTTGACCCGATAGGGTTTTACGAAAGCCCAGATACGGCGCACCGTCTTGGGGTCATAGGCTTTTCCAAAGACCTCTTCCTCGATCCGGTGGCTGCCCACCGAGGCGCGCGGCGGCCGTTGGCCTGGAAAGCTCGCGACGTCCCGTTCTTCGTCCTCGACCACGCTCATTGGGCGGCCCTTTCTGCATCGATATCCTCGGTCGGTCGCGTCTGGAGGTCATAAAGCGCCGAATAGCGCCCGCCCAGAGCCAGGAGTTCGGCATGGCTGCCGCGCTCGACGATTGCGCCGTCTTCGAGGAAGAGAATGGTGTCGGCATGCATCAGTGAGGACAGGCGATGCGCGATGATGATGGTCACGCGATCGCTGGCATAGGCGCGGATGGCCGAGCGGATACGGTGCTCGGTGCCGGCATCGATAGCCGCCGTTGAATCGTCGAACACCATGACGGCCGGGCGCATGACGAGGCTACGCGCAATGGCGAGGCGCTGACGCTGACCGCCCGAGAGGGACACCCCGCGCTCGCCCACGACGGTATCGTAGTCGGTCGGCAGGCCCATGATATAATTGTGGAGCTGGGCGCTTTCCGCCGCCTTCTCGATCTTGGTTTCCTTGGCCCAGGGATCGCCATAGGCGATGTTGTTCTCGATCGTGGTGGTGAAGAGGAAAGAATCCTGCTGCACCACGCCGACCTGCCGACGCAGCGATTCCAGCGTCACGTCGCGTACGTCCTGGCCGTCGATGGTGACGCGCCCCGAAGTGACGTCGTAAAAGCGCGGGATGAGATTGGCGACGGTCGACTTGCCGCTGCCGGGCGCGCCGACAATGCCGATGGTCTCGCCAGCCCGACCTTCGAAGGTGATGCCCTTGAGGGTCGGATGGGTAGCGCCGGGATAAGTGAAATGCACGTCCTCGAAGCGCAGCGTCCCCTCACCAAGCAGCAGTGGCTGTGCCCCCGGCTTGTCCTCTATGTCGATGCCTTGGTCGATAAAGGCATAGAAACGCTCGCCGCAGGTATCGGCGCGGGCGAAGGAATTGACCATCAGGCCGAGTTGGCGCACCGGCATCTGCAGGATGGTCATGAAGGTGAGGAAGCTTGCCAGCGTACCAACGCTTATTTCCCCACCAATGACCTTGTTGCCCCCGACCCAGAGCACCAGGCCCATGGCGGCAAAGAATGAGAAGGTCATCATGGACGTGTTCTTGACGCGGATCAGCACGCGATCATGCGCCAGTTCCAGCGCCGCCTTGGATGCCTTGTCGAATTTGACAAGCTCGAAGAGCTGGCCCGAAAAGGCGCGCACCACGCGGATGCCGCTGAGATTCTCATCCATGACGCGGGTCATGATCGAGAGCCGCTCCTGCAGCACGACCCAGGTAGCGCGCAGCTTCAACTGCGCCACCGACGAGCGCCAGGCGACAAAGGGCACGAAGCTCAGGGCGAGCAGCCCCAGGACCACATCGGTCGTCAGCAGCATATAGGCGCCGACCCCGATCAGCACCGTGAGCAGGATCGTGCGCACGAAGCCGGTCGAAAAGAACATGCGCACGCCATCGAGATCGAGGAGACCCAGGGTGATGAGATCGCCCGAATGCACGCGGTCATGGTAGGAATAGGAGAGCTTTTGCACCTTGTCGTAGAAGGCGAGGCGCAACTCGTAGCCGACATGGTGGCCGACCGATTCTGAATAGTAGTTCTGCACCAGGGTGAACAATCCGCGCGCCACCGAGACAAGGAGCAGCGTCACCGCGCTCCAGAGCAATGCCTGCTGGGCCCCCTCCGCCGCCGTGCTCAGCACGTTTTGTGCCTGATCGACCGCATGGCCGAGCAGGCGCGGGATCATCAATTGCAACACCGAGGCGATGATCGTTGCACCAATGGCCAGGCTCGCCTGCCAATAGTGCCGCAGGGAGAAGAAGGTGATGCGCAACAACGGGCTTCGGCCTTTGCCGGCATATACGGCGGCCAAGTGAGCCCGAGCATCGCCGCGTGAACGTTCGCGGCCAGCCTTGAGGGTAGGCAAGGGACTATCCAGACTTTAAAAAGTGGAGCCCGAAGGGGGAGGCGGGGATCCGTCGACCGGGATCGGGCAAATCAATGCCTGCCTATAAAAGTCGCATTGCGCGTACCATTCAAGGTGCAAATTGCGCAAATTTCGCAACTTTTCGACGTCCCGTCATGGGTGAAGGGCTCCAGTGGAGCCTTTCAAGTCGAAAAGGCCACGAGAGCTACGCTCGAGTGGCGAGGCGTCCCGCTACGCGGAACGCCAAAAAGGGCTTGTTGGGTCTCGGTAAAATGGCGAGGGCGCCTACTCCAGCCGCACCAGC
This sequence comes from Devosia sp., assembly GCF_040509215.1. GTDB lineage: Bacteria > Pseudomonadota > Alphaproteobacteria > Rhizobiales > Devosiaceae > Devosia. The sequence goes on from NZ_JBEVLL010000358.1 coordinate 7,388, forward strand.
AGATCCTTGGCGTCGATCTGATCGCCCGGACGGATGAGCAGCTCCGCCACAACGCCATCGACCTCGGCATGGATCGCCGTTTCCATCTTCATGGCTTCGATCGAACACAGGACGTCACCCGCTTCGACCTTCTGGCCTTCCTTAACGGCAAGCGTCGAGATGACACCCGGCATCGGCGCGCCAACCTGCTTGGGATCGCCCGCCACTGCCTTGGCGCGAACTTTGACTTCTCCGGCCTTCAACCGGTCCGGCACAACAATGGTGCGCGGCTGGCCGTTGAGATCGAAGAAGACGCGAACCTCACCCTTTTCATTGGTGGGGGCGCGGCCGAGATAATTGACGACCAGCGTCTTGCCCTTTTCGATATCGACAAGCAGCTCGTCGCCTTCGTCAAGGCCGTAGAAATAGACCGGCGTCGGCAGGGCTTCGGTCGGACCATAGCGGTCCTGGGTCTTTTCGAAATCCGAATAGACTTTGGGGTACATTAGGTACGAGGCCAACCGGAAATCGTCGACCGGCACACCGACCTCGTCCGAAATCTTCTTGCGCTCGGCTTCGAGGTCCACGTCCTTGAGATAAGAGCCTGGACGCTCGGTCAGCGGCGTCTTGCCCTTCAGGACCTTCTTCTGCAGCGCCTGCGGGAACCCGCCGGGGGGCTGGCCGAGATCGCCGGCAAAGAAGCCCACTACCGAATCGGGGAAGGCGATGTCCTTGTCCGGATTTTCGACATCCGTGCGAGTGATGCCGGCCGAAACCATGGCCAGCGCCATGTCGCCGACAACCTTGGAGGACGGGGTCACCTTGACGATATCGCCGAACATTTTGTTCACGTCAGCATAGGTTTGGGCGACTTCGTGCCAGCGGGTTTCAAGACCGAGCGAGCGCGCCTGTTCCTTGAGATTGGTGAACTGGCCGCCCGGCATTTCGTGGAGATAGACTTCCGAGGCGCCGCCCTTGAGATCGCTCTCGAAGGCCCGGTACTGGGTGCGCACGGCTTCCCAATAGAACGAGATCTGGCGGATCGCCTTGGGATCAAGCTCAGGATCGCGGTCGCTGCCTTCAAGCGCGGCAACGAGCGAACCCAATGTCGGCTGGCTGGTGGTCGAGGAGAGGGCGTCCATCGCCGCGTCGACGGCGTCGACACCAGCTTCCACCGCCGCCAGAACCGTCGCCGCCGAAGCGCCCGAGGTGTCGTGGGTGTGGAGGTGGATCGGCAGATCGGTCTCGTTGCGTAGCGTCGAGATCAGCTTCCTGGCCGCAGCAGGCTTCAAAAGGCCCGCCATGTCCTTGATGCCGAGCACGTGGACGCCAGCGGCCTCCAGCTCCTTGGCAAGACCGACGTAGTATTTGAGGTCATACTTGGAGCGATCGGGGTCGAAGAGATCGCCGGTATAGCAGATGGCGCCTTCGGCAACCTTGCCCTCGGCCGCCACTGCATCGATCGAGACGCGCATGTTCTCGACCCAGTTGAGGCAGTCGAAAATGCGGAAAACGTCAACGCCGCCGCGGGCCGCCTGCTTCACGAAGAACTTCACGACATTGTCGGGATAGTTCGTGTAGCCGACGCCGTTGCTGCCGCGCAGCAGCATCTGGGTCAGAATGTTGGGCGCGCCTTCGCGCACACGGGCCAGGCGTTCCCAGGGATCCTCATTGAGGAAGCGCATGGAAACGTCGAACGTTGCCCCGCCCCAGCATTCGAGGGAGAAGAGGTTCGGCAGGCCACGCGAATAGGCCTGGGCAATGCGAGTGATGTCGAACGAGCGCATGCGCGTTGCGAGCAGCGACTGATGCGCGTCGCGCATGGTCGTGTCGGTAAAGAGCACGCGGCCCTGACGCTTCATCCACTTGGCAAGGCCAACCGGACCATCGCGATCGAGCACCTGACGGCTGCCTTCCACGACAATCAGCGGATCGAATTCCGGCACGAAGGGCGCAGCGGCATCCGCCGGCGGACGCGGGCGATCGCGGACTTCCGGGTGGCCGTTGACGGTCACATCGGCGATGTAGCTGAGAAGCTTGGTGGCGCGATCACGACGCGGCTTGAAGTTGAACAGCTCCGGCGTCGTATCGATGAAGCGCGTCGTATAGCGGTTCTCGACAAAGTCCGGATGCGTGATGATGTTTTCAAGGAAGGCGAGATTGGTCGCGACGCCGCGAATACGGAATTCGCGCAACGCGCGATGCATACGGGCAATGGCTTCTTCAGCCGAAGGAGCCCAGCAGGTGACCTTTTCGAGCAGCGGATCGTAGTAGCGCGTGATCACGGCACCAGAATAGGCGGTACCGCCATCGAGACGCACACCGAAGCCGGTCGCGCCGCGATAGGCGGTGATACGGCCATAGTCCGGAATGAAATTCTGCTCCGGATCTTCCGTCGTCACGCGGCACTGGATGGCATTGCCGTTGAGCTTGATGTCTTCCTGCAGCGGCACACCCGATTCCGGTGTGCCGATGACAGCGCCGTCGAGCAGGTGAATCTGGGCTTTGACGATGTCGATGCCGGTCACTTCTTCGGTGACGGTATGCTCCACCTGAATGCGCGGGTTCACTTCGATGAAGTAGAATTTGTCGGTGTCGGCATCCATGAGGAATTCGACCGTGCCGGCGCCACGATAGTTCGCGGCATTACCAAGGCGGACTGCAGCGTCGGTAAGCTCCGTGCGCACCGCATCGGAGAGATAGGGCGCAGGCGCGCGCTCGACCACCTTCTGGTTGCGGCGCTGCACCGAGCAGTCACGCTCATAAAGATGCACGAGATTGCCGTGATCGTCGCCGATAAGCTGCACTTCAACGTGGCGGGCGCGCTCGATCAGCTTTTCGAGATACATCTCGTCCTTGCCGAAGGCCGCCTTTGCCTCGCGCTTGCCTTCCGAAACTTCCGAAAGCAGCGTCTTTTCGTCCATGATGCGGCGCATGCCGCGACCGCCACCGCCCCACGACGCCTTGAGCATCAGCGGATAGCCGATCTCGGCCGCCAGTTTCTTGATCTGCTCTGGATCATCAGGCAGCGCTTCCGTCGCGGGCACAACCGGGACCTTTGAGGCAATCGCCATATTGCGCGCGGCAACCTTGTTGCCGAGATCGCGCATGGTCTGGGCGCGCGGGCCGATGAAGATGAGGCCGGCATCGTCGCACGCGTCGACGAATTCCGGGCTTTCCGAGAGGAGGCCATACCCGGGGTGGATGGCATCGGCGCCGGAGATCCGGGCGATACGGATATACTCTTCAATCTGCAGATAGGCTTCGACCGGGCCCTTGCCCTTGCCGATCAGATAGGCCTCGTCGGCCTTGAAACGGTGCAGCGCCAATTTGTCTTCTTCGGCATAGACCGCAACGGTCTTGAGCCCGAGTTCGTTGGCGGCACGAAACACGCGGATGGCGATTTCGCTACGGTTGGCGACGAGGATTTTCTTGATTGGCATCGATTTAAATTCCGAGCAGGAGAGGTTGAGGACCCGTTTGCCCGGGTCCGGCTCAGCAATGTCGGTAGAATGGATGGCGGGCCATCCACGCCGCCAAGTTGGTTATGTCAGCTTCTCGAAAGAATGCCGGCCAGATGGCTCATGTCGTAGCCGGCTTCCGCCGCCTGCGAGATGATATCGGACGCATCCATTTCACCAGCCTGGCTCAGCGCCCATAGGGTCGTCGAACGGGTGCCGGAACGGCAGAAGCAGAATACAGGGCCGTCGCTCCCCTCGATGACGGCCTTGGTCTTCTCGACGAGATCGGCATTGACGCCTTCTCGCCCCAGCGGAATAGCATGATAGGCAAGCCCGGCCGCCTTGGCGGCAGCCTCGATTTCCTCACCTGCCGGCTGGTCAGGTGATTCACCGTCGGGACGGTTGTTGACGATGGCAACGAAACCCAGGGATTTGAGCGTGGCGACATCTTCGGGGCTGATTTGCCCAGAAACACTGACGTGATCGTTGATCCGCTTCAAGTCCAAGTCGCTACTCCCCGAATTCGCCCATTGGCTTCCCGCCCCCCTTATATCCACCGGGCGGCAAGCCATGCAACTGTCGGTTAGTCGAAGAGTACTAAGAGTTACGGTTAGGCCGCATTGGCGACCGAAGGACGCTTGAGCGGCGCCGGCCGTCCAAGCAGATATCCCTGGAAGGCGCCGCACCCCGCCCGGCGCAGCATATCGAGCTGGGCTTCGGTCTCGACGCCCTCGGCGATGACATCGACCTTGAGCGAGCGGGCAATATCGCAAATCGCCTCGACGATCATCGCATCGATCCTGTTATCGCCGAGATTGGCGATATAGGTGCGGTCGATCTTGATGATGTCGAAAGCAAAGCCGCGCAGATACTGAAGGCTCGCATGCCCGGCCCCGAAATCGTCAATGGCGACCTTGAGCCCCAGGGCACGGATCGCATCGAGATTGGCCTGTTCCACCGCACCCGCCACCATGGGCACCGTTTCGGTGACCTCGACGATCAACCTACCGGGATCAATACCCATCTCCTCAACGACCAGGCCTAATTGTCTTGCGAAGTCTGCGCGGCGCAATTGCGCCGGCGACACATTGACCGCTACCGGCGTACCGAGCGCCTCGAGGTCGGCACAGGCGCGCCGCAACACCCAATCGCCAAGCTTGTCGATCAGGTCGCTTTCCTCGGCAATGGCAATGAATTGCGCCGGCGGAATCATGCCTCGCACGGTATGCCGCCAGCGCAGCAGCGCCTCGTGCGAGCGCACGCGCATGTCGGAGCCGTAGACCGGCTGATAATGCAGTTCGAGTTCGTCCATCAGCAGCGCCGCGCGCAATTCGCGCTCGATAAACCGCCGATGTCGCTCATCGCCCAGCATGTCAGGATCAAAGGCCACGACCTGGCGGCGCCCGGCCTTCTTGCCCTTGTAGAGCGCGAGGTCGGCCTTGGCGATGAGATCATCGACATCGGTGGCGTCGGCCGGCGCCAGTGCCATACCGATGGTGGCCGAAAGACGGGTCGGCCGTCCGGCGACATTGACCGGCTGATCGAGCCGGCGCAGCAATTCTTCCCCCAGGCGCCGCAGCGCACCTCGGTTGTCGCAGCCGGGAATGGCAATGCCGAACTCGTCGCCCCCGAGGCGCCCGACAACAGCCCCCGGCATCACCGCGCCAATCGTCTTGGCAAGATGGGTCAGGGCCGCATCGCCCGCAGCGTGCCCGGCCCCGTCATTGAGGACTTTGAGATTGTCCATATCGAGCAGCAGATAGCCCAGCGACTTGTCCGAGCCGTGATGCACGTCATTGCGCAGCGCTTCCATGAAATAGGAGCGCGTAAAAACCCCGGTCAGCGCGTCGCGATGCACCGAGGCCATGATGGCCCGCGTGGCACGGGCGGAATGGAGAAGATCGCGACGGATCATGCGATGACCGGCAAAGAGTCCCGCCAGCCCCATGCCGCCAAGAGCGATGGCAATAAGGATCATCGAAGGATCGAGCCGACCCTCCGCCCGTTCGGCCGCCAGCAGTGCTGCGCCGATAGCCCCGACCAAGCTCACTGCAACGAGAGCGGCGATGGCCCGGTAGCTCGAAAGAATGCGGACAATCTGGTCGACCTGACGCAAATCCCTATCACCCGCGCTGTTTCTGCGAAGCGCGCGACCCGGCCGGGAAATACCGCGAGCAAGCATCGCTTGGCTCCGCTCTCTTAGTGAAAGATTCATAAATAGTTCAGGGGCTTAAAGGCGCAGGTAACGCCACATTACGTCACCGCGCAGCGCTCTGGATGACAGTTCGATGACAAATCATCGATGCCCGAACTTATGGTATATGGCGCGTAAAGCCTTCTAAGGGGTCGCCCCGACCCACGCCCCCCAAAGGTCTTGGCGGGTTGCGACGAAGCGCTCGGCAACCGCTTCGACCGTCGCGCCGGGCTCGTTGAGCTGGCCGAGCAGCGTGTTCATCTCCGAAATCGGCAGCGTGGCGCGCTGGAAATAGGAGGCTATGGACGGCGCTTCGGCAAAGACCCATTCCGCCAGAGCAATAACCACTGTTTCCGCCGGAAAGGCGGAGGGTACAGGCGTGGGGCAGGAGAGACGCGCGAGGCACTTCATCGCCTCTTCGTCATAGGCGCCCATATCGAGCGCGCGGAAATCGAGCTGCGCCAGCACCGCATTGGGCTGCCAGTAGTAGAGGATGAAATTCTCTCGCCGGCTTACCGCCTCGGCGATCAGCGCATCCATTTCGAAGCGATTGGCCGGCTCGACCAGCTCCACGAGATCACCCAACCCATAGGCTGCGATGAGATTGCGGTTGATCACCGAGCAGGCCCAATCTACCGGGCAGGAAATGAAACGCACCGGTGTTTCACTGGTCTGGGTCGAGAGCAGTGGTTGCAAACCGGCAGCGCTTGGCGGCCCGCCAAAGGCGCCCTCCATATAGGCGGGTATGAACCAGCCCTCCATGGTCGCCTCGGCAAAGCTCGGAGCGACGCTGCGCACCATCTGAGTTTCAATCGTGCCATTCCAGACATCGGCAATGCGCGTGACCCACATTTCCGGCGCCACGGCCGGCTGGCCGGTCGAACCCATGGATGAGGCGGTGGCTGCGAGGTCTCCCGGCACCACCTTTGCGTCGCAACCAAACTCGGCATTGAGAATGCGGGCGTGAATATCAGCCAGCAGCGCCGCCGAAGGCCAAGTCATGCGTGCAATGCTCATCGACTGGGTGCCGCAGGGCGGCGGCGGCGCAACCGGCGTCGAGACGACGTCCCCTGCTGGGGCAATCGGCGCCGCGGCCTCCCCACCTTGCGGTTGATCCTGGGCACTATCGAGCACGGTGATCTGCGCGATGGCTGGACCCGCCAGAAGGACCAGCAACAAGCCAGCAATAACAGGGTGCCGAAATAGCATGCGCATCCTCATTCCAACGGTGCCAGTCTATGCGCAATCGCCTTGCCTTAAGCAACCGCGAGCGTTCACCATTTTGCCCAAGACCCCCGGTGACTCCCAACACGAAAATGTGCAACAGTCCCTCTCAGCGGGGCGCGTGAGGCGCCCCCGGCATTCGTTGCAGCGCTGCAAGGAGGAGGCTGGCAAGGCCACCCGGCGCGCAACGTCAACAGAGGGACGTCCATTGTTCAAGAAAACCCTGACCCTGGCGGTCGCAGCTACCGCCATGTCCATCGCCGCTCCGGCTTTGGCCCAGGACACCGGTGCCACTATCGGCTTTATCGGCGGCTTCACCGGCCCGATTGAATCGCTCACCCCGCCGATCTTTGGCGGCGCTGAACTGGTCGTGAAGCAGATCAACGAGCAGGGCGGCATTCTGGGCGGCGAGCTCAAGCTCATCTCCGCCGACGGCGCCTGCGATGCAACGGCCGCTGCTGCCGCTGCCGACAAGCTCATCAACACCGACAACGTGACCGGCATCGTCGGCGCGCTCTGCACCGGTGAAACCATCGGCGCCTTCAACGGCTCGGGTCTCTCGGGCGGTGTCGTGTTCATCTCGCCGGCCTCTTCGGCTCCGGCCCTGACCACGCTCGAAGACAATGACCTTGTCTACCGCACCACCCCGTCCGACGCTCTCCAGGGTGTGAAGCTGGCCAACCTGCTTCTCTCCAAGGGCGTCAACGACATTGCCATCACCTATGTCAACAATGACTACGGTAAGGGCTTTGCCGATGCACTGGCTGCTGCCTACACCGCCGGCGGCGGTACCGTCGCTGCCAATCTCGCTCACGAAGAAGGCAAGGCCGATTATCGCGCCGAGCTCGGCAACCTCGTTGCCTCGCAGAACCTCGTGATCCTCGCCTATGCCAACGCTTCGGGTAACACCGTACTGCGTCAGGCTGTCGAATCCGGCAACTTCACCACCTACGTTGGTGGCGATGGCATGGTTGGCGACGACCTGCTGAACGGCATCGACACCGCTGCCGTCGAAGGCCTGATCGCGACCCGCGCCGGCGCCCCGACCGGCGAGGCCGTTGATATCTACAACGCCTTCACCGGCGAGAATTTCACGGCCAACGCCACCTACGCTCCGCAGGCCTATGACGCCGCCTTCCTCCTGGCTCTCGCCATCGAGAAGAACGGTTCGACCAGCCGCGAAGGTCTCGCCGCCGCGCTGCGCGACGTCTCCTCGGCTCCGGGCGAAAAGATCCTGCCCGGCGAATGGACCAAGGCTGTCGAGCTGATCAAGGCCGGCACCGACATCGACTATGAAGGCGCCGGTGGCCCGCTCGACTTCGACGCCGCTGGCGACGTTGACGGCATCATCGTCGAACTCGCTGTCGAAGGCGGCAAGTTCGTCGAGAAGGGTACGATCCAGTAAGTCGAAGCCCAAGGCATCGACCGATCAGAAAACGAGGCTCGGGAGCAATCCCGGGCCTTTTTCTTGGAAGTCCGAGCATGACCGACGATCCGACCCTACGATTTTACGCCGACAATGCCGCGACCTACGCCCAGCATGTGACCATTCCGACCGGCCAGCAGCTTAGCGCTTTCCTTTCCCTTCTTCCTTCCGGCGGCAAAATCCTGGAACTTGGCTGCGGCAATGGACGGGACGCCGCCCACATGCTGTCCCTTGGCTTTGACATGGATGCTACCGATGGCACGCCGGAACTGGCCGCAGAAGCTGAGAGGCGCATCGGGCAGCCAGTCCGCATCCTGCGCTTCGAGCAACTCGACGCGATCGGCGCCTATGACGGCATCTGGGCCTGCGCCAGCCTGCTGCACGCCCCAGCAGGCGATCTCGTCGATATTCTGAGCCGTATCCATCGCGCCCTGCGCCCCGATGGCGTTTTCACCGCCAGTTTCAAGGCCGGCAATGGCGAGGGCCATGACAGTCTTGGGCGCTATTTCAACTACCCCAGCGCCGAACGTCTCCGCGCCGACTATGCCTCCGCCGGTTGGCGTGACGTGGTGCTCGAGACCCGAATGGGCAGCGGTTACGACGCAAAGCCCACCGAATGGCTCTGGGTCACCGCCCAGCGTCCGGTCTAGCTATTGCGATAGCGTTTCGACCTCGATAGCCGGGCCATCCGTTCGCACCGTCACTGAAAGATGCTGTGCCTGCACCACGTCGAGCACCTTGCTCGGCCGGTAGGCACAGACGGCGACCCCACCCACAAAGCGCAGGCTGTCGTAAGCAATACCGTCTTCGCCGGACGCCCGCTGGCGCTCTCCAAACGCCTGGCTCGCGGCATAATCCTGCCGATCGTAGAGCGCGGGTTCATCAGCCCCGCAGAGATCGACGAACGTGCCCTCGAGCCGGGCGACATAGACGCGGAAACGGCGCGTCGCGGTCGCTTGGCGTCGTGCAAAGGCCTCGCGCCGCAGGTGGTGCGCCACCTCGGCAAGACCGGTCTCGATCCTGTCCGCTGCATACCAGGCACCAAGATCCGGCCCCGAAAATCGTCCGCCATCGGGCGCCGCATGGAGGAACGCTGCCATGACGATGGAGGAATTGGACCGACCAAACACCCACTCGCTTTGCGGCAACCGGGCGATACGTTCGGCAACGAGCCGATCATTGGTCCAGCCCGCAAGCTCCATCACCGCATCAAGATCAGCAGCGCGAGACACCGTGTCGAAAAGCCCGATTGGCGGAAATTGCGACGGGATCAGCCGAAAGCTCGGTTGCGGCGCTAGCGTATGACGCATTTCTAGCGCCACACGATATCTCCCGCCGTCGTCGCCGGAAAATCGGCATCGAGGCCATTGGGCGCCATATATACCCCGCCCCGCGCCGCATCGAGAAAGCGCCGGACCTGCACGATGCCATCGACCGAACCGGACGTGATCAGGCTGAGCGGCTTTTGCCCGCCAAAGACCGGCGCATCGTGCGGCCCCTTGAGCCAACCTAGCTGCTCCTGCGCATCGCCAAAGAGCACGCCCAATGCCTGATGAATGCCGAACACGCCCGAAAGGCGCATAAGCGCATCGACGTCGAGCGTCACCTCGCCCTGCTCGCGAGCGATCTTCATCCAGTTCTGATAGGTCGACCGGCTCGGATAGCCCAGTACCAGCCGGCGCTGCTCCTCGTTGAGCCCCCAGAGATCGGCAATGGCCACAAAGGTGCGGAGCGCCGGCGCACTCAGCCGCCGCCGATTGGCAGGCTCGAAGCGTTCAACGCCGAGAACCTGAGCCTGACCAGCAAGCGCGGACTGCGGCGCCTCACCAAAGCCAAATACAGACATCTCAATCTCCTTCGAGATCAAGATTGTCTATATTTGGACATTTGTCAAGTTTTGGGCAGATCAGTTTTCGCGTTTGACCACTTCGGGGATCAGCCCCTTGGGTGCAAATCGCAGCGCAATGGTGATGACGAGTCCGAGCACGAAGACGCGCATCTGCGCCGAACGCGCCTCGATTTCGGGGATCGCGCCCCAACCGAACTGCGTCGACCAGGTGCTGACGAATTCGAACACTGCCTTGGACAGCGGCTCGGAGACGACCCAGATCAACCAGAGCAGCACCGCGCCGAACAGCGCACCCCAATTATTGCCTGCACCGCCCACGATCACCATGACCCAGATGAGGAAGGTGTGGTTGATCGGCTGATAGCTCGAGGGATCGAAAATCTGCACGAAGCTGACCAGCATGGCGCCGCCAATGCCCATCAGCACCGAGCCGAAAACGAAGATTTCGAGTTGGCGGGCCGTGACGTTCTTGCCCATGGAGGTCGCCGCGATGTGGTTGTCGCGGATGGCTCGCATCATGCGGCCCCATGGACCGGCATAGGCGCGCGAGATCAGCCACAAAACGACGCCGAGCACCACAAGCGCCAAGAGAAGGAAGCCCGCGCGTGCCGCCAGCAGCGAATTGGCGAGGTTCATGCCGCTCGCCTGCCACTCTTGCGGCAATGGCGTCGGCCACGGGATCGGCGAAACGGTCAGGGTGCCGCGTGTCAGCCAGTCCATGTTCTTGATCAGCGCGCGAATAATCTCGGAAATGCCGATCGTGGCGATAGCGAGATAGTCGGTGCGGAGGCCAAGGCAGATTTTTCCGACCACATAGGCAATGCCAGCCGCGAGTACGCCGCCAAAAAGCCAGCCGAGAACCGGATGGCCGCCAAGGCCGCCAACCCAGCCACCACCGGCAGCAGATTCGATATAGGCCGCGGCCGGATCGATCTGGCTGCGATAGAGGATATAGGCGACGAACCAGGCGAGCACAGTCAGCGCCGCCTTCCACTTGCCGGTAATCCCGACTCGATCAGCCTTGCGCGCGGCCAGCACCAGCAGGGCCCCGATTGCGAAGGCGAACAGTGCCTTGCCCAGCATTGCCGGACCTTCCCCGCCCCAGAAAACGGGATTGACCGGATAGGAAATGAAGGTAACGGCGGCGCCGCCGACCATCAGGAAGCCCATGATGCCAAAATTGAACAGCCCGCCATAGCCCCACTGGATATTGAGCCCCAGGGCAATCAGCGCATAGGCGGCAGCTTCGACAAGGCGCGAGGAGGTGAAGGGAGCACCCATCACCCAGCCCATGAGCAGGATCAGGACAAACAGGCCGCCGAAAAGCGTCAGGGAACGCTGGATCATGACGAGGCTCCCTTGAAGATACCGGTCGGCCGCACCAGCAGCGTCACGACAAGAATGATGAATGCAACGGTGAGCTTATATTCAGTCGGCACCAGAGCCAGCGTCGGCGGCAATTGCATCCACTCGGGCAGGATCGCATTGAGCGGCCGCAGCAGCATGGTCCAGTTGAACACCGCCAGCGTTTCGGCAAAGCCGATAAGCAGCCCACCGGCGATAGCACCATAGGCCTGGCCGAGACCGCCGACGATGGCGGCGGCAAAGATCGGCAGGATGATGTTGAAGGCGAGGTCGGGCTTCAGAGTCACATCGAGCGCCAGCATGGTGCCGGCCATGCAGCCGAGCGCCCCGGCGATGATCCAAGTCACGCGCACGACGAGCGCGGTATTGATGCCCGAAACCTGGGCGAGGTCAGCATTGTCGGCCATGGCGCGCATGGCCTTGCCTAGCCGCGAGCGGGTCAGAAAGAAATGCAGTGCCAGCACGGAGACGACGGTGACCAGAATCATCAGCACCTGCGGCTCGGTGATGACAAGCGGCCTTGTCGAACCGATACCGGCCATGTCGATGCGGAACACTTCCTTGGGCTCGGTTTCGAAGAACGAATAAGAACCCGCGCCGAAGAACAGGCGAATAAGCCCCTGGATCATCAGCGTCACGCCAATGGACGCGATCAACAGCGTCACCGGCTTGGCGCCACGCTTGCGCAGTGGCGCATAAAAACCCTTGTCGATCCCGAGTGCCATGATTGCAGCCAGCACCATGGCGATGGGCAGCACGACAAACCCGGTGGGGATCGGCGTAACGATGCCCCAGGCTGCAAAGAGGCTGGCGAGCAGGAAAGCGATGAACGCGCCGCCCGTCATCAGTTCGGAATGGGCAAAATGCGCGAAGCGCAGAATGCCAAAAATCAGCGTGATACCGATGGCACCCAGCGCGTAGATGCAGCCGAGAACGAGACCGGAAATGACCACCTGATTGGTGAAGAAAACGAGTTCGGTCACGGCTCAGCCCCCGAGGAAAGACTTGGCGACTTCCGGGTCGGCGATAAGCTCCGCCCCGGTGCCGGTGAAGCGGTTCTGCCCGCTGGCAAGCACGAAGCCCTTGGAGGCAAAGGCCAGGGCCTGTCTTGCATTCTGTTCGACCATGAGAATGCCAACGCCTTCCTTGTTGACGCGCTGGATGGTCTCGAAGATCTCGATGACGTAGCGCGGCGAAAGGCCAGCCGAAGGCTCGTCGAGCATCAGAAGGGTCGGCTTGCTCATCAGGGCTCGGCCCATGGCCACCATCTGCCGCTGGCCGCCCGAAAGCTCGCCCGCCGGCTGCCGACGCTTCTCGCGCAGCACCGGGAACATCTCGTAGACCCATTCCATGGTGGACCGAAAATCGTCGGTGCGCGTAAAGGCGCCCATTTCGAGATTTTCTTCGACCGACATCGAGGTGAAAACGTTCTTTTCCTGCGGCACAAAGCTCAAGCCCTTGGGCACGAGCTTGTCCGGAAGGGAATTGGCGACGTTCTCGCCACCAAACTCGATCGTGCCGCCGGTGACCTTCAGGAGCCCGAAAATGGCCTTGAGCGTCGTCGACTTGCCCGCGCCGTTCGGCCCGACGATGACGCCGATATCGGTCTTCTCGATGGCGAGATTGACGCCATTGAGAATGGGGGCGCCACCATAGCCGCCCACCACATGTTTCAGTTCAATCAGCGGCATCAGACAGCAACCTCGGCAGGCGAGCCGAAATAGGCTTCGACGATTTGCGGATTGGCACGAATTTCGGCCATTGGACCTTCGGCGATCTTCTCGCCCTGCGCCATGACGATGACGGGATCGCAGAGCCGTCCGATCAGGTCCATGTCATGCTCGATGACGAAGAAGGTGTAGCCCAGCTCGCGATTCATGCGCTCGATATTGCTGGCAAGATCATTGAGGAGGCTCTTGTTAACGCCCGCCGCCACCTCGTCGAGCAGCACGACCTTGGCATCGACCATCATGGTACGGCCAAGCTCAAGCAGCTTTTTCTGCCCGCCGGAGAGGTTGCCTGCCAACTCGTTGCGCACATGGCCGAGCTTCAAAAAGTCGATGACGTCGAGCGCCTTCTTGCGCACCTCGGTCTCGCGGTTTTTTACCAGCCTGGGCTTGAACCAGGTCGAAACCAGGTGCTCGCCCGGCTGGTCACCAGGGACCATCATCAGGTTTTCGAGGGCCGTCATCTGCGAAAATTCGTGAGCGATCTGAAAGGTGCGCAACATGCCGATGCGGAAAAGCTGGTAGGGCTTCATACCAGTGACATCGGCACCATCGAAGATGACCTGGCCGCTATCGGGCGTGATATTACCAGCGACCATGTTGAACAGGGTCGACTTGCCCGCACCATTGGGGCCGATCAGCCCGGTGATCGATCCGCGCCGGACCGAGAGCGAGCAATTGTTGACGGCCAGGAGGCCGCCAAATCTTTTAGAGACGTTGCGAACGTCTATAACCAAATCGGTGGTCACTAAGCGCCCCGAATTTCCTGAATGCCATGCCGCCCAGTTAAATCCGGGCAATTTTGGGGCATCTGCTCACAAGAGGGACAAAGGGTCAACGCCGCTACGCGGCCCTTGGGGACAAAAAGCCCGGGTGAAATCGATTCTTTCAGGAATTTCAGTGGGTCAGACTGCTGCCAACACAGCATCGGCCGTCGACCTGTTATTGGCCAGCGGCACATCATAGAGCGTCGCCAAACGCGTCAGTGCCTTGACGTCGACATCGTGCGGCTGGGCTGAAAGCGGATCGATGAAGAAGATCAGCACATCGAGCCGGCCTTCGCAGATCATCGCTCCAAGCTGCTGGTCCCCGCCCAGTGGACCACTTTTAAGCAGCGTCACTTCAAGCCCCGTTGCCGCCATGATCCGGCTGCCGGTCGTGCCCGTGCCCCAGAGCTCGTGCTGAACAAGCTTGTGCCGATGCCGTTCGGCCCAGGCACAAAGGTCGTCCTTCTTGTCGTCATGCGCCACAAGGCCGATGCGAGCCATGCTTGTCTCCCTCGATCATGACCCTTCAAGCACGGCTCAGGCGAAAAGCGCAATGGCTTCGCTGACCAGCACATAGATGGAAGCCTCGGGAATCGGCTTGCCGGGATAGAGCCGCAGGAAACGACCCTTCTTGAGTTCGTCACCCATCAGCAGGCCTTCGGGGTCGGACAGCACCCGTCCATGCTCGAAATAGAGCGAGACCCTGTCGGCATAAGGAAAGACCGCGCAGACATGGCCCGCCTTTGCGTGACGGAAATTGACCGAACGCCAGCCGCGCATGACCTTGCCGGTCAGACCCGGCATGCCGCCTACAACCCCGATCAATTCACGGGCCAGGAGGCCGATTTCCTCGGGCAAGGGATCGAGCAGATCGTTGAGATCAGGCAGGTCCTGCATCGCGTCATCCAAAAGCAAAGCGCCGCCTCGTAGGCGACGCTTCGTTTTCTTCGTTTGCGCTGACAGGCGCTGTCAGCAGGCCTCAGAATTCGTCCCAATCCTGTGCCAGGGCCGTATTGCCATGGCTCTTGGGCAGGGGGCGCACAGCCGGTTTCGGCGGGGTCTTCGGCCGGCGCACTGCCGAGACAGGCGCTGCCGCAAGCCGCTGATGGCCTTCGATGCGGAACACGTCGACGATCTTGTCGAGTTCGCTCGCCTGGGCTTCCGTCTGCTCGATGGCGGCATTGGTTTCTTCGACCAGTGCCGCATTATGTTGAGTCATTTCGTCCATCTGCCGCACAGCGACGGTCACTTCCTCAAGCGCCGCCGACTGGGTGCGATTGGCCTGGGCGATGGTATCGATCAGATCAGCGCTTTCCTGGGCACCGGCCAAAATGTCGAGCAACACTTCGGCGGCGCGAGCCACCAATTGCGTGCCGCTGCGCACCTCGGCCGCGCTGGTTTCGATCAGCGCCTTCACTTCCGAGGATGCATTGGCAGCGCTCTGCGCCAGTCGCCGCACTTCCACGGCGACAACAGCAAAACCCTTGCCCGCTTCGCCGGCCCGCGCTGCTTCCACCGAAGCATTGAGGGCCAGGAGGTTGGTCTGGAAGGCAATGTCGTCGATCAGACCGATGATGTTGGAAATCTTGGACGAGGACGTTTCAATTGCGCCCATGGCGCCGTTGGCGGCCGTGATGGCTTCGCCGCCGGTCGTCGCGCTTTCGGCCACGCTGCGGGCCTTGTCGCTTGCTGTCGCGGCTCGCTTGGCGTTCTCCACCACCGCCGTAGACAATTGCTCGATCGCGGCCGTGGTTTCTTCGATGGTCGCGGCCTGGCGCGTGGTCCGGTCGGCCAGGTCATTGGTGCCAGAGAGAATTTCGCTCGTCGCCACCTTCATCTGGCGCGAGGTCTGCTGCAATTGCGCGACAATGGTGCTGAGCCGTTCGGCCACCGCATTGGTGTCGTGCTTGATCTGGTCGAATTCAGGCTCAAGTTCAGCCGTCACGCGCGTCGTCAGGTCGCCCCGCGCCACGTCCTGCAGCACGGCACCCGCGGCAGATACGGCAGCCTCGATCTTGGCTTTGGCCGCGTCGTCGGCTTTCCTCGTGTCGTCATTGAGCTTTTCGAAATAGGCCGAGACGCCGATATCGATGTCGAGCATGATCGCCTTGAGCACCGAAACCAGCGCACCGGTCAGCACCTGGACGTCCTTCATGACCTCCTTGAGATCGCGCGGCACGGAGCGCCCGAAGGCGCCCTTGGTGGGAGCCAGGGCCGTCGTCATGTAGTCGGTGATGATGCCCGTCATCAGCGTTTCGACGATGAGGCTATAGCCCCCGATATGCCAGCGCGGCTCAAGCCCGATCTGGGCGTGCCGCAGGCCGACGCGGGTGCTCGATTCGAAATAGTTCGCGTCGAGCTGGCCGGAGGCGATGGCGCCCCAGTGACCTACCTGCTTGCCCTGGGCACGGTTCATCTGCGGCTTGCCGTCGAAGAAACGCGCGGCGGCCGGCACGGTGGCGATATGACCATAGAACCGCTCGAGCGCCGGCACGAGATGCGCATCGATCAGCGGGCGGATATGCGCCAGGCGGCCCCGCGCCTCCTCATCGAGTTGAACGAAATCCAGCCGCGACTGCAGCTGCTCGTGAGAAGATTTAGACATGACCGGCCTTTGACTAGCGCAAGAGTTTGCTTAGTTTGAACCGCGGGCAAGTCCCCAGTCTTGATCACGATCAACCTGGGAACCCTATGGCGTTCTTGGTAAATTTCTCGTTTACCGACCCCGAAATTGCCTAAAGAACGGGCAGGTTTAGCTAGGCCGCGGAGCGCTCCTGCCGTGTCGTTCTCTGCTCCTGGCGGAAGACGTCGACAATGCCGTCGAGCTTGGCGGCCTGGGCCTCGGTCTGTTCGATGGCCGCATTGGTCTCTTCCACCAGCGCCGCGTTGTGCTGGGTCATCTCGTCCATCTGCCGAACCGCGGTCGCCACTTCGTTGAGCGCGCTCGATTGTTCCCGGCTGGCCTTGGCCATGTCCCCGATCAGCCCAAAACTGTCCTCGGCTCCGCGCAGGATATCGTCAAGTTTGCGCGCTGCCTGCTCGACGAACTGAGCGCCGGTCCGCACTTCGCCGGCACTGGTTTCGATCAATGCCTTGACGTCGGCCGATGCCTGCGCCGCCGATTGGGCGAGCCGCCGCACTTCCACAGCCACCACCGCAAATCCCTTGCCGGCATCACCCGCCCGCGCCGCTTCCACAGAAGCGTTTAGCGCCAGAAGGTTGGTCTGGAAGGCAATGTCGTCGATGAGCCCGATAATGTTGGAAATCTTGCCCGAAGAAGCCTCGATGGCAGCCATGGCCCCGGTCGCTTCCCCCATCACGACACCACCCTTGGTTGCGTCGTCGGCAAGGCTCTTGGCCTTCTCGCTGGCCGCCGCCGCCCGCTTGGCATTTTCGGCGACGGTTCCGGCAAGCTGTTCAACCGCGGCCGAGGTCTCTTCGATGGTCGCGGCCTGCCGCGTGGTGCGTTGCGACAGGTCATTGGCGCCGGCGAGAATTTCGGCGGTCGCGGTCTTGAGCGAGCCCGACGCATTGCGCAATCCGCCGACAATCGTCTGGAGCTGGCTCAGCGACTGATTGAATGCCTGCCGAAGCTGCTCATATTGCCCGGTGAAACTTGTATCGATCCGCCCACCGAGATCACCATTGGACATGCGTGCCAGGCTCTCGGTCAGTAGCGCGATAATGCCTTCCGCCCGCTTGCGCTCGGAAACGTCGGTAGCGAACTTGACGACCTTCACCACCTTGCCGGCGGCATCGAAGATCGGGTTGTAGGAGGCCTGAATCCATATCTCCTTGCCGCCCTTGCCGAAGCGCTGGAACTCGGCCGAGATATATTCGCCCGCTCCCAGTCTTTGCCAAAAGGACTTGTATTCCGTACTCGCGGCAAAGTCCTTGTCGCAGAACATCGAATGGTGCCGCCCGGCGACCTCCTCAAGACGATAACCCAGGGTCGCTAGAAAGTTCTGGTTGGCCTCGATCACCGTGCCATCGAGCTTGAAGGCGATGACGGCCTGAACGCGGGAGATCGCAGCCACCTGCGCCGCGTGGTCGGCCGCCACGCTCACCTGTTCGGTGATGTCGGTGGCAAACTTGATGACCTTTATCGGCTTGCCCGATTTATCCATGACCGGATTGTAGCTGGCCTGGATCCAGATTTCGCGCCCGCCCTTGGCGAGCCGCCGATAGGCCGCGGACTGAAACGAACCGCGCCGGAGTTCGGACCAGAAATTCTTGTAGTCGTCGCTCCCTGCATAGGCGGGATCACAAAACATCGAATGATGCTTGCCGACGATTTCCTCGAGGCGATACCCCATCGCGCCGAGAAAGTTTTCGTTGGCCGTGATGATCTTCCCCTCGAGAGTGAATTCGATGACTGCCTGGCTACGCGATATGGCCGCACATTTGGCCTCGAGATCGCGTATCGAAGCACTCTGCCCAAAGCCCAGCGCTCGCATTATTTTGGCCTCTTCTCTGGGGCGACAGCCGCCTATCACCCTCGTCACAAGGCTGCGCCCCGACGGTTAACAAATCCCTGCGATGCAAGTAGAATGTTTTTCGTATCTCAAGACAGCGCATGTAAAAAGACATGCCTGCAAATAGTGTGATTATACGGAAATCTGCGTAGATAACAGGTTGCCGGAAATTATCAGATCACGACCAACAATAGAGCGCCTATATTATAGGCCCTGTCCCGGCGAATAAAGAGGGGCGCCATTTCGGCGCCCCTTTGCTTTCGGTATAGGCCGTCCGCTCAGTGTTTCGGCTCAGAATTCGTCCCAGTCGGCCGAGACGGCGGCATTTCCTTGGCTGAGATAGGTCTTGGCCGCATTTTGGCGCGCCACCGGTCGCGGCGCTGGCCGCGAAGACCTCGAAACGGAGGGCTGGGGCGCGGCGGATCGATCGTCGGTATGGAACACGGCCACGATCCGGTCGAGCTCGCTCGCCTGGGCCTCGGTCTGTTCGATGGCAGCATTGGTCTGTTCCACCAGCGCGGCATTGTGCTGGGTCATCTCGTCCATCTGCCGCACAGCAACCGTCACTTCCTCGATCGCTGCCGCCTGCTCGCGGCTGTCGCGGGCCATGCCGTCCATCAGTGCCGAATTGGAGCGTGCCGCTTCGAGCATGGCAGCCAGCTTGGCCGCCGCTTCCGCCACGAGCCTGGTGCCCGCGCCCACTTCACCCGAAGATGCCTCGATCAGCGCCTTGACGTCAGAGGATGCCTGCGCTGCCGATTGGGCGAGCCGGCGCACTTCCACGGCCACCACGGCAAAGCCCTTGCCGGCATCTCCCGCCCGCGCCGCTTCCACTGAGGCGTTGAGCGCGAGAAGATTGGTCTGGAAGGCGATGTCGTCGATCAGCCCAATAATGTTGGAGATCTTGCCCGAGGAGGTGGAAATCTGCTCCATCGCCTTGGTGGCGCGGCTCATCACTTCCCCGCCCTCTTCGGCCGTGCGGCTCACCAATTGCGCATCGGCATTGGCATCGCGTGCCCGGTCGGCGTTCTGCAGCACGGTATGAGCGAGCTGCTCCATGGCCGCCGAGGTTTCCTCGATGGTGGCCGCCTGCTTGGTCGTGCGTTCGCTGAGATCATTGGCGCCCGAGAGGATTTCTCCGGTGGCCGTCTTGATCGAGCGCGAGGTGTGCTTGAGCTGGCCGACCACATCGCTCAGCGTTTCGGCCACCGCATTGGCGTCGTTCTTCAGCTTGGCAAAGGCGCCGCTGAAATTGCCCTGCATGCGTACCGTCAGGTCAGTCTGTGCCAGAGCGCCGAGCACGATGCCGGTCTCGGACACACCACTATCGACCGTCTCGACCAGCGAATTGACGCTGCGTGCGAGGCTGTTGAGTTCGGCATCGGGGAATTGGGCATGCACGCGCTTGGTGAAATCCCCGGCAATGGCGGCATCCACCACTTCGCCGAAAGCCGCCTGGAGGTCCGTCATCATGGCGCGGCGCTGCTGTTCGTCTGCCACGATGCGCGCTGCATCCGCCTCGGTCATCTGGCTGATCTTGAGCCCATTCTCGCGGAACACTTCCACGGCCCGTGCCATATTGCCGATCTCGTCCTTACCCTGCTGGTAGGGCACATCGAGATCATACTTCCCCTGCGCCAACTGACGCATGATGGCGGTCATCTTGCTGATCGGGCCGGAAATGAACCCGGCCCCGAACCAGACGAGACCGAGCGCAATCAGCGCCAGGACCGCGGCAGCCCCGATGGCGAGATTGCGGGTATTGTCGACGCCGGCATAGATCGTTGCCAGCGGCACCTGCATGATCATGGTCCAGGTCTCGGGCACGCCCGGGAACTGCATGGTCGTGGTCACCGCAAACTGCTGCACGCCATCGGCATCGACATAGGCCATGCCCTGTTCCATGCGCGCCGTATCCTGCAGCGCGGCGGCGACACCGGCCTCGACCGCCGTGCCGGCCAGCGCCGGATCGGGATTGACGATCCAGAGGCCGTTATTGCTGATGATCTGCACATTGCCCACGCCAAAAGGCTTGAGCTGGCCGATCACGCCCGAGATCGTGTCGAGCGTCAGGTCCGAGGTCAGGATGCCGATTGGCTTTTCGTTCTTGTGGATGACGACGCTGACCGTGGTCATCAATACGGTCTTGCCACCCACCGTATAGCTATAGGGCGGCACCAGCGCATTGCGGTCTTCCTTGAGCGGGGTGTCATACCAGTCGCCGGTTCCGGCTTCGGGCGACATGTCGAGCTGCTCGACAATCAACTCGCCATTGGGTCGGGCGAAATAGGGAACGAAACGGCCCGTCGCGTCCGAATAGGCATGACCGATGAATTCGGCATCCCGTCCATCGGGCTGGTTCGGCTCGAAAGCCAGCGTCATGCCCATCAGTGTCGGCCGTGCGCCGATCGCCTGGGTGACGATACGCCCCAATTGGTCGCGATCGACCACTTCACCTTGTATGGCGCCTTCGATCGCCGCACCCACGCCCTGGGTCATGTTGACGATACCGCCGAGCTGGCCCGAGGCCATCTGCGAATAGGAGGCAACCAGCGCCCTGGCACGCTCCTGCGCTTCGGTGCCGGCCGTCTGGTACATCAGGGCGATACCGCCCGCGATGAGCCCGGCCATGCTGACCGCAAACAGAACCCCGGCGCCCGTGACCAGCTTGGCGCGAATGGAAAGATCGGAAAACTTCATTTCAACGCAATTGCCTCCACACCCTTCTGGGCGGAATTCCCTCGCACAGCCCATTGCTGTCCCCCGGCCAAGCCAAGAGAAGCACCTGTGAGAGGGCCGTCTGGTGGCCGCCGAAGCGGACCATGATTTGCAATGTCTGCGTCCAACCGTAGCAATGCACGATTTGAGTTAAGTGCCGGTAAAGCATAACGGCAAACGATTGCCGCGCCCGGCGATGGGCAGGCGCAAGCCCAGAGCGAACAAGGGGACGGGCGCAGTTTGGCGCCCTTCCCCTTGTCTAAACGGTCAGATGATCTGTGATTGGGCTTAGAACTCGCTCCAGTCGTCGGCCTTCACCGCGGCATTGCCGTGGTTGAGGTAAGCCTTTGCGACCGACTTGAGCTTGTTCTGCAGACCCCGTGCACCCTGTGGTTGTGGCTCGGCGGCACGTGCAACCGGAGCGGCCCTCCGCCCGTCCGTCGCAAAGATGTCGACGATCCCATCGAGCTTGGTGGCCTGCGCCTCGGTCTGCTCGATGGCGGCGTTCATTTCTTCCACCAGCGCCGCATTGTGCTGGGTCATTTCGTCCATCTGCCGGACGGCCGCATTGACCTCCTCGATGGAAGAAGCCTGTTCCCGGCTCTCGCGGGCAATGCCGGTCATCAGGTCATTGGACGAGCGTGCCGCCTGCAGCATGGCCGCCAGTTTCGAGGCGGCGTCGCCAACAAGGCGCGTACCGCCACGCACTTCCGTCGCGCTTTGTTCGATAAGCTGTTTCACATCCGAAGATGCGCTCGCTGCAGATTGGGCGAGCCGTCGCACTTCGACGGCCACCACGGCAAAGCCCTTGCCCGCTTCGCCCGCCCGCGCCGCTTCCACTGAGGCATTCAAGGCAAGGAGATTGGTCTGGAAGGCGATATCGTCGATCAGCCCGATGATGTTGGAGATCTTGGCCGAAGACTGCGTGATCTTCTCCATGGCCTCGGTCGCCTGAGCCATCACCTGGCCGCCAACTTCAGCCGAACTGGTTACGTCGCCCGCTGCAGCGCTGGCCTCCTGTGCGCGCTGGGCATTCTGCAGCACCGTTGACGCAAGTTGCTCCATCGCCGCCGAAGTCTCTTCGATCGTCGCGGCCTGCTTTGTCGTACGTTCGGAGAGATCATTGGCGCCCGAGAGAATTTCTCCCGTCGCGGTCTTCAGCGTGCCCGAGGTCGAACGCAGTTCGCCCACCACATCGGTCAGACGATCCGCTACGGCATTCACGTCCGACTTCAGCCGCGCAAAAGCGCCCTGATAGTCGCCTTCCATCCGGTGGGTCAGATCGGTATCGGCCAGTGCCGAAAGCACGACGCCGGTCTCGCCGACACCGCGATCGACCGTTTCGACCAGACCATTGACCGAGCGCGCCAGCGCATTGAGTTCGTCATCGGGGAAATCGGCTTCCACCCGGCGCGAGAAATCGCCGGCAATGGCCGCATCCACCACATGCCCGAACGAGCGCTGCAGGTCGGTCATCATCTGCTGGCGGCTTTCCTGTTCCGAAAGGATACGGGCCGCTTCCGCCTCGGTCATCTGGCTGACGCGGAGCCCATTCTCGCGGAACACTTCCACCGCCCTGGCCATGGCGCCGATCTCGTTGCGACGCTCGACATAGAGCACTTCGGTATCGAAATTGCCGTCGGCGATCGCCTGCATGGTCGCGGCAAGTTTCGGCACCGGCTTGGTCAATTGCCGCGAAACAAAGAGCGCAAGAGCGCCCATGACGGCCAGCAGCACGCCGCCGATCACCAGCATGCCCGGAATTGACGCACGGGCCGAAGCTTCTGCTGCGCCAAGATCGGCACCAACCCAGAAAGCGCCGAGCAGCGTATTGTCGAGCTTGAGTATGGGGAAGAATTCGCCCCAATAGGTCTTGCCCAGAAGTTCGACCTCGCCCTCATAGGGCAGCGATTGCGACAGCGCTGCATGCGCAGGGCTCTGCGGATCGATCGCGAACTCCACTGCCCGATCGTCACCCTCGCCGGGGAAACTCGAGGTTTTCGCCAGAAACTGTCCGGTCGCAGGATCGATCGAGAAGACGACAGCCTCGGCGCCTGTCACACGCGTGATCGAGTCGATCGTGCCATTGTCGTAAAAGCGCGGGATGGAATAGGTCTGGAACGCCCCGACGCTATTGTCCTCGGCCCAGGTCACCACCGAACTCGCCAGCCGCTTTTCCAGAATCGTCGCGGCCGTCTTGAGGTCGGTCCGCTGCTGAATCTGGGCCTGCTGCAAAGCCTGCTCGCGCAGACCCATGTAGTTGCTCACCGAATAGGCGATGATCGTTACGACGATGCTGCCCAGAACCAGACCTGCAATAGCCGTCGTCAGCTTGGTGCTGCCAAGCGCGGAAAAAAGTTTCATGCGTCCCCCTCGACACCCTGCCCGGTGCCATCGCCTCAAATCTCTTGGTGCGCATCCTAAGGAGCGGGGGGTTAATGCGGCGTTGCTTGTATGGTAGGCCGCCCAAGAAAAAGGGCGCACGCGGCGCCCTCTCATTTTTTGTCGATCTGACAGTGCTCTAGAACTCGCTCCAATCGTCGGCCTTTACCGCGGCATTGCCGTGGTTGAGATAGGCCTTTGCGACCGACTTGAGCTTGTTATGCAGACCCCGTGCACCTTGAGGCTGTGGTTCGGCAGGGCGTGCAACAGGAGCCGCCCTTCGCCCGTCCGTCGCAAAGATGTCGACGATCCCATCGAGCTTGGTGGCCTGCGCCTCAGTCTGCTCGATGGCGGCGTTCATTTCTTCGACCAGCGCCGCATTGTGCTGGGTCATTTCGTCCATCTGCCGAACGGCAGCATTGACCTCCTCGATGGAGGAGGCCTGTTCGCGGCTCTCACGAGCGATGCCGTTCATCAGGTCATTGGACGAGCGTGCCGCCTGCAGCATAGCCGCCAGTTTCGAGGCGGCGTCGCCGACAAGGCGTGTCCCGCCCCGCACTTCCGTCGCGCTCTGTTCGATGAGCTGCTTCACATCCGAAGATGCACTTGCCGCAGACTGCGCCAGCCGTCGCACTTCGACGGCCACCACGGCAAAGCCCTTGCCCGCTTCACCGGCTCGCGCTGCTTCCACCGAAGCGTTGAGCGCCAGCAGGTTGGTCTGGAAAGCGATATCGTCGATCAGCCCGATGATGTTGGAGATCTTGGCCGAAGACTGCGTGATCTTCTCCATCGCCTCGGTCGCCTGCGCCATCACCTGACCGCCGACTTCGGCCGAACTGGTCACATCACCCGCCGCCGCACTGGCTTCCTGCGCGCGCTGCGCATTCTGCAGCACTGTTGACGCAAGCTGCTCCATGGCGGCCGAGGTTTCTTCGATCGTCGCGGCCTGCTTGGTCGTCCGTTCCGAGAGATCATTGGCGCCCGAGAGGATTTCTCCCGTCGCGGTCTTCAGCGTACCCGAGGTCGAACGCAATTCGCCCACCACATCGGTCAGGCGATCCGCCACCGCATTGACGTCCGACTTCAGCCGCGCAAAGGCGCCCTGATAGTCGCCTTCCATGCGATGGGTCAGATCGGTATTCGCCAGCGCCGAAAGCACGACCCCGGTCTCGCCAACGCCTCGGTCGACTGTTTCGACCAGGCCATTGACCGAGCGCGCCAGCGCATTGAGTTCGTCATCGGGGAAATCGGCTTCCACCCGACGTGAGAAATCGCCGGCAATGGCCGCATCCACCACGTGCCCAAACGAGCGCTGCAACTGCTGCATCATGGCCGCACGATCCGCCTGACCACGAATGATCGAGGCCGCTTCCGCCTCGGTCATCTCGGCCATTCGCAGCCCGTTCTGACGGAACACTTCCACTGCCCGCGCCATGGCGCCGATCTCGTCGCCGCGAGCGCCACCTGCCACTTCCACCGAGAGATCACCCTCGGCGAGCGTCTCCATCGTGTGGGTGAGCCGCGAGATCGGCCGGCTGATCGAACGGGAGAAAATAACGCCCAATACCGCCGCAATAGCCAGCAACACGCCGCCAACCAGCAGCGTCATGTTGCGCATGCTGACCACAGGCGCAAAGGCCTCTTCTTCCGGCTGCACGGCGGTAACCGCCCAGGTAACACCGCCCACGCTCACCGGCACGGCCCGTACCACCATGGACGCGCCGCGATAGTCGGTGCTCATGCCCTCGCCGGTCTGCCCGGAAAAGGCCGCCGTCACCACATCGGAGGTCAGCGTCGCGACGAGCACGTCGTCTGCTGGCGTCTTGGGCGACTCGCTGCGCAGGAGGCCATCCTGGCCCACGACCACCACTTCGCCGCTCGCGCCCATGCCCGAAAGCGCGGACACCCGGGCGCTCATCGTCGCCGGCGAAATCGCCAGCACCATGACGCCGGTCTTTTCATCCTTGTCAAAGACCGGCATGGCCATGAAACTCTGCGGAGTGCCGGCCGGCCCATAGACGGCAAAATCGACAAAGGCGGCAGAGCCGTCGGCAAGGTCCTTGGCCGCATTGAAAGCCTGGCCGAGCCCCGAGGCAGACAGGACCGGATCGGCAATCACATTGCCGGCGAAATCCATGTTCTTGGCAACCGAGTAGACCACATCCCCCGTGGCGCTGATCAGCAGCACGTCGGAATAGCCGCGCTCGACCTGCAGGGTGCGGAAGCCGGGATGGAAGCGCTTGTGCGGCGCGTCATAGCTCGCGCCCTTTGCGCCGACACTGTCGACCGCCGCCCGATCGGCCGGGTTGGGATTTTCGGTGACATAGGCCGCCTGCAATTGCAGCGCTGCGCGCTCCTTGAGCCCCATGCGCAATTCCTCGAGCGCGCGGGTCAGGTTCTTCATCGCCGTTACGGTATCGGAGCGCTGGACGAACAGCCGGAGGTCAACCTCCGCGCTCGAGAAATACTCGCTGACCATGGTCGTGGCGGTCGCAAGCGAAGCCTGCATGGATTGGTTACGCTGTTCCTCGACCGTCCCCAGGCCGATGAAATAGCTTGCAATGCCAACCCCGGCACTGACTACCAGCGCCGAACCGACCAAAGCCAATGGCAGCTTCTGCGCGATGCGCAGTTGCGGAATAAATCGCACCCTTGTTTCCCCCAAGCATGTTCCGATCCGGCGGCCCTCCGGCCGACCGCGTCCCAGCCAGCGTCTGGCGCTGCGGGATCGGACAAATCTCCTCCTGCAATCGTTACATATTTAGGTTTAACCACTTATTACGGCGTCAACGGACGCGAAAGCAGGCCCGGAAAAGCAAAGCGCCCCCAACCGGTCGGTTGGAGGCGCTTCAGCAATTGGTTCAGTGGTAGACCGATCAGGTCAGCGCGCCGATGACCGCCTCGATACGCTTCTTCATGGTCGAAACGTCGAACGGCTTGATGATGTAGTTGTTCACCCCGGCGGAGATGGCTTCCTTCACCTGCTCGGCGTCGGAACGTCCGGTCGCCATGATGAAGGGCATGGCCTGGGTCCGCGGGTGCTTGCGGATCACCTTGAGCAGGGTCAGCCCGTCGATATCGTCCATGTTCCAGTCGGAAATGATCAGATCGACATTGGCCCCTTCGA
This sequence comes from Devosia sp., assembly GCF_040509215.1. GTDB lineage: Bacteria > Pseudomonadota > Alphaproteobacteria > Rhizobiales > Devosiaceae > Devosia. Next base: position 34,082 of record NZ_JBEVLL010000358.1, read on the forward strand.
GCTTGCCCAACGCATCGCGGCCAGACTTGGCCTCGATGATATCCTTGAAGCCGAGCTGATTGAGAATGTACTTACAGATGCCACGCATGGACTGCTGGTCATCAACGATCAGGACGCTGACAGCACTGGCTTTAGGCATGGACTCTATCTACCTCTTACCGCCGGAGCCTGGGCCCCGGTATTCAAAATCATCCTAGGTGCGAGAGGTTACAATTCTCTCAATTGCACCGCATGGATTGCGGGCTTGCCGTTAAGCTGCCGAGCGTAAACGAACGAGGGCATTGGCAAGCTTGCCCGCTACCTGTTCGAGGGGAGCCTGTTCGACCACGGCGCCTTCCTCGAAGGCAACGCGCGGCATGCCATAGACCAGGGCCGAAGCCTGGCTCTGCCCCACCGTATAGGCGCCGGCATCGCGCATGAGCTTGAGGCCCCGCGCCCCATCGCGGCCCATGCCGGTCAGGATGGCGCCAACCGCCATATGCCCCACGGCCTTGGCGACGGATTCAAACAGCACATCGACGCTGGGACGATGACCGCTGGTCAACTCGTCCTGGCTCAGCCGGCATTTGAGCTGCCCCGAAGACCGCTCGACACGCAAGTGATAGTCGCCGCGCGCCACATAGGCGTGGCCGCGTTCAAGGATCATGCGGTCCTCGGCCTCGACCACCTTGATAGCGCAAAGCTCATCGAGCCGTGCCGCAAAGCGGCCCGTGAAGCCGGCCGGCATATGCTGGGCAATAACCACCGGCGGACAATCTGCCGGCATGTTGGTGAGCACGGCGCGGATGGCTTCGACGCCACCGGTAGAAGCGCCAATGGCGATCAGGGCCCCATCGGGCGCCGCTGCGGTTTTCACCGAAGTCTTCGGCGCCTCGATCCGTGTCGCCGCGCCGCGAACGTCAGCGCGAGCCGCATCGCGGATCTTGTCGCGAAGGCTTGCGCCGAACGCATCGAGTCCGCCGGCAAATTCGGCGCTGGGCTTTGCCACGAAATCGATAGCGCCCAGTTCGAGCGCTAGAAGCGTTTCACTGGCGCCCTTCTTGGTGAGCGTCGACACCATGACGACCGGCATGGGGCGCAGGCGCATCAGTTTTTCGAGGAAGTCGAGCCCGTTCATATTGGGCATTTCGATATCAAGCGTCACCACGTCGGGGTTGAGCTGCTTGATCTTTTCGCGCGCTTCGATCGGGTCCGTTGCCGTGCCGACGACAGTGATGTCGGCGTCGCGGGACAACATGCGGGTGAGCACCTCGCGAATGAGGGCCGAGTCGTCGACGACCAGAACCTTGATAGTCATGCTGCTTCTCGTTTGTTCATCCGCTTGGATTGATAGATGGTCTTGCCCACGAGGCGGAAACCTTCCCCGCCCGAACCCAGATTTTCCGAGTGGCCGATATAGAGGAAGCCTTCAGGGGCAAGGAGCTTGCCGAAGCGGCCGAAGACGGCCCCCTGCGTCGGCTTGTCGAAATAGATTGCCACATTGCGGCAGAAGATGGCGTCGAACGGCCCCTTCATCGGCCATTCGGCGATCAGGTTGAGCGGCCTGAACGACACCAGTTCGTGCGCGGCCTGCGGCACCTGCACCGTGCCATCACCGTGCTTTTGGAATGGCCGGGCGCGTTCGCTGCTGAGGCCGGAAAGCTCGTTTTCCGGATAGATGCCGCGCGCCGCCTTGGCGATCACGGCCGTGTCGATGTCGGTCGCGAGAATCTTGAAGTCCCAGCGCTTGAGCTCTGGAAAGGCATTGAGCAGATCCATGCCGATCGTATAGGGCTCCTGCCCCGTCGAGCAGCCGGCCGACCAGATGCGCAGGCGCTGTCCGCGTGGGCGTTCGCTCATCAGCGTGCCGACATAGGTCTTGAGATGATCGAAATGGTGATCTTCGCGGTAAAAGCGCGTGAGATTGGTGGTCAGGGCGTTGACGAAGTCTTGCCCGTCACTGGCCGAGGCGCCCTTTTCGAGAAAATCGACATAGTCGTCGAAGCTGGCGAGTTCGAGCGCCCGGACGATCTTTGACAGGCGCGATACCACCAGGGTCCGCTTGGCGTCGCTAAGGGAAATGCCGGCGACCTTATAGACGCGGCTTTTGATGCGCGAAAACTCGCGCTCGCTGAGGGAAATTTCTCCCTGTTCCATGAAACCTTCCCCGACTACCCAGGCCCTTGTCGCGCAGCGGCGAGTTGCCGTTCCGCGAGCATGGTGCGATTGCCGCGCCACGCTGTTGAGCGAAAGTCATTCTGGCCGGTTCATTCCTTAGATTGCGTAAATTCCCCCCGGAAAGCCGGGCGATATTTGCGTCAGGCCGCCTAGAAAAGTTCGATATCGTCGACCGGTGCGGGCACCACGACACGACGCTTGGCGAGCGCCAGTTCTTCCTTGGCGACATTGGCACCGACATCGCTGTCGAGCCGCTTGATGAAGGCGCGACCGGAATGGGGTTTGAACAGCACGCGCCGGGCGAAATTGCCGCCAAGGTCTTCGCTCGAGGCCATATAGCCTTCGTCGGCGAGGAACTGGCGCACGAATTCGATATTCTTGGCCCCGACATCGTCGAGCGCCGAATTGATCTTGCCGCCGCCAAAGACCTTGATCTCGAGATTGGACTTCTTGCCCGAGCCTTGCGAGAGCACCTTGTTGATGAGCTGCTCCATGGCGAAGGCGCCATAGCGGGCCGAAGCGCCATAACGGTCCTTGGCCGAACCCGACTGCTCTGCAAGGAGGAAATGGTTCATCCCGCCGACATTGGCGACTCGGTCCCTGACGCAGGCCGAAATGCACGAGCCCAAAACAGTCGAGAACGTGACATCCTGCGCCGCAGAAACGTGGCAATCACCCTGATGGACCGTGGTCACGATACCTCTGTCGAATTCAGGAGGCAGGGAGCTATTCTGGCCCATTTGTCTACGAATACCCGTCGAGTCCAATTGCTTCCGACCTTAGCTTTAACTCGTTAGCCAAACGCTAACCACGCTACGCGGGTGATCCCGATCTAGTGGTCACGGCAAGAAGCGGTTTAGAAATAATCGGATAGTGTGGGCCGGTAGACCTGAGGTTATGCGTATGTCATTGCAGAAACTGGCAAGAGAGCTCGACGAAACAGCCCGTCAGTCCGCCGCAATGTTGGAAGGGATTACCGAAGCCCTAGACCTTCTGACCGATTCTTCGGCCGGCAAGGACGCTTCCGTACGCCAGGCCATGATGATGATCATCACCGCCCTCCAGGGCCAGGACCGCATCGAACAACGCTGCCGCAATATGGCACTGGCCGCCCGCCAGTTTTCGCTCTTGCCACCGACTGCCCCTGAAAGCGTCTACGACGAAATCTGGCAGAGCCTGACGCTCGACGAGTTGCGCGTCCCAGCCCTCTCCGGCGTCGCCGCCAACCAGCCCCACGGCGAGATCGAGCTTTTTTAGGCCGAATGGCAGCCAAGTTTGCGTTACTTGCCAATAGGTGCAAATGAGATACCTTTTGGTGGCTGTGCTACTGGCGATTGAGGTGGGAGACCACCGGGGACCACAGCGTTATCGGCCGCTCGCCTGGGCATTCTCGAAAACAATGAGGATGTCATGCTGCGCGTTGCAATCTACCTATTTGACGGCGTTACCGCTCTCGATGCCGTAGGGCCATTTGAGTCGCTTTCTCGAAGCCCCGAAATCGAGGTCTCCTTCGTCGGACGGCAGGTTGGCCAGGTCCGAACCGGCAATCGAGCACTGGGCCTCTTTGTCGATCACTGCATCGACGATGTCGAACAAGCCGATGTCCTAATTGTCCCCGGCGGCGGCGCTCCCGGACTGGGTGAGGCCCTAGCGGACGTCAAACTCCACGCATGGATAAGAAAGATCGATGCTACAACTAGATTGACTTGTTCGGTCTGCACAGGCGCTCTCATTCTGGGCGCTGCCGGACTGCTTGATCGTCGTCGCGCCTCAACGCACTGGCGGGCAAGGAATGCCCTGGCCGGCTTCAGCGCGATCTATTCTCCCGATCGCGTCACCCACGACGGCAAGTACATGACCAGTGCAGGCGTCTCCGCGGGCATCGACCTTGGGCTGACAGTCTGCGGCCAACTCCTCGGCACCGAACTTGCCGAGGCAATCGAACTCAGCATGCAATACGACCCCACGCCTCCGTACGGAACGGGCGATCCCAAGCGCCATGCCACCCCCGAACGCGTTCGATTGGTCGAAGATATGCTCCGGTAGGCAACAATAGAAAGGGCGCCAACGGCGCCCCATCCATTTCGGAAAATTGCAGTTTCGACTAGCCGTCGAGCTTGGCGCCGTTGACCACGGCGTGGAGGTCGATGAGACCCACCATGCGGCTGTCATGGGTGATGATGCCGTTGAGCAGTTCAGTGTCGATGGCATTGCCTTCGGGCACGTTGTGGATGTCTTCGCGGCTCACGGTCAGAATATCGGACACAGCGTCGACGAGGATGCCGACCCACTTGTCACCCACGCTCATCACCACCACGACGTGGTTTTTGGTGGGCGAGGTCTGGCCATCGCCAAAGCGGGCGCGCAGGTCGAAGATCGGCACGATGGTGCCGCGCAGGTTGATCACGCCGCGCACGAAGTCGCGCGTGTTCGGCAGCGGGGTAGCACCATTCCAGGCGCGGATTTCGCGCACCGTGGTGATTTCCACGCCATAGGTCTGCTCGCCAATCGAGAAGGCGATAAGTTGCAGGGTGTTCTGGCCTGCGACGGCCGTTTTATCCCCAATGTCTTCGCGGAGGCTGAGCGCTTCCATTTTCCAGGCCTTTCTGCCGCCCTTCTGGGCCGGTTACACACTGTGAGCGGCTAACGAGCCGCGCATTACTCGTATTCCGGCGCGGCATCGCCGCCGCGCCACTTGTTCGACTAGGCCGCGTTCTGGTGGATCTGGTGAACACGCAGACCCTGCACGTCGACGATGAGAGCGACATTGCCGTCGCCCAGGATCGTGCCGCCGGCAATGCCTTCGACCTGCTCGAAGTTTTCTTCGAGCGATTTGATGACGACTTGCTGCTGGCCGATGATGTCGTCGACCACGAGCGCCACTTTCTGGCTGCCTTCGCTTTCGCACAGCACCACGAACCGATCGTCGGGCGCCTTGTTCGAATGCATGCCGAAGCGCTGCGCCACGTCGATGACCTGCACATATTCGCCACGCACCTGCAGCACCTGGCCGCCGGAGGGTACGCGTTCGAACACGGCGCCAGAGCACTGCATGGTTTCAACGATCGAGGAAAGCGGCACCACATAGGGGCTTTCGCCGACCTTGACGAGCATGACATCGAGCACGGCCAGGGTCAGCGGCAGGCGCAGCGTCATGCGCGAGCCCTTGCCGGTCCAGGAACGGACATGCACGGAGCCGCCGATCTTCTTGATATTGGAGAGCACCACGTCCATGCCGACGCCGCGGCCGGAAATGTCGCTCACCGCATCGGCGGTCGAGAAGCCCGGCGCGAAGATCAACTGGTCGATCTGCTCGTCGGTCGGGGTGATATCGGGGGCAACGAGACCCTTGTCGCGGGCAAGCTGGAGCACGCGTTCACGGTTGATGCCGTTGCCATCGTCTTCAACGATGATGAGGATATTGCCGCCAGCCTGTTCGGCCGAAAGGCGAATGGTGCCGATTTCGGACTTGCCACGCGCCTTGCGCTTTTCCGGATCCTCAATGCCATGGTCGGCCGAGTTGCGGATCATGTGGGTCAGCGGATCGGAAAGCTGCTCGATGACAGTCTTGTCGATTTCGGTGTTTTCGCCGATCGTTTCGAGCTTGATCTTCTTGCCGGTCTTGGTCGCAAGTTCGCGCACGAGGCGCGGCATGCGCGAGAACACCGATTTCACGGGTTGCGCACGGATGGCCATGACCGAGTCCTGCAGGCCACGCGTCGTCTGCGCCAGAACTTCGAGGCCGCGCACCAGCTCGGTGTAGCGAGCGCGCAGGTTCTCATCCATCTGCTGGGTCAACATCGACTGGGTGATCACCAGCTCGCTGACCATGTTGACGACACGATCAACCTTGTCGAGATCGACGCGGATCGACTGCACACCAGTGGCGCGATTGCCGCCTTCTTCGCCACCTTCTCCGCTCGCAGCGGGTTTTGGCGCGACAACAGCCTTGGGTGCTGCAGCCTGCGGCACGGGCCGGGGCGGCGCAGAGGCCGAGATTTCATTGGCGAGATCGGCAAAGCTGAGCGCCGGCTCTTCGGCAACAGGCGCTGCTTCCACTGGAGCGGCAGGCGCTTGGGCGACGAGGCGCACAGGAGCGGAAGCCACTTCGTCTTCAGTGAGCGCCATCAGATTTTCGTTGCCTTTGGCGGGCTGGACGACGGCAACAGGCGCCGGAGCCACCACAGAAGCCGGAGGCGGCACGACATGGCCGAGCGGCACCACTTCGATGCTGCAATCGCCGTCGACGAATT
>NZ_JBEVLL010000359.1:0-3925 GCF_040509215.1 Devosia sp.
CCAGCCCGGAGCAAATCCTGCTCCGGGCTGGCTTTTGACAGGGATCAGGGAAGATTGACACCCTGGTAGGTCTGCTCGAAGCGGCGCAGCAGTTCGTCACCACGCTTCTTGGCGTTGTCGAGGGCGACCTGCATGGTCTGCTCGCCGTTCCACGCCTTCTGGGTTTCTTCCATGAAGACTTCGCGGAACTGCACATAGAAGCCCAGACGGACACCGCGGCTGTCTTCGGTGCGCGGCTGGTTCATGGATTCGATGCCGATGGCAGCGGTCGCATATTTGGCGGCATCAGCTTCGCCCGACGCTTCGATGGCGCCGAGCACGTCCTTGGTCACCGGGACGTAGCCGGTGGCTGCGGTGAAGATCATCTGCTGTTCGGGCTGGCGCAGGAAGCCGAGGAAAGCCTTGGCGGCAGCGACTTCGGCGTCTTCGTGACCCTTCATCACATAGATGGAAGCGCCGCCGACCAGTGTATTGTGGCGCTCATAGCCTTCATACATCGGGGCCATGTCGACGGTGACTTCGTACTTGCCCTCAAAGGCCTTGGAGGAAGCCGCGTAGGAACCGGACGAACCTTCCATCATGGCGCATTCGCCAGCATTGAAGGCGTCGGCATATTTGCCGGCCTTGGTGTCGACGCCGAGACGGACGAGACCTTCCTTGCGCCATTCGACGAGGTTGGTCAGGTGCTGTACGACGAAGGTGGTGTTGAGGACGTATTCGGCGTCGAGGCCGTCATAGCCATTGTGGTTCGACGCGATCGGCAGGCCGTGGCGGGCCGAGAACTGCTCCAGGACGCGCCAGGTATCGCCATCGGTGACGAAGGGGCAGGCATGGCCGGCAGCCTTGAGCTTTTCGGCAGCGGCCTTGATCTCTTCCCAGGTCTTGGGTGTCTCGGTGATGCCGGCTTCAGCGAGCTGGGTCTTGTTGGTGTAGAACAGCAGTGTCGACGCGTTGTAAGGCTGCGAGAAGAGACGGCCGTCCGACGTTTCGTAGTAGGCGCGAGCGCCATCGATATAGTTGGCCCAATCGACGTCGGGCAGGATTTCCTGCACCGGAACGACGGCATCAGACAGCATCAGGTCGAGCGTACCGGCATCGAAGAACTGGATCAGCACCGGAGCATTGCCGGAACGATAGGCGGCAATCGCCTTCTGCATCGAGACTTCGTAGCTACCCTGGCCGACACAGGTGACCTTGTCCTGGGACTGGGCGGCATTGAACGCATCGCACTGGGCGAGAATGGCAGTCTCGACGCTGCCGGTATTGCCGTACCAGAATTCGAAATCGGTGGCCTGCGCCGAACCGGCGCCAGCCATCAGGGCAGCCGTAGTGGCCGCCAGAGTGAACATCTTCATCATTGCCTCGCCTGTCATGAAAGCGGTCGCGGTGAGCCCCGATCGACCGACGATCGGATTACTACACTTTAGGTGTAACAAATCCATGACAGTGGCAATGAAGCCTCCAGCAACGCGCTCAACACGCCGCAGTTCGAGCGATGAAATCGGGCTTTCGTCGTTGAAATATTACACTCTTTTGGTAATGAAAGCGGGTGGAGACGATCGATGACCTATTCGCCCGAAGCGCTGATATCGCCGCGTTTTTCCCGTGCCGCCGAGGGTGGCGTCGTCTCGCCCAATGAGCGGGCGCTGTTGCGGCTGATCTGGCGCAATCCGGGCATGTCGCGATCCGAGATCACGCCGCACATCGATCTGACGCAGCAGTCGGTCTATCGCATCATCGACCAACTGGCCGAACGAGGCATCGTCGAACTGGGTGCCCCAAAACCGGGCGTCGGCCGCGGCCAGCCGAGCCCGACCCTGCGGCTTGTCGGCAAGCACGCCTATAGCTGCGGCATCTCGGTCAATACCGACGTCATCGGCATCTGCCTGATGGACCTCGCCGGGCGCATTCTCGGCGAAGCCAGCGTTCCCTTACGCGAATCCAGCATGGCCGAGGCTCTCGACCTCGTAGCTGAAGAGCTGGCGGGTCTCCAACGGACCAATTCTCTCTCACCGGACAGTTTTTTCGGCATCGGCTTTGCCATTGCCGGCTATCATGTAGGAGGCACGCGCTATAATGCGCCCCTACCCCTTCACGAATGGTCTCTTATCGAACTCGGCCCCCTCATGGCCGAATTCTTCGGCCGGCCGGTCTGGGTCCACAATGGCGCCAATACTGGCACCATCGCCGAATCCATGTTCGGTGTCGGCCGTTACATCAAGCATTTTGCCTATCTCAGCTTCAATTACGGCTTTGGCGGCGGGCTTATCAGCGATGGCGAACTACTGCTCGGGGGCAATGGCAACGCTGGAGAGTTCTCCGGCATTTACGATGCCGAGGAATCCAAGCGCCGCCCGGCGCTACAATATCTGATCGAACGCCTCAACCATAATGGCGTCGAAGTCCCCTCGATCAGCTATATGCGAAAGTATTTTGATCCCAATTGGCCCGGCGTGGCCGAATGGGTCGAGGACGTGACGCCGGCCTATAACCGCATGATCAACGCGATCCGTGCCGTCATCGACCCGCAAGCCATCGTCTTCGGCGGTCAGGTGCCTTCGGACCTAGCGCAGATGCTGATCGCCAGGACGCACATTTTTGACCGCCCGCGCTATGGTGTGAACCGCCCAGGCCCTAAACTGATCGTCTCGGAGATATCAACCGACGCCTCGGCGATGGGTGCGGCCGTTACACCGTTCAGGGCGGCGTTTTACTAGTTTGGCGACCTTGGAGTCGATGCGATTGCGCGAACGCTCATTCCGCTAGCTGTAATGGCCACACCTCGATGACTCCGTGGGCAACAGCGCAAGGGGATTTGGAGGCTAGCTCGATTGCCTCCTCAAGCGAGGAGGCTTCAAGGATGGCGAAGCCGGCGACGGGTAGGGCCGCTCGCATGTATGGCCCCTGCTCCGTTTCGACGCCCTTTGCTTCTGGATTTCGGACTTGCACCGGTTCGCCGGCGATGCCGATTATGGCGCCTTGCGCCAAAAGCTTTGCGTCGTTGGCATGAGCTGCGTTTCTGACGTCGCTTGGGGTCCGATCATAGCCGGCCTGATCGCCATAGCCGATGGTCAGGAATTTTGGCATGAGCGGTAGCTCCCTTTGGATATGTGAACTAGACCGCGCCCTGGATCATCGTGGCAAGGAGCGGCACTGATATCGGCTTGGGAAGAAGCCTTGCCTGGTAGGGCAGTTCCCCCGGCATCGGCATTCGCCCCCCGGTAATGACGATGATGGTGATGTGCGGCCACATCGCCCGCGCATGGTTGGCGAGCACAGCGCCGCTTCTCGTACCCGGCATCTGGATGTCGGTAATAAGAGCCGCGAAGGTTTCGGGGGCAGCGCCCAGAAGGCTCAGGGCCTCGGTGGTATTCGCCGCTTCCCAGGCCTCAAAGCCACAGTCTCGGACGATGGCGCTTATATCTGCGCGGATGATGGGATCATCGTCGACGACGAGGAAACTGCGGGCTTTGAAGATAGCTGGGTTTTCCATATCGCCATAACGAGCACCGCAGTTTCCAGTTGCGTGCCGCGAAGCAAAACGTGACCGGGACTTCTGATCGCGCCTCACCCAGGGATAATAGCCGCGTGAGAGAATGCCTACTCCAGGTCCGCCGCCGCGCGAAGCGCTGCGTTGATCCGCTCTTGCCAGCCAGCCCCGTCTGCCTGGAAATGCTCCAGCACATCTCGATCGATGCGAATTGAGATCAATTCCTTGCCGGCCGGAATTGCCGCTTTCGTTTCCTTGGGTTCGTCGGTCCTTGTGGTCAGTGCGCGAAAGGCCTCTTCGGCCTTTTCGGTGGCACTTCTTGGTCGGCGTGGCAGTTGTGCCATTCTGTGCACCTGTGGCTAGTCAATAAGTCGGGCAATGGTGCGTTCGGCGGCGCCGGCATCGGGCGCGCGGGGCCTTACCCCAACATCATCT
>NZ_JBEVLL010000360.1:0-12069 GCF_040509215.1 Devosia sp.
TTGTTAGAGCAGGGTATTTAAAATCGGCGTGTCACTGTTTCTTTTCGGGTCTCGGGCACCACTTCCCCCCCCAAAATCAAAATCGACTGTTTGATGTGCAAAGCAACGTCATGCGGCTTTGCTATCTACATAAGAAAACGGGGGCCTAAGCCCCCGCTTTACCCGCACGCGCCTTGCGGCGCGTTATCTCGATTTCGGGCTCTTCCATGACCTCGGCGATCGGCGTGGTGCGCGGCATGCGGTTCCAGGCATCGAGCGCGGCGATCTTGTAGGCCTCGGCAAGTGTCGGATAATTAAAGGCATTCTCGACAAAGTAGTCGAGCGTGCCGCCCAGGTTCAGCACCGCCTGGCCGATATGGATCAGTTCGGTGGCGCCTTCGCCAACGATGTGGACGCCGAGGAGCTTTCTGGTATCGAGCGCGAAGATCATCTTCATCATGCCCGACTGCAGGCCCATGATGTGACCGCGCGAGGTTTCGCGGAAGCGGGCAATGCCGGCCTCGTAGGGGATGTTCTGAGCCCTAACCTGTTGTTCCGTCAGGCCTACCGTCGAAATTTCCGGCACGGCATAAATGCCATAGGGGAAGAATTCCGGCGCCGGCGGCATCGGAGCGCCGCAGGCATGAAGCGCCGCGATGCGCCCCTGTTCCATCGACGTCGAGGCCAGCGATGGCCAGCCGATAACGTCGCCGGCCGCATAGATATTGCGCACTTCGGTCTGGAACGTCACCGGATCAACTTTCAGGCGACCACGATCGACTGGCGTGATCCCTGCATTTTCAAGACCAAGATTGGCGGTCGCGCCGGAGCGGCCGGCTGCGTAGAGCAGCATGTCGGTGCGGATGCGCCGACCATCAGCGAGGATCGAAACGGCCCAGCCCTGCTCGTCGATCTCGACCTTCTCGACCTTGGTGCCGAGCCGCAGCGTCACGCCGCGCTGACGCAGATCGTGGGTGAATTCCTCGATGATTTCACGGTCGATGAAATCGAGAATGGTGTCCTTGGGCTCGACGATGGTCACGGGCACGTCGAGCGCGGAAAAGATCGTCGCGTATTCAATGCCGATAACACCGGCACCCACCACCGTCAGGCTGCGCGGTACGCGGGGCTCGGAGACGAGGCTGTCGCTGTCGAGCACGGAATGGTCGTTGAACGGGATATTGGCCGGACGATAGGGCGCGGTGCCCACGGCGATCACGGCATGGTCGAAGCCGAAACGCGTCTCGTCGCCATCCGGAGCGACAACCGCGATGTGGTTCTGATCGATAAAGCGCGCCATCCCGCCGAAGGTGCGCACACCATTGCGATTGAACTGGTGTTCGAGAACCTCGATCTCGTGGTTGAGCGTCATGCGCAGGCGGGCGCCGAGATCCTTGCCTTCGATGTCCTTTTTGACGCGATAGGAAAGACCGTAGAAGCCGCGTTCACGCCAACCGGAGAGGTTGTGCACCGTCTCGCGCAGGGTCTTTGAGGGAATGGTGCCGGTATGGACGGAGACGCCGCCCAGACGAAGGCGATTCTCCACCACCAGCACCGACTTGCCCAGCTTGGCTGCCTGCACGGCGGCGCGGCGGCCTGCGGGACCAGAACCGATGACGATGAGATTGAAATGTTCCAACGAAAGGCCCCTGGATCGGACGCATGCAGACTAAGCCGCAGATATGACAACACGAATGCGCCGAATCTGACAGCGCCGCGAGGGGCTGGCAGATATGCGCAGGGGGCACACTAGCCCAGATATGTTACCAATCGTTTCGGAGCCGAGGCGCCTTCAGCCCTGTTCGGAGGCCGGATAGACGCCCAGGATACTGAACTGATCGGTGAAGAATTTCAGTTCGTCGAAAGCGTGCTGCACGCTGACATCATCGGGATGACCTTCGATATCGGCGTAGAACTGGGTGGCCGTGAAAGCGCCGCCGACCATGTAGCTTTCGAGCTTGGTCATGTTGACGCCATTGGTGGCAAAGCCGCCCATGGCCTTGTAGAGCGCGGCCGGCACGTTGCGCACGCGGAAGATGAAGGTGGTCTTCACCTTGCCCTGTTGCGGGGCCTGCTTTTCCTTGGTCGAAAGCACCAGGAAGCGCGTCGTATTGTGGTCGGCGTCCTCGATATTGCTGGCGAGCACATTGAGACCGTAGATCTCGCCGGCAAAGCGCGAGGCGATGGCGGCGACTGATTTATCGGCCTTCTGGGCGATCTCGCGGGCCGAACCGGCGGTATCGACGGCATTGATGGTGCGGAAGCCGTTTTCGGCAATGAAGCGGCGGCACTGGCCGAGGGCGACCGAAAGCGACTGGACCGCCTTGATATCCTCAAGCGTTGCGCCGGGCACGCCGAGCAGGTTCATTTCGACGCGGAGATAAGTCTCCCCGATGATGAAGAGGCCGCTCGCGGGCAGCAGGTGGTGAATGTCGGTAATGCGCCCATAGAGCGAATTTTCGACCGGAACCACGGCAAAATCGGCCTTGCCAGTCTGCACGGCATTGAGCGTTTCCTCAAAGGTCACGCAGCCCACGAACTCTTCGCCGGGAAATACATTGGCGGCCGCCGCGTGGCTGAAGGCCCCGGGTTCACCTTGAAAGGCTATTTTCTTGCTCATGGGATGTCCGTTCATCTAGCCCTGCGGGCTTTAGTCCCGGCGACGGGGGGTGTCAATCGGAGGTTGCCAAGGCTAAATTGGCATGACATTGGGGGAATTGTCGCATCTGGGGATTGCCCTGTTGCGCCTCACGAGGCGTAATACTATCTTCCGCGCGCGTCGGACCGGGCTTGTTGAGGCAGGCTTTTCCTGAAAGCCAGTTAGGCTCGGTTCGTTCAATGTCCACCCGGGGATGGACCGGTAGAGAGACCAAATGGATTCGTTCGAGCTAAACAAGATCATGGGCGCCGTCCTTGGCACACTTATGTTTGTCATGGGCGTGGGCTTCCTGGCTGAGGCCATCTACCACCCAATCGAAGATCGCGGCCCGGGCTATGCCCTGCCGGAACCCGAAGTTGCCGCAGCCGGTGGCGCCGAAGAAGCTGCCCCGGAAGTTCCGCTTGGGGTTCTGCTCGCCAGTGCCAGTGCCGACCGCGGCGCTGCTGCCGTGCGCAAGTGCCAGTCCTGTCACAACTTTGGCGAAGGCGAACCCAACAAGCAGGGTCCGAACCTCTATCACATCGTGGGCTCGAGCGAGGCGCACCTCGACAACTTCGCCTATTCCGATGCGCTGCTTGCGCACAAGGCTGCCGGCGACACCTGGACCTATGAGAACCTCAACGAGTTCCTGACCAATCCCAAGGCCTATGCACCGGGCACCAAGATGACCTTTGCCGGCGTCCGTTCGCCGGAAGAGCGCGCCGACATCCTGGCCTATCTCCAGTCGTTGTCGCCTGAGCCGGTGCCCTTCCCGGCCGCCGAAGCCGCTCCTGCCGAATCACCGGCTGAAGGCGAAGCTGCACCAGCCGCAGAGGGTACCGAACCCGTTGCTCCGGCCGCTGCAACCGAGACGCCGACGACAACTGCGCCCGAAACCAATGTCGAGGGTACGCCGGCTGCCGGCGGCGAGGCCACCCAGGCCCCTGCTGCAGCGCCCGCCGCCACCACGCACTGAGGCCGATACGGTTTCAACCCAATTGCATAAGCCGCGCCACAAGCGCGGCTTTTTTCTTGAGAAAGCCCACCGCCATGATGCTTCTGCATGTGACCGATGTCGACGAGGCCAGCTGGGCCGAATCCTTCCGCAAAACGCTGGCGCCCTATCCGGTAGTGCGGCGCGGTGATGACTTCGATCCTGCCGATGTGCGCTACATCTTTGTCTGGAAGCCGCAGCCGGATGCCTTCGACGGGCTGACCGGGCTTGAGGTCATCCTGTCTCGCGGGGCCGGTGTCGATGCCCTGATGCAGCACCCCAAGCTGCCCGATGTTCCGATCGTGCGCTTTGTCGACGAAGACCTCAGCCAGCGCATGAGCGACTATGTGGTTGCCCATGTCACCATGCATCACCGGCAGTATACGCGCTTCCACCGGGACCAGCAGGCACGCCGCTGGAGCCAGTACTATCCGCCCGCGGCCAGCGAAACGACTGTCGGCATCATGGGCATGGGCGTTCTGGGACAGGACGCGGTGCGTCGCCTCAAGCCACTGGGCTTTTCCCTGACCAGCTGGAGTCGCACGCCCAAGGCCGTCGAAGGCGTCGAGTGCTTTGCCGGCGAGGAGGGCTTTGAGCCGTTCCTCAACGGCACCGACATTCTCGTCAATCTACTGCCCCTGACACCCGATACCACCGGCATTCTCAATACCGAGACGTTCTCCAAGCTGCGACGCAGCAGTTTCGAGGGGGGGCCGGTGATCATCAATGCGGCGCGTGGCGGACACCAGCGCGAGGCCGATATCGTCAAGGCATTGAACGACGGCACGCTGGGCGCAGCGAGCCTCGACGTGTTCGAAGTCGAACCCCTGCCACCGAGCAGCCCGTTCTGGGAAATAGAGAACTGCTATATTACCCCGCACATCGCGGCCATTTCCGACGAGAAGAGCGGCGTGCGCTACTTTACCCAGGTTGTGGAAGACCACCGCGCAGGCAGGCCTCTGATCAATGTTGTGGACCGAGACCGCGGCTATTGACGGAAATTTCACTGGCCCAGGTCGAAAAACCCCCTAAACCTTGTCGCGCAAGCGATTTCGTCACGGGGACTGCATGACCGATACTGCACCGGCCACCAAACTCGGCTTCTACGATCGCCTGAAGCTGGCCACAAAGCATCGCCTGGCCGAGCCTATTCTGGCGCTGTTGTGCTTTCTCGAAGCCATGATCATCCCGGTTTTTCCCGAGATCATGCTGGCACCGATGATCATTGCGGACCGCATGCGGGCCTGGCGCCTTGCTGCGATCTGTACCGTGGCTTCGGTGACCGGTGGCCTTGCCGGCTACGCGATCGGCTATTTCCTCTTCGACAGCATCGGCAAGGGCATCATCGAATTCTATGGTGCCGCCAATGGCTTTGAATCGCTGCGCCAGAGTTTTAATGACAACGGCCCGCTGATGATCCTGATCGGCGCGCTTTCGCCCATCCCCTACAAGGTGATTACCATCACCTCGGGCGTGGCCGGTCTCGATATCTGGACCTTTGTCATCTACGGCATCATCGGTCGTGGCCTGCGCTATTTCGTCCCCTGCGGGCTTTTCTACTTCTTTGGCCCGGTGGCCGGAGAGTTCATCGAAAAGCACAAGAAGTGGGCCGGTATCGGCATGGTGGCCCTGGTGGTTGTCGGCTTTGCCATGGCGCCACTGCTGTTTCCCAAGGGCGATGCCAGCGTCGACCTGACGCCCAACCATGCCGAGATCGAGGACGCCAATCCCGAGGGCTGAGGCTAGAGCTCGAGCACCCAATATTGGCCATTGAGATCGGCGCCAAAGGAATGGTGCCGTTCTT
The DNA here is from genome assembly GCF_040509215.1 of Devosia sp. GTDB lineage: Bacteria > Pseudomonadota > Alphaproteobacteria > Rhizobiales > Devosiaceae > Devosia. The sequence goes on from NZ_JBEVLL010000360.1 coordinate 5,416, forward strand.
CCTTGGCAAGGACAAAGCCGGCCTTCTGATAGATCGACCGCGCCGAGGCGAGGCAATCCTGCGTCCAGAGCATGATGCGCCTGTAGCCTGAGATCCTTGCAAAGGAGACGGCTTCGGCAACGAGGCGTCCGCCGACACCGCGGCCGCGGAACATGGGCTCGACATAAAGCATGCGCAGCTGCGCCGTGCCTTCCTCGCCGTCCTCGGCGGGAACGACGAAAACCGAGCCGGCCACCTCTCCTTCGAATTCAGCGACCCAGATGTGCTTTGGGGGCGTGCTGGAGGAAGCCTCATAGTCGGCGTAAATGCGGGTGATGAGCGTTTCGAACTCGCCGTTCCAGCCTTGCTCGAGGTGATAGAGCAACGCCTGGCGATGGATGAGCCAGCCAATCTCGCCGACGCGCGGCGCTCGCAAGACCAGGGTATTGTCTTCCGGTTCGCTCAATAGTGCAGATATCCGCCGCATGGAGCCAACGAGATCGCGCCGCTCGAAGGGGTCCAGCGGATCGAGCAGCGTTTCGGCCGCGGCCGCATCGCTCATGGCGTTGAGACGGGCCGCAACCGCCCTGCCCTCAGGCGTCAGACCCACCGGCGTGGAGCGAGCGTCGCCGCTGCGCGGCAGGTTGGCGATGAGGCCCTGATCGACCAGCCGGCTCATGATCCGGCTCAACTGGCCGCGGTCCATATTCAGCGTTACGGCGACCTGAGCGCCGGTCGTGACGCCGTCCTTGCTGAGCTCATAAATGACACGGGCCTCGGAGAGGGAATGCATGGTCTTGTGCATACCCTCGTCGAGGAGGCCGATGATCCGCGTGTAAAAGCGATTGAAGGCACGGACCTGGGCAACATCAGCCGGATCGGTCATGAGCAAGACTCCTAGTTGATTGATAATCTCAATCAATTAGTTGTCTGAGTCAATCATTTTTCGATCAACTGAAACGGCGTTGGATGACCGAGAACAGCGCGCGGATGCCTTGATCAGTCGCGCCGACGGGACGCCCGGGGCGGGCTTCGGGAGCCCAGGCGAGAATGTCGAGATGCACCCAAGCCTTGGCCTTGGTCACGAAGCGGCGGAGGAAGAGCGCGGCAATGACGGAGCCGGCATAGCCGCCTGCCCCGGTATTGTTCATGTCGGCAATTTTCGACGAGAGCTGACCGTCATAGGGCGACCAGAGCGGCATGTGCCAGAACGGGTCTTCCACCGAGAGCCCCGCGGCGGTGATTTCGGCGGCCAAGGCATGGTCAGTCGAGTAAAGCGGCGGCAGTTCGGGGCCGAGCGCGACGCGGGCGGCGCCTGTCAGCGTTGCCATGTCGACGATAAGGTCAGGGCTTTCTTCGTCGGCGAGGGCAAGCGCGTCAGCAAGGATCAGGCGGCCCTCGGCATCGGTATTGCCGATTTCAACCGTGAGGCCGCGGCGCGAATGGAGCACGTCGCCTGGCCGGAAGGCATTGGCAGAGATGGCGTTCTCGACCACCGGCAGCAGCACGCGCAGGCGCACGGGCAGCTTTGCCGAAACGATGGCATGGGCAAGGCCCAGGATATTGGCGGCGCCGCCCATGTCCTTCTTCATCATCAGCATGCCGGCAGCGGTCTTGATGTCGAGACCCCCGGTATCAAACGTGACGCCCTTGCCAACGAGGGTCACCTTGGGATGGCTTTCGTCGCCCCAGGCAAGGTCAAGAAGGCGCGGCGGCTGGGCGCTGGCGCGACCGACCGCGTGGATCATCGGGAAGTTTTCGGCAAGCAAATCATCGCCGACGATGGCTTTGAAGCTCATGCCTCGCTCTGAAGCGAAACGTTCGACTTCCTTGTGCAGGTTGTCGGGACCGAGATCGCTCGACGGCGTATTGACGAGATCGCGTGCCAGGGTGGCAGCGACGACGTGGCGGTCGACTTCCGCGGCGTCGGCGCCAACCGGCAGGACCAGCGTCGGCACGGGCTTGGTCTCGCGATAGCGATCGAAACGATAGGCGCCGAGCCGGAAGGCGATAGCGGCCAGAGTCGGATCGCCAAGATCGCCTTCGAGGCGATATTCGGCCGCGGGCAGCGCTGTTGCAGCGAGCCCGGCGACAAAAGCCGAGCGCCCCTCGGCGGCGCCGACACCAAAGAGATAGCCCGCGAGACCATCGGCGTCGCCGGGCAGCGCCAACAGCTTGCCCCGCTGGCCGGAAAACCCGTTGGCTTCGGCCCAAGCACGCTGGCGGGTGGTCAAATGAGTGCCATCGAGCCCCCCTTCGCCGACGAAAATGACGGGGATCGGGGATGGGGTGGTCATGAGGCGGCTCCAGCTTGCTTTGCCTCATAACTAGACCTCTGGCCGTGCTTCGGCAATCTGCCAGAAGCCCGCTTTAACGGGCTGTTAGGGTTAATGATTTATTGCTGGAGGCAATGAAGGGCGTCTGTCCCAGGCAGGAGTTTAGCCTTGTTGCGTGTCGTTTCCATGAGCCAATCCCTGCGCTGCCTGCTTCTGGCCGGCGCAGCCGTGCTCAGCCTTTCGGCCTGCGCTTCCAATCGCGGGCAGCTTGGGGCGACCGACTATGCCGGCCTCCCCGCCGAACAGCGCCAGCAGTCGCTGGTGGAATTGACCGGCCGCTATAAGGCCAATCCGCGCGATCGCAATATCGTCATTCATTATGCCGCAGCCCTAAGGGCGGCAGGCCAGCCGCAACAGGCTGCTGCGGCACTGGAACAGGCGATGAGCGCCTATCCCGATGATGTCGGGCTTTCGGTCGCCTATGCCAAGGCGCTGGCCTCGATGGGCAGTTTCGACCAGTCCATTGCCGTGCTCGACCGCGCCATCCGCCCGGATGCGCCTGACTGGAACGCGCTGCTCGTAAAGGGCGCCTCGCTCGATCAGATGGGGCGGCATGGCGAGGCCCGTGCGCTTTACGGCCAGGCGGCGACCATCGCGCCCGGAGAGGCTGCGATCGAGACCAATCTTGGCCTCTCCTTTGCCATGACCAATGAACTCCCGGCCGCCGAACAGCATCTGCGACGTGCCGTACAGATGCGCGGCGCCACGACCCAGACCCGGCAGAACCTGGCGCTGGTCGTGGGCCTGCAGGGGCGTTTCGAGGAATGCCGTGCGATCTATGCGGCGGAACTGCCCCCGGAGCAGGTCGAGGCCAATATGGCCTATGTTCGCGCCTTGCTCACCCAGCAAAACCGCTGGGATATGATCGACAAGGGCTGACAGTTCAGCGCCTGGCGGACACGCAACTCAACAAAGACATTCGAGCGAGGCTGAAAGAGCGCGATGCGCTCTAGCTTCCCATCATGCCGTTGCCCATCACCTTGAGGATGGCTGGGGCCATGATGACGATAAAGAGCACCGGCAGGAAGAACAGGATCAGCGGCACCGTCAGCTTGGGAGGCAAGGCTGCGGCCTTCTTTTCAGCGTCCATCATGCGCGTCTCGCGACCCTCTTCGGCCATGACGCGCAGCGCCTGGCCCACGGACGTGCCGTATCGATCTGCCTGGATTAGGGCGGTCATCACCGCTTTGACGTTATCGAGCCCGGTCCGACGACCGAGGTTTTCATAGGCGCGGGTACGGTCTTCGAGGAAGGACAGTTCGGCGGTCGTGAGCGTCAGTTCTTCGGCAAGCTCGGCGCTTTGCGCGCCCATCTCTTTGCCGACGCGCTTGAGGGCGTGTTCCATCGACATGCCCGATTCCACGCAGAGCAACAGCAGATCGAGACAGTCTGACCAGGCACGGCGAATGGAGGCCTGACGCTTTTGCGTCGCATTTCTGAGCATCAGGACCGGGAAATAGGACCCGATGAGCCCGCCACCGATGGCATAGACAAGACTGAGAAAGACCGGACGGTCCCCGGGAATGAGAAAGACCAGGTAAACCGCGGCAATCACAAAGACCACGAATGGCGTCGCAAAGCGCTGAAACAGGAAGGTGGTCAGGTGCCCCTGACCGCGATAGCCGGCCATGGCCAGCTTCTCAACCGTGGTATCGTCCTGGAAGGCCTTCTTGAGGTCGAAGCGATCGACCGCCCGCTTCATATAGGTTTTGGTCTCGGCCCCGCGGCGGATCGAACTGCGCCCGTCGGCAGTGGGGGTACCGCGCAGACGTGCCATCTCTTCGGCCCGCATGCGATCGCGCTCGACGGCAACCCGCTTGATGCGGACGCGCATGTCCTGCTTGACGATCATCGATGAGCCGAAAGTGAAGACCACCGCTGCCGCTGAAATCGCGGCCAGGATCGCGATGAGGAATTCGCGCGATGTGAGCATCTCGATCATATGAAAGGCTCCCCGGGGTTAGATTTCGAACTGGATCATGCGGTTCATAACGAAGGCGCCCATGCACATCATGAGCGCGGCGACGCCAAGCCAGATATTGCCGATGGGCGTCTGGACCAGTGGCGCGAGATATTCGGGCGAGATCACCGACACCATGATGGAGACGAACACGGGCAAGGAGCCGATGATGCCGGCGGAGGCCTTGGCCTCCGAGGACATGGCGGCGACCTTCTGCTTCATCTTCTTGCGGTTGCGCAACACGCGGGCGAGGTTACCGAGAGCTTCGGAGAGATTGCCGCCCGCCTGCTGCTGCACGGAAATGACCACCACGAAGAAATTGACCTCGGGCAGAGGCACACGATCGAGCAAGATCTGCACGGACTCGGTCATGGAAAAGCCGAAAGACTGCTGATCGAGCACGCGGCCGAATTCGGACTTCACCGGCTCCTTGGTGTCCTTGGCAACGACACGCATGGAGTCGTTGAGCGGCAGACCGGTCTTGACGCCGCGCACGATGGCTTCGACGGCATTGGGCAGTTCGTCGAGGAACTGGTTCTGGTACTTCTTGCGCCGGCGCTTGACGTAAAAGCGTGGCAGCAGGTAGGCGCCCGCGACGGCGAAAATGGCCGCAAAATAGTAGGGCACCTGCGTGATGAGCAGGACCACGAAGAGGCCGGCGCCGAAGATGCAGCTATTGCGAATGAAGGCGCCCGGAGCGATGGTCATGCCCGCCTGAAAGATGAGATCGGGCAGTTTTACACGCTTCTTGGCATTAAGTTCGTCGGTTTGCGCCTTGAGCGCCTGCTGCACGGTCTTGCGACGGGCGTCGCGTGTTCGATTGACGTCGAGTTCGCGGCGGGTCGTGCGGATGTCGCCCTGATAGGCTTTGAGGCGCTTGTCGGCGCGGGTATTGCCTAGGGCCGAGGGAACCAGGGCAAAGCCGGCGGCGCCAACGGCAATGACGGCCAGAACTGCAAGCAGGATGGTGGTGAGCATGTCAGCGCCCCATCAGCTCATGCTGTTCGGTGTTGGCCTTTTCCAGCGCCTCGACCAGATTGGCCTCTTCGTTGAAATAGCGCGCCCGCTCGGTGAATTGCGGCTTGGTGATACCGGTCGAACGGTGCTTGCCCATGAGCATGCCGTTGCTGTCTTCGCCCATAATGTCATAGACGAAGACGTCCTGCGTCACGATCACGTCGCCTTCCATGCCCAGCACTTCGGAAATGTGGGTGATGCGGCGCGAACCATCGCGCAGACGCGCGGCCTGGACGACGACGTCGATGGAGGACACGATCATTTCGCGGATGGTGCGGCTCGGCAGGGAATAGCCGCCCATGGTGATCATGGATTCAAGACGGGACAGGGCCTCGCGCGGCGAGTTGGCGTGGAGCGTGCCCATCGAGCCATCGTGACCCGTATTCATCGCCTGGAGAAGATCGAAGCTCTCCGGGCCGCGGACTTCGCCGACGATGATGCGTTCAGGACGCATACGCAGGCAATTCTTGATGAGATCACGCATGGTGATCTCGCCCTCGCCTTCAAGGTTGGGCGGGCGGGTTTCAAGACGCACAACGTGCGGCTGCTGGAGCTGGAGTTCGGCGGAGTCTTCGCAGGTAATGACGCGCTCGTCCTTCTCGATGAAGGCGGTGAGGCAATTGAGCAGCGTTGTCTTACCCGAGCCGGTACCGCCCGAGATCAGCACATTGGCGCGGACGCGGCCAAGAATGCGCAGCACCTCGGCGCCTTCGGGCGAAATGGAACCGTATTTGACGAGCTGCTGCAGGGTCAGCTTGTCTTTCTTGAATTTACGGATGGTGAGCGCAGCGCCGTCGATGGCGAGCGGCGGAGCGATGACGTTGACACGCGAGCCATCGGGAAGACGGGCGTCGCATATGGGCGAGCTTTCGTCGACACGACGGCCGACCTGGGAAACGATGCGCTGGCAGACGTTCATCAGATGCGCGTCGTCGCGGAAGCGCACATTGGTCAGGCGCACCTTGCCGCCGACTTCGATGTAGCACTTCTGCGAGCCATTCACCATGATATCGGCGATGTCGTCGCGCGCCAGAAGCGGCTCAAGCGGGCCATAGCCGAGCACGTCGTTGCAGATATCCTCAAGCAGGTCTTCCTGCTCGGAAATCGACATGACGATGGATTTGAGCGCGATGATTTCCCCGACGATGTCGCGGATTTCCTCGCGCGCCGACTGCTGATGCATAGTTGCCATCTGGCTGAGGTGGATGGAGTCGATCAGGGCGTTGTATATGGCGGACTTGGTCTGGAAATATTCCTTGTCGCGCTGCACATCCACGGGATTGCGCACGTCGAGCACTTCGTCGGTGGTGCGCTGGCGCGCGGCCATGCTGTCGCCATCGGAGGCTCGTCGTTGAACCGGTT
>NZ_JBEVLL010000361.1:0-31109 GCF_040509215.1 Devosia sp.
CGAAAGGCAGCCGGTTGCTTGTTTTCTGATCCGGACGGGGGGAGAGATCAGAAGACGTAGACGGTGAGCGTCGGGCCGCTGGCATCGACGCCGAGAACGTGGCCCGGCTGGTATTTGCTGCGGCTCAGCGCAGCATTGATCAGCGGATCGGAGGCGACGGCCCCGACCATGCGGTGATAATCGCCATTGCCGGCCAGCCAGCCCGCAATCTGCCGGCGCACTTCGTTGCAGACCTTGATCGGCACGAGCTGGATATTGGTGGCGCGATCCCAGCCACGAAGCTTAGTGGACTGGAAGACGCTGATCAACTGATTGGGATTGCTGCCGGCGCAGGCGCCGGTCGACGCAAAGGCTGCGCCGGTGCCACCGCCGCCGCCATTGCGGGAGAAGATTCCGCCGCCATTGCCGCCGTTACCATTGTTGCCATTGGCGCCTATATTGCCGTTGCCGCCATTGTTCCCGTTATTGCCGTTGCCTCCATTGCCGCCGTTTCCACCATTGCCGCCATTGCCGCCACCAAGGCCGATGCCGATACCGAGCAATCCGCCGGAGCCGCCGACATTGACATTGGCGCCCACCAGGCCGCCGACGCCGGCATTGACATCGAGCAGGCCATTGCTGCCGCCGGAGCTGACATTGGCACCAACAAGGGGACTGGAACCGCCCCCGACATTGGCATCGAGCACATTGCCCCCGCCTCCGCCAAGGCCGACATTGACCAGACCACTATCACCGGCTGAACCGCTGCCCAGGGTCACAAGCGCGCCGCTATCGGAGCCGCCGATGACACCGAGAACGCTGGAGCTATCGCCGCCGGAGCCCCCTCCGAGGAGACCACCCAGCAGGTCCTGGGCCATTGCAGTACTGGTTAGCAAAGCAGACGCGACAATAAATGCGGCTGCGAGATTACGTTTCTTGAACACGGTAGCCTCCTGCTTCGCAACGGACGATCTGCCGTTGTCTTGAGGAAGATCTTCTTCTTGTTGGTCGCTCTGCGTAATTCGCGACTTTACGTAGATTTGTCGATCAACGCGGATGTAGTTATTTTATAGTTACTTCAACTTTTAGACTTATTTGATTTTATTACTTTGAAGCCGAGAATTCGCGCAAAGTCGGGAACGGCTCGGGCCAATAGGCCAGGGCCTCGAGCACGACCAGCAGGTTGGAGTTGTCAGGCATGTCGGCCATGAGCCGGCAAATGCCCAGAATAAGATCGTTCGGGGAGGGATCTTCAGGGACCAGCCGCTCCATGCGACCATCGCAGCGGTGCTTAAGCACGCCGGCGCATAATTCGCCCTTATGGACAAAGAGCAGGAGAGCGGTCTCTCCCAACGGGATCTGATCGGGGCTTACGCGAACATAGCCAAGCATTTTCTCCACACCTCGCAGATTGGACCACGACGCTGATGCCATGGTCTGCCCGGCGGGTTGGTGGAGCCTTTCGAGGGGCATTCGCAAAACTGCGGAGACCGCAACGGATTCTACGAATGAGGCGCCGCGGTTGGTCCCGGCGCCGCATGGGCCCGGGACTGACGCGCTCTAGCCGTCATTGCTCGAATTGAGCTCTTCGGGGCGCTGGCCCTCGGCCAATGGCGGATGCGGATCGAGGACGCGCAGGACCGCATCGGCCAGCGCCTCGACATCGATGCGAATCTCCCCCGCCTCGGCCTGGCGCTGCAATTCGACCGTGATGGCCGTAGCGATGGCGACGCGATGCGTTTCCCTAGCCGTTTCCATCTATGGACACTCCCTGCTCGTCGATCCGCACTTCAATGCCCGGTTGGGCTTGCTGCTGCTGATAGGTATAGATCGCGAAGGCGACGACGGCCACGGCAAGCACGGCCACCAGGGCATAAAGTCCGTTTCGACTCATGGAGAACTCCTGACGCTTGATCAGGATTGAACGCACCGAACCGAAAAAGGGTTCATTCGTCGGCGAGTTTGCGCAGGGCCATGACAAAGGCGGTGACGCCGATGCCGACGGAGCTGGAATTGTCGATCATGACGGGCGACACGGCGGCGGGCAAAGCAGCGCCTTCGCGGGCGAGGCGGGCAGTGATCTGATCGCGATTTTCGCGGCCGCGTTTGGAGAGGCGTTCGGCGCGGAGCGAAATCTCCGCCGTGATCATGAGGACGTGGCAATTGGGGTATTTGGCGATGGCCGCTGGCACGACGTGGCGCGAGACATTGGCAACGACGATACGGCCGAGAGCGAGATCGGTATCAACGCCGATGGGCAAGGCGTAATTGAGCCCATGGGCCTCCCAATGGAGCGCCAGGCGGCCATTGAGGAGAGCGTCGGCAAATTCGTCGGGCTCGATGGAGAGATGGTCTTCGACATCGAGATCGGTGGGGCGGGTAACGAGGCGCCGCACGAAGCTGAAGCGCTTGTCGGCATCGAGCGCCTGGCGAGCGCCCGTGATCAACGTATCCTTGCCGACGCCGGAAGGACCAATGACCAGAACCAGCACTCCGGGCGGACGATCGCTCAACTGACCCTGATCCCCTCTTTCCAGACACCGCGCACCGCGGGCACGCGAGTCTCACCTGAAACTCGCACCAGATCGGCCCTCTTGCCAATGGCAATCTCGCCACGGTCCACAAGGCCGGCCGCTTCCGCCGGATTTCTGGTTACGGTGGCGAGTGCCTGGGGCAAGCTGACCTCCTCCAAGCGCTGGGGCAGGATGAAGACGGCCTGCAGCAGGGCAAAGGGCACATAGTCGGAACTGAGGATATCGAGGAGGCCGGCGGCGACCAGATCGCTCGCTGAAATGTTGCCGGAGTGAGATTTGCCGCGGACGACGTTTGGCGCGCCCATGAGGACCGCTTGGCCGGCATCGTGGGCAGCGGCGGCGGCTTCAAGGGTGGTGGGGAATTCGGCGATGGAAATGCCGTCTTCGGCGGCTTCCTCGACCTGGGCCAGCGTCGCGTCGTCGTGGCTCGCGAGTGCCAGGCCCAGCTCGTGGGCGCGGGCGACGATGGCCTTGCGATTGGGCGCGGAATAGCGGTCGTGCTCGGCCTGACGGGCATTGATATAGGCCAGCATCTGCTCTTCGTTCTGGCCCATATGCTTGGCGTAGAAGCGCTTGTAGTCCTCAAGCGAGCGGAACTGGCGCTGGCCCGGCGTGTGGTCCATGACCGAGGCGAGGCGCGTCTGGGGATGGTCGGCGAAGGCTTCGAAATGTTCCACGACGTCGTGGCTCGGCAATTCGCAGCGCAGGTGCAGGAAATGTTCGGCGCGGAGCCAACCCTGTTCGGGGCCGGCGCGGACGGCTTCCACCAGGTTCTTCGAGTGCTCGAGCATGTTGGGCAGGTCGATATCGGAGCCGATGCGGACGGCGTCGAAAACCGTGGTGATGCCTGAGCCGGAAATCTGCACGTCATGGGCGTGAAGCGCGGCGAGCGGGTCCCAGAAGACGCCGGGACGCGGGCGGTAGTGATTTTCGAGATGGTCGGTGTGCAGTTCGACGAGGCCGGGGATCAGATAGTCGCCGCCAAAGTCCTCGCCGGTATGGGTGTTCCTGGTGTCGATATCGGCGATTTTTCCATCGCGCACGAGGACGCTGCCGGTCACGACATCATTGGCAAGAACCACGCGGGCATTGGAGAGGACGAGTTCGGACACGGCTCAGGCTCCCAACTTGTAGTCTTCGAGGCGGCGGAAGGGGCGGCCGCTATCGGGCTCGTGGAACAGCACGAGACGATCGAACAGGATCGGCTCGGCAATGTCGGGCGCAAACCAGGATTCCAGCGCCTTGGTGATTTCGGCGCGCTCTTCTTCCGGGAGGCGATCGGTCAGGGTCATGTGGAAACGGAATTCGTCGAAGACAAAGGGATAGCCGTAGGAATCAAGCAGTTCTTCCTGGCGCGGGGAGAGGCCGCGGGCGGCACGGGCCGCGCGGTCCTTGATGCTCAGCGGGGCGCGGAAGGGTTCGAACTCTTCGACCACATAGGAGGCAAAATCCTGCAAGGCCTCGTTGGGCCCGGCGGGAATGAGGGCGAGGAAACCGTCGAGGGAGGCGACACGCAGATGGCCCAGCACGAAGGGCGCCTGGGTGCGGGCAAAATTGGTGAGGGCCGCGCGTAGCTCTTCGATGGTCGTGCCTTCGGCCAGCGCCATGGGCGGCTTGATGGTGGCGTGGAAGGCGTAGCGATTGGCCGACTGGGTGAGATTGAGCAGGCGATTGCGTTCGACGCCGGCGACGGAGCCATCGAAAAGCTCATTGGTCAGCGGATCGCGGCCGAGCCAGGCGGCGGCGCGGTCCCAGAGCGGGCTATTGGCGGAGGGCGCGTAATAGATGGCGAATCGTTCGGTCATGAAAACTCCAGAAGCGTGCCGCTAGCGCCTCTATGTGTCTGCCTTTTGACATGACGGCAAGGCTGGACAAGGCGGGCGACGCTCTCCACAAAGGCGGCGAGGAATTTTGGGGGTCGGAGGATGACCATGGACCGCGCGCTGCTGCAAACCCTGTTCGAGCTTGCCGTGGAGCGCGCCCAGCCGGCATTGGCGGTTTCGCGGCATTTGCCACAGGCGCCGAAGGGACGGACCATCGTCATCGGCGCGGGCAAGGCGTCGGCGCAGATGGCGCGGGCGTTCGAACTGGCCTGGCCGGGTGAGATCACCGGACTGGTGGTGACGCGCTATGGCTATGCCGAAGAATGCGAGCGGATCGAGATTGTCGAAGCGGCGCATCCGGTGCCGGACGCGGCGGGTTTTGCAGCGGCCAAGCGGCTGAAAGACATCGTCAGCGGGCTGACGGCGGATGATCTTGTCGTGGCGCTGATTTCGGGGGGCGGTTCGGCGCTGCTGCCGGCGCCGGCCGAGGGGATGACGCTCGAAGACGAGCAGGCGATCAATCGGGCGCTGCTGGCGTCGGGTGCGCCCATCGGGGTGATGAACCTCATCCGCAATCAGTTTTCGACAATCAAGGGTGGGCGGCTCGCGGCGCTGGCGGCGCCGGCGCGGGTGGCGACGCTGGTGGTTTCGGATGTGCCGGGGGACGATCCGGCGCTGGTGGCCTCGGGGCCGACGATTTCACTGGCTGGCACACGGGCCGATGCACGGAAGTTTGCCGAGCTTTATCGGCTGGAGCTGCCGGAGGCGGCGAAGACGCTGCTGGCAAGCGAGGACAATGCGGCGCCGCGCTCGGATGATGCGCGGTTTGTCGGCAATTCGGTTGTGACCATTGCCTCGGCAGTGCTGTCGCTGACGGCGGCGGCTGAGGAAGCGCGGAAACGGGGGTTTGGGGCCTCTGTGCTGTCCGACTCCATCGAGGGCGAGGCGCGGGATGTGGCGCTGGTGCATGCGGCCATTGCCAAGGAAATTGCGCAGCGCAACCAGCCGTTCGAAAAGCCAGTGGTTTTGCTGTCCGGGGGCGAGACAACTGTCACCCTCCGCGGCAAGGGTCGTGGCGGGCGGAATGGGGAGTTTCTGCTGGCGCTGGCCATTGCGCTTGATGGCGTCGAGGGGGTGACGGCGCTGGCGGGGGATACGGACGGGATCGACGGGTCGGAGGATAATGCCGGGGCGTTTGTCGATGGCACTTCGGCAAGGCGGATGCGCGAGGCGGGGTTGGACCCGCTGGCTGCGCTGGCGAACAACGATGCCTATGGGGCGTTTGAGGCGATTGGGGATTTGTTCGTGACCGGGCCGACGGGGACGAATGTGAATGATTTTAGGGCGATTTTGATCCGGTAAAGTTGCGGGTGCCGACACCCCCTCCCGGCCTCCCCCATCAAGGGGGAGGTGGTGCATCGAGTTTTTGGCTGGATCGTGCCAAAGTCACCGGCCCGCACCTCCCCCTTGATGGGGGAGGATGGGAGGGGGCGAACCTTGGAGGACCACATGGCAAAGGCGCTTGGCATTGGCGGGATGTTTTTTCGGTCGCGCGACACATCAGCGCTGGCGGCCTGGTATGAAACGCATCTCGGCATTTCTCAGATGTGGAACCAGGAAGCAGGGCTGACGGTCTTCGCGCCGTTCAAGGAAACCACCGATTATTTTCCCGCCGACAAGCAATGGATGATCAATTTTCGGGTCGATGATCTCGACGGGATGATCGCGCAATTGCGAGCGGCTGACATTGCCATCGAGACGCGGCCGGATGAATGGGACACACCCGAGACAGGCCGCTTTGCGCGCATCCACGATCCCGAGGGCAACCAGATCGAGCTTTGGGAGCCTCCGGCGCCACAGTCGGAATAAAATCATACTTTTGTTGTGAAAAGGCCTTGGCAGGCGGGGGAGAGGTTTGCTCTAACACCGGGCAAATTCGGCTCGGGAGATGGATATGGCCAAGCGCAAAATTGCGGTGATCGGTGTGGGCAAGATCGCTGTGGACCAGCACCTGCCGGTGATCGACGCTTCGGATGATTTTGAGCTGGCTGCGACGGTTTCGACGCGCGGCGTGGGCCATGGCTCGGTGCCGGTGTTCAAGACGCCGGGCGAGCTTTATGCGGCGATGCCCGAGGTTGGTCTCGTTTCCATCTGCACGCCGCCGGGCATTCGCCACACCTACGTTCGCGAGGCGCTCGACGCCGGCAAGGACGTGATGATGGAAAAGCCGCCGACGACGACGATTTCGGAACTCGACGATCTTATTGCGCATGCGAAGCGCCTTGATCGGGTGCTGTATCAGACCTGGCACAGCCAGTTTAATGCGGCGGTCGATCGAGCCAAGGCGATCCTTTCCGATGAAGGCGTCACTTCGGCGCGCATCGATTGGCGCGAAAGCGTGCGCAAGTGGCATCCGGGGCAGGATTGGGTGTGGGAGCCCGGTGGGTTCGGCGTCTGCGATCCCGGCATCAATGCCTTTTCGATCTTTACCAAGGTCATGCCGTTTCCGGTGTTTGTCGAAAGCTCTAAGCTGACTTTCCCGGCCAATCGGCAGACGCCGGTCGATGCCGATATCGTCTTCAAATCGAGCCAGGCGCATAAGCCCAAGCTCTCCTGCGGGTTCAACTGGCTCGAAGAGAGCGGGGAAATCTGGACCATCCGGTTCGAGACGGGCAAGGGCAACGAGATCAAGCTTGAGAACGGTGGGCGCAAGCTCGTGGTCAATGGCCAGACGGTGCTCGAGCATGGCGATCTCGAATATTCGGCCATGTATGACCGGTTTGCCGATCTGCTGGACCAGCATCAGAGTGATGTCGACGCGGCACCGCTGCGGTTGATGTCGGACGTGTTTTTGCTCGGGGCCCGGATCAATGGGCCGGAGTTTGAGTGGTAGCCTCAGGCTACACGCCCTCCAAAATCCGCTTGTGATCGAGATCGAGGCACGTGACGAGAGCGTCGCGTGCCTCTTCCACTTTGCCGGCTTCGATGGCGAGAACGACCTTTTCGAGGCCCGCAACCGTTGCTTCGCAATAGGCCGTCACCGTGTCGCTGCGACGGGTCAGCGCGACGGCCAGCAACAGCTCCACGACGCCCACGACGGCGCGCAAAAGCGTGTTCTGCGCGCTTTCGGCGATGAGGCTGTGGACTTCGAGACAGGCGAGGCCGAACTGTTCGAGGCTGTCGCCTGAGGTGGCGGCCTGATGCAGCCAGTACTTCATCAGGCGGACGTGTTCGGCGGTGCGATGGCGGGCGGCGCCTTCGACGGCGGGCAGCTCAAGGGCGGCGCGAACCTCGAAGAGGTTTTCGTAAAAGCGCCGGTCATGCGGGGCGTGAAAGTGCCAGGCAAGGACCTGGCTATCGAAGAAATTCCAGCGGCTTTTGGGGGAGACGCGGGTGCCGACCTTTGGGCGGGCTTCGACGAGGCCCTTGGCTTCGAGGGTTTTGACCGCCTCGCGCAAAACCGTGCGCGAGACGCCATAGGTCTCCATCATGACGGCATCGCTGGCCAGCACCGAGCCGATCGGGAACTCACCGCTGACGATGGCCCGGCCGATCTCGTTGATCACGAAAGTATGGAAATTGCGCGCAGCGTGCCGGCCCGAAAGGGACCGGATGAGGCTGCCAGCTTCGATCATGGTGCGGTCTTGCCTTAGGCCTTTTGGGCTTTCTCTCCGGGTGCGGACGCAACGAATATCAGGCGCTGCAGCACGATGAACAGGAACAATAGAATGCCGATGACGATTTTCGTCCACCAGCTCGAAAGCGTGCCATCGAAGATGATGTAGGTCTGGACGAGACCAAGCAGCATCACGCCGATGAAGGTGCCGAGGACGAAGCCATAGCCACCGGTAAGGAGGGTGCCGCCGATGACCACGGCACTGATGGCGTCAAGTTCGACGCCGACCGCGGCCAGCGGATAGCCGGCGGAGGTATAGAGGGAAAAGACGATTCCCGAAATGGCGGCGAGAACGGAAGAGAGCGTGTAGATGGCGACGGTGGTGCGGGCTACGGGGACACCCATCAGCGAAGCGGAAACCGGATTACCGCCGAGGGCATAGACATAGGAGCCGAACTTGGTCCGGTGCGCGATGAGCGCGCCGATGATGAAGATGGCGACCATGGTGAGGCCGATGAAACTCAGGCGCCCGCCGCCGGGGAGGCGGATGGTGAGGTCCGAAATCCAGTCATAGAATTCGTGATTGATCGGCACGGAATCGCGCGTGATGACCGAGGCGCCGCCGCGGGCGAGGAACATGCCGGCGAGGGTGACAATGAAGGCGGGCACCTGCAGGTAGTGAATGGCGAGACCCATGGTGGCGCCAAAGCCGCCGGCCACGATGATGGCAATGGCAAAGGCGAGGACCGGGTGGAGGCCAACCCAGGTGATGAGCACGGCGACGAGCACGCCGGTAAAGCCGATGACCGCGCCGACCGAGAGATCGATCCCGCCCGAGAGAATGACGAAGGTCATGCCGACCGCCGCGATGCCGAGAAAGGCATTGTCGGTGAGGAAATTGCCGAGGACCCGCGTCGAGAACATAGAGGGGAACTGCATGACCGCCAGGGCATAGGCGATGGCAAAAATCAGCGCCGTGGCAACCAGCGGACGAAGGGAACGGTTCATTTCGCGGTTCCCTTGGCGGCGGGGACAAGGCGCGGCGGGGCGAGGCGGCTCGCGAGCGGCGACTGGATGACAAGGACGATGAAGATCAGCCCGGCTTTGACGATGAGGTTGAATTCGGGCGGGAAGCCCGAGACCAGGATGCCGGTATTCATCGCCTGGATGATGAGGGCGCCGACGACGGCGAGCGGCACAGAGAAGCGGCCGCCGAGGAGCGAGGTGCCGCCGATGACGACGGCGAGGATGGCGTCGAGTTCGAGCCAGAGGCCGGCATTGTTGGCATCGGCGCCGCGAATGTCGCCGGCAACGATGATGCCGGCAATGGCGGCGCAGAGGCCGGAAAGGGAATAGACCACCAGCAAGAGCATGCGGCTGCGGATGCCGGCGAGGCTGGCGGCGGCGCGATTGACGCCTACAGCTTCGATGAAGAGGCCGATGGCGGTGCGGCGGACGATGAGGGTGACGATAATGGTCAGCACCAGGGCGATAACGGCGGCCATGGGGAAGCCGAAGAAGGAGCCGGTGCCGATATAGATGAGCAGGGGATCGTTGAAGGTGACGATGAACCCTTCGGTGATGAGCTGGGCGATGCCGCGGCCGGCGACCATGAGCACGAGCGTGGCGATAATCGGCTGGATATCGAGAATGGCGACGAGGATGCCATTCCAGAGGCCGCAGAGGAGGCCGACGACGAGCGCGGCGACAACGGCGATGGGCGCGGGATAGCCCGCGACGACCATGGTGGCGGCGACGGCGCCGGCTACGGCCATGACGGCGCCGACCGAGAGATCGACGCCCTTGGTGGCGATGACGCCGACCATGCCGACGGCCAGAATGGCGACGGGGGCGCCTCGATTGAGTACGTCAATCAGCGAGCCGAAGAAGCGGCCATCCTGCCAGGTGACGCGGAAGAAATTGGGGAAGAGGAGCCAATTGATCAGCAGCACGCCGACCAGGGCGAGGAGCTGGGGATTGGCGAGTTTGAGGAGCGAGCGGCGGATCATGCTGACGCTCCTTCCTTGTGATTGGCGATGGCCTGCACGATGACCCCGGGATTGATGTTTTCGCCATTGAGCTCGGCGACCAGCTCGCGATCGCGCATGACTACGATGCGCGAGGAATAGGCGACGACCTCGTCGAGCTCGGAGGAGATGACGACGAGCGCCAGGCCTTCATCGCGCAGGCGATTGATGGTGCGGACGATTTCGGCATGGGCGCCGACATCGATACCGCGGGTGGGTTCGTCGAGAATGAGGAAGGCCGGGTCGGTGGCGAGCCAGCGCGAGAGGATGACCTTTTGCTGATTGCCGCCCGAAAGGAGTTTGACCGGCATATCGAGCGAGGCGGCGCGGATATCCATGGCCTCGCCGAAGCGGCCGGCGATTTCCATCTGCTCGTCGCGATTGAGGGCGCTGAACCAGCCGAGTTTGCCTTGCAGGGCAATGACGATGTTTTCGCGCACCGATAGGTCGCCAAAAATGCCTTCGGCCTTGCGGTCTTCGGGGCAGAAGCCAAAACCGTGGGCGATGGCGTCGGTGGGGCGGGCGATGGAGGTTGGGGTGCCGGCAACAGACACGGTGCCCTCATCGGCCGCGTCGGCGCCGAACATGATGCGGGCCATTTCGGTGCGACCGGAGCCCAGGAGGCCGGCGACGCCGACGACTTCGCCCTTGTGAATGGTGAGGTTGAACGGGTGGACGCTGCGCTTGCGACCGTAATTCTTGAAATCCAGGAGCACCTCGCCGAGGGGGCGGTTTTCTTCGAGTTTGGTGGCGCCGGAGAAGGCGATGTCCTTGCCCAGCATGAGGCGGACGACGTCGGTGCGCGTCAGGGTATCGAGGGCCTTGGTGTCGATCAGCTTGCCATTGCGGAGGATCGTCACGCGATCGGCGATGGCAAAGACCTGATCGAGGAAATGGGTGATGAAGACAACGGCGAGGCCGGATTTCTTGAGGTCGGCTATGATCTCGAAGAGGCGTTCCACTTCATTGCGATCAAGGCTCGCAGTCGGCTCATCAAGGATTAAGACCTTACCGGAGAGTTCGACGGCACGGGCGATGGCGACGATTTGCTGGACGGCGACAGAATGGGCACCGAGTTCGCTCGAGGGATCGATATTGAGGCCGTAGCGCGCGAGCACGGTCTTGGAATCGCGCTCCATCTTGCGGCGATCGACGAAACCGAAGCGGGTCGGCTGGTGGCCGAGATAGAGGTTTTCGGCGACGGAGCGATTGGGCAGGAGATTGACCTCCTGGTAGACCGTGCCGATGCCATAGGTCTGGGCGTGCTGGGGATTGTTGAGCGTCACCGGGACGCCATCGACGATGACTTCGCCAGCGCTTGGCTGGTAGGCGCCGGTGAGGATTTTGATGAGCGTCGACTTGCCGGCGCCGTTTTCGCCGAGGAGCGCATGGACCTCGCCGGGTCTGAGGCCGAAATCGACCTTGTCGAGCGCTACGTGATTACCAAAGATCTTGACGATCCCGCGCGCTTCAAGCGCGTAGCCGGTCTCCGCCATTGCCCCTCCCCTGCTGCTTTTCGCAGCTCAGTCCTCAGTCGCCCTCCTACTTGGTGCTTGCCGCTACCACCACCCTTGATCCCTCCCCACAAGGGGGAGGGAGACGAAAGAGCCGGGAGATTTCAGCCTGCGCCTCCCTCCCCTTGATGGGGAGGGAATGAGGGTGGGGTGGGGCCACAAGAACTGACCCCACCCCGACGTATTCAGTCTATCAGTAGCCGAGGCCCTTGCGGCGCTCGTATTCGCCGGCCGGGTCATCAGCCGAAGTATAGAGCTTGGACTCGGTGATGATGAACTTTTCCGGTTCCGTGCCATCGGCAAGGTAAGCAGCGAGGGCGTCGAAGGCCGGGCCGGCCATGTTCGGGGTCAGTTCCACAGTGGCATTGGCTTCGCCGGCCGCGATGGCGGTGAAGATATCGGGGACGGCGTCGATGGAAACGACGAGGATGTCGGTGCCGGGCTTGAGGCCAGCGTCCTTGATGGCCTGGATGGCGCCGACGGCCATATCGTCATTGTGGGCATAGACCGCGCAGATATCGGCGCCGCCATTGGAGGACTTCAGGAAGGCTTCCATGACTTCCTTGCCCTTGGAGCGGGTGAAGTCACCGGTCTGGCTCTGGGTGATCTTGACGTTGGCAGCGCTGGCGATGCCTTCCTCAAAACCCTGCTTGCGATTGATGGCCGGGCTCGAACCCACGGTACCCTGCAGTTCGACCACGTTGCAGTCCTTGCCGGCGACCTGATTGACCAGCCACTCGCCGGCCGTACGGCCTTCGAGGACCTGATCGGAGGCGACCGAGGTCAGGTAGAGGTCTTCGGGCGCATCGACGCCGCGATCGAGCAGGACGACCGGAATTTCGGCTTCCTTGGCTTCCTTGAGCACATCTTCCCAACCGGTGGCGACCACGGGGGCGATGAGGATGGCGTCAACGCCCTGGGCGATGAAGCCGCGCAGCGCCTTGATCTGGTTTTCCTGCTTCTGCTGGGCGTCGGCAAATTTCAGATCGACGCCACGGGCTTCCGCTTCCTGCTTGGTCACAGACGTTTCGGCCGCGCGCCAGCCCGATTCCGAGCCGATCTGCGAAAAGCCGATAACCTTGCCTGTCAGGTCCTGCGCAAAGGCAGCAGTAGACAAGGCAGTAGCGAGGCCGGCCGCGATGGCCAGCTTGGTAATGATGCTCACGATGGATCCTCCCAAATGACCGCCCGGCGTTTCGCTTCGGGCAGTGAGAGGACGCTATATAAAGTACTATTATATGTAAAGAGGGTTCGGAGCCCGAACGAAAACGGCGACCCCGAGGGATCGCCGCTTCGGCCCAGAGCTATCCGGCATGGGACGGAAAGCTCTTGTTTGCGAGTGAGTTACCAACCGAACTGCTTGGCCACCGAGATCTTGAAGGTGCGACCGGTGGAACGGTCCACCGCCAGATTTTGTCGGTAGTCGGCATTCAGCACGTTGTCGATGCCTGCCTGGAATTCAGTGCCGGCGAGTGGGCCGGTGTCAGGCTTCCATGAGGCGAAGAGATCCACGGTGGCATATGCGTCCGCCGTGCCGTCGATTGGCTGCTGAGCCGATCCCTGAACAAAATACCGCCCCTTGTCGGCAATGGTCAGGCGCGTACCGAAGTCAAGATTGTACTCGACATTGCGGATGCCGACCGTCAGGGCCAGCTTGCTTTGCGGAACCGTGGTCAGTGGCGTATTCGTGACGCGGTTGTCGCCGATGGTGAGGCCATAGGCGAGGCTCGCGTAAAGCAACTCGCTGTCATACGAACCTTCGACTTCGATGCCGTAGATGCTCGCCTTGCCGATGTTTCCATAATAGGGGACGGTGGCACCACCGAACGGATTGGCTGTGTTGGAAGCGATCAGGTTGGTCAGATCGCTGTAGAAAGCGGTTGTCTTGATCGCGGCGCTGTCGCCCGATGTCAGCACATCGTTTGCCGACAGCGAGAAGCCCCCCTCGATCGTATCGGCGATTTCCTTCTGAAGACCAAGACTCGTGCTCTTGGGTGCACTGCCGAGAGGACTACGAACTGGAATTGGTGCAGAAGCTGCAGCCACTGAATAAAGTTCATCGATAGTCGGCAGGCGCTCGGTATGTGCCACCGAGGCAAAAATGCCGATGTTGTCATTGACTTCGTAGTGGGCGGAGAGCTTGGGCGAGAAGGCACTGCCTTCCACATTTGCCGCACCAGTTGTCGAGTTGACCCAATGGAAGTCACCGCGAGCGCCGGCGATTAGGGTCAGCTTCTCGGCCCAGATGAACTCGTTCTGTGCGAATACGCCGAGTTTATTTTCGGTACCCTGTGGGTGGGCCGGTAGCGCAGCGGCAGTGCCTGGTCGGGTAACCGTGCGATCCTGAGTTGATCCCTGGAAACCTGTCGTGAAGAAGTTTTCGAAACCATCGCCGATCCACTCAACCGTGTTGTCGGCGGACAGTTGCCAGGTCTTGTATCCGTAGCGCGTATCCAAGAGGATGCTGTCCGCGGTGACGTTTTGCGGCGAGGCCCCACTCGGAGTGCCGATAACGGTGCGCGGAGCGCCGAGCTGGTACCGGTGATTGGTCTGATCGTTCTGCGTGTCCGAGTAGCTCAGGTTAACCTTTAGATCGACCCAGGGGTTGTCCGTTGCCGGATTTTCCCAGTGAAGCACTGCAGTCTGATCGACCACCGTGCGATCAGTGACGCCGAACATAGAGGACGTGCCGGTCTGGGCATATGCCTGATCCTTGGCATCGCTGAACCAGCGCTGATACGAGAGGCTCAGTTCCTGCTCGTTGTTGTCGCCAAAATGCGCTGTGCCCTTAACGAGGCCAGAAAGCGTATTGAAGGCAGAGCCATCCAGCGTCTTACCATTCGCCAGTTCGACATTGTCACGACGACGCCAATTGCCGGCAGCCAGAATTTCGAACGTCTCATTGACTTGCTGTGCCACCACGGCAGAGGTCAGAGTACCCTTGCCGTTGCTGTCGAACGAAGTCTTGATGCGCGCCGCGCCAGTGTCGCCGTCCTGAATAAAGTCGGAGGCGTCCTTGGTAGTGAAATTGATCACGCCGCCGATGGCGCCAGCGCCATAGAGGGTCGAGGATGCCGGGCCGCGCAGGACTTCTACCTGCTTATATAGCTCGGGGTCGGAGAAGAATGAGCCCATACGGTATTGTTCATTGAACTTAGGCGCACCGTCGATATTGATGATGATGCGCGAACCGTCAGACGAATTTTCGGTCGTGCCGATGCCGCGGATATTGAAGGCCTCGCCGAACTGGCGCTGACTGCCGACGATGGCGACGCCCGGCACTGTGGCAAAGAGTTCGCCTGTGGTCGCGGCCTGTTCCTTGTCGATATCGGCCTGGTTGAGCACCGTCACGGCCTGGGGCGTATTGATCGCCACCTTGGGCGCGCCGGCGCCGATGACCAGGCGTTCGAGAAGGGTAATATTCGTTGCGTTGACATTTTGCGCGACAGCCCCCTGTTGCGCAACAATTGCCAGCGCGACGCCGCCCAAAAGCGCGGCCGCGCGTGACCTGACCAGCCCCATGTCTGTCTCCAGTTTCTTATTAGTCTTTTTGTGAACGGCTGGCTGGCGGAGGGCTGGCGGACCGGCTGGAAGAATGCTGACTCTTCCAATCACCTATTGCGCAGATAATTTATTCTGTCTAAAGAAGTCAAGTTTATTTCTCCTGCCCCGGCGTTTGTTGATGACGCCGCAACAGCCTGACTTCATTGGATAAATTATGCCCGCGAATGATCTTCCTTCCACAGCGAACCAGACGAAAATCGTCACCACTGACGAGCTGCTGGGTGGTGGCAATGAGATTCAGATCGAGCACAAGGGCATGATCTATCGTCTACGGGTCACTCGGCAGGACAAGTTGATCCTCACAAAATAGGCCAGCCCCGTGACCGAAACCGTCGCCAAAACCGCTGAAGACATCCGAAACGTTCGCGCACTCCATCCGCAGATGCGCGAACGCGACTTTGCCCGCATTCATGGCATTACCGAGGGGCAGCTCGTGGCCGCCGAAGTCGGCCGCACCGCCATCCGCATCCGTGCCGATGTCGAAGCCGTGCTCAAGGGGCTGACGACGGTTGGCGAAGTCATGGCGCTGACGCGCAATGAAAGCGCCGTGCACGAAAAGATCGGGCCCTATGAAAAGGTCTCGTTCAATCCGCACGCCTCCATCGTGCTCGGCGAGCAGATCGACCTCCGGATTTTCCCAAGCCGCTGGGTCTATGGCTTTGCCATCGAAAAGACGGCGGAAGACGGCTCGACCAAGCGCTCGCTGCAGTTCTTCGATCGCGCCGGCAATGCGGTGCACAAGGTGCACGGCCGCCCGGCGACCGATGTTGCCGCATGGAACGCACTGGTTGAGACGCTGCGCCATGACGAGCAGGTCGATGTCATCGAAGTAGTGCCCTATGCGCCTGCCAAGATCGAAGGCGAAGCGGCCGGCGTTGATGCGCTGCGCGACGCTTGGGCCGCGATGACCGATACGCACCAGTTCTTCGGCCTTCTCAAGAAGCTCAACTTCGAACGCCTCAACGCGCTCGAAACCGTGGGCGAGGATTTTGCCTGGCAGCTCGACCACACCGCCGTCGAAAGCATGTTCCGCGGCGTCGCCGGCACCGACCTGCCAATCATGGCCTTTGTCGGCAATGATGGCTGCATCCAGATCCATTCCGGCCCGATCACCAATATCAGCCCGATGGGCCCCTGGCTCAACGTGATGGACGAGACCTTCCACCTGCACCTGCGGGTGGATCACGTCGTGGCGGCCTGGGCCGTGCGCAAGCCGACCAAGGACGGGCATGTCACCTCGGTGGAGCTTTATGACGAAAACCGCGAGCTGATCATCCAGTTCTTCGGCAAGCGCCATGAAGGCGAAGACGAGCGCAAGGAATGGCGTTCGGTCGTCGAGCACCTGCCGCTGTTTTCAACCTCCAACGCTGCCTGAGTTTTTCACATGCACAAGCGCACCCTGACCTCACTCGCCGCAGTTCTTCTCGCGGCCACTTTTGCGGTGGCTCCGGTCTCGGCCGAGGACCTTCACAAGTTTGCCGACACCGCCCGCCTCGTTTCGATCGGCGGTTCGCTGACCGAGATTTTCTATGAGCTCGGCGCCGAGGGCACGCTGGTGGCCCGCGACCAGACCGCCATGTTCCCCGAGGCCGCACTGAGCCTGCCCGATGTGGGCTATATGCGCGCGCTGGCCCCCGAAGGCGTGCTCTCGGTCAATCCGAGCGGCCTTCTGGTCATCGAAGGCAGCGGCCCGCCGGAAGCGCTGGAAGTGCTTTCCCACGCTGGCGTCGAATACCAGACGGTTCCGGAAGGCTACTCGGCCGAAGGCGTGATCACCAAGGTGCGGGCCGTGGGCCAGGCGCTTGGTCTTGACGACAAGGCAGAAGAACTCGCGACCAAGCTCGAGGGTGAATTCGCGGCGCTCAAGACCCGCACCGATGCCATCACTGCGCCCAAGAAGGTGCTGTTCATCCTCTCCAACCAGGGTGGTCAGATCCAGGCTTCGGGCACCGGCACGGCGGCCAATGGCATCATTGCGCTGGCTGGCGCGACCAATGCCATCACCGAATATGAGGGCTATCGCCCGCTTTCCGAGGAAGCCATTACGGCTGCCGCGCCTGATGCCATCCTGCTGATGGATCGTGGCGGCGACCATGGCGCCAATGAAGCCGAACTCTTGGCAAACCAGGCGATTGCCCTGACCCCGGCCGGCCAGAACAAGGCGATCTACCGCCTCGACGGCGCGTATCTGCTCGGCTTTGGTCCGCGTACGGCCGCCGCGGCGACTGAACTTGCCGACCTGCTCGAAGGCAAGGCGCACAACTAAATATGGCCAGCACCATGTCTCTACCCGCCAGTGAAGCACTGGCCCGGCCCGCCGGCGATCGCAGCCATATCGGACGCATCACCGTCATCGGCCTGGTCTTTGCACTGCTGGCAGCCATGGTGCTGTCCATGACCACCGGCGCTTCGGGCGCCTCGGCGGTCAATCTCGTCGGGCACTGGCTCGGCTTTGGCAGCGACGACGCCGCGGTCCTCAAGGACTATGCCGTGATCGTCAATATCCGCATGCCGCGCATGATCCTCGGCGTGCTCATTGGTGCGGGGCTGGCGGTTTCGGGCCTGCTCATGCAGGGGCTGTTCCGCAATCCGCTGGCCGATCCTGGCCTTGTGGGCGTGTCGAGCGGCGCGGCGCTTGGCGCCGTCATCATCATCGTGCTCGGGGGTACGGCTCTCGCGCCATTCACCACCGCGCTCGGCATCTGGTCCCTGCCCGCGGCGGCCTTTGGCGGCGGGCTTCTCACCACTTTCGTGCTCTATCGCGTGGCGACGCGCGGCGGGCAGACGGCGATTGCCACCATGCTGCTCGCCGGTATCGCCATCGGTGCGCTGGCTGGGGCGTTCAGCGGCGTGCTCACCTACATTGCCAGCGAAAACCAGCTTCGCGACCTCACATTTTGGGGCATGGGATCGCTGGCCGGGGCAACCTGGATCAAGGTTCTGGCGGCAGGGCCGATCATTTTCGTGGCGCTGGCGGCGGCCGGGTTTCTCGCCAAGGGGCTCAATGCCATGACGCTGGGCGAAGCCACCGCTTCGCATCTCGGCGTGCCGGTGCAGCGGTTCAAGCGCATCACCATTGTGGCCGTGGCGGCGGCGACCGGCGCCTCGGTGGCGGTCAGCGGCGGCATCGGCTTTGTCGGCATTGTCGTGCCGCACCTGTTGCGTCTCGTGATCGGGCCGGACCACCGCTATCTGCTGCCGGCCAGTGCGCTGCTTGGGGCCACTTTCCTGCTGTTTTGCGACGCCCTGAGCCGCACCATCGTCGCGCCGGCCGAACTGCCGATCGGCATCGTCACGGCGGCCTTTGGTGGACCGTTCTTCCTCTGGATCCTGCTGCATCGCCGCAGCGCCTTTGCCTGGTGAAATCCATGATTGCCATCGACAGCATTGATGTCAGCGTGGGCGGCCGGAAAATCCTGCATGGCGTTTCGATGGAAGCGCCGGCCGGAAAACTGACGGCGATCATCGGGCCCAATGGCTCGGGTAAATCGACGCTGTTGAAGGCCTTGTGCCGGGACTACGCATATTCGGGCACCATCTTTCTTGATGGCCGCGATATTGCCAGCATGAAGCCGTTGGAGATTGCGAGCCTGCGGGCCGTGCTGCCGCAATCGAGCAACCTCCCCTTCCCCTTCACCGTGCGCGAAGTCGTCGCCATGGGGCTGACGGCCGGGCGGCCGGGCGTGCATCCGCGCGCCTTGCAGCACCTGCCCGAAGAAGCGCTGGCGCGGGTCGATCTCAGTGGGTTTGGCGCCCGTTTTTACGGCGAGCTTTCGGGCGGCGAGCAGCAGCGCGTGCAATTGGCGCGCGTGCTGTGTCAGGTCTGGGAGCCGGTTATCGATGGCGTGCCGCGCTATCTGTTCCTCGACGAGCCAGTTTCGAGCCTCGATATCAAGCATCAGTTGATGATCATGGATGTCGCCAAGCGCTTTGCGCGCAGTGGCGGCGGTGTGATCGCCGTATTGCATGATCTCAATCTCACGGCACTTTATGCCGATGCGATCACAGCCTTGCGCGAGGGTCAGGTGGTGGCGAGCGGACGGCCGGAGACGGTGCTGACCGACTCGGTGCTGGAGGCCGTGTTCGACGTGCCGCTGAAGGTTGGTGCCGCGCCAAAGGCGGGCACGCCGTTTGTGCTGCCGCAATCGGTGCAGCTTACGAAATCCATGCAGGTCGCCTGACCGGCGCCGCCCCTATTGCAGGGGCGGCTTGGTCAGAAAATCGTTGCGATCGGCGGTTTTTACCCGCAGCCAGGATTCACGGCCCGAGCGGACGATACGCAGGGCGAACTCCGAGCCGGCGGGGGATTTGGACCAGAGCTTTCGGTAGAAATCGCCGAGGCCTTCGACCTCTTCGCCATCGAGCTCGGAGATGACGTCGCCGCTCTTGAGGCCAGCCTGTTCGGCCGGGCCACCATCGGACACATTCATCACCACGACGCCATTGTTGCGCTCGGCCGAAAAGACGCCGAGCCAGGGACGCGCTTCGCGCTGGGCCTGACCGCGGGTGATCAGATCGTCGAGAATGGGTTTGAGGAGGTCGATGGGGACGACCATGTTGATGTCGGTGGTGTCGCCGGCCTGCAGCATTTGCAGGCGCAGCGAGCCGACGCCGATCAGATTGTCATTGTCATCGAGAAGCGCCGCGCCGCCCCAGGAGGGGTGGAAGGGCGAGGTGAACAGCGCCTCTTCGAGCATGTATTCCCAGTAGCCGGCGAATTCCTGCTTGGCGACAATCTCGTTGACGACCTCGTCGCCTTCGCCATCGATGATGCGGCCGACATCGCGCACCTTTGCGGCAGTGGAACTGCCGAGGCGCAGCGCGGGCAGGTCGAGATCGCCCATGGCCTGGACGAGCCCAAAGCCGGTTTCCTGATCATAGGCGACGACATGGGCGGGCACGACGCGCTCGTCATGGGTCGTGAGCCAAACTTCTTCGGCCTCGGTGATGAGATAGCCGATGGTGACGACGAGGCCTTCGTCATTGATCACGGCGCCGCTGCCCTCGCGGACAGTGCCGAGGGTCGAAGCGGTGAAGGCCGTGTCTGGAACCTGGGCCCTGAGGGCAACGATGGAATGGCGCGCATTGGTGGGCATGGTGCATCCCCTGTTTGTGCTTTCTTCCATTAGATATGGCGCAACACGGCAGAAGCAAGATGAGGCGACATAGCCATTCAATAATGAATGATGATCGCCGAATTTTGGCCAATTCTATTCGTCGGTGACGGTGCCTATTTTCCTCTCAACACGGAAAGGAATTTTGTCATGACCAGTCTCGCCTCGACGGGAAACCGACCATCGGCCCTCAATGCCATTGTGCTGCAGCGCCTCGAGGGGCTGGTGGCGCTGGTATCAGGCACTTTGGCTTACGCGTGGCTCGGACAATCCTGGCTGGTGTTTGGCCTATTGTTCCTCGCGCCCGATCTTTTCATGCTCGGCTATCTGCGCTCGGCGCCGGTTGGGGCGATGACCTATAATCTTGGGCACACCTATGTGGCGCCGGCGCTGTTGGCTTTGCTGGGCCTTGTGCTTGGGCCGGTGGCCTTTGGACTGGCGGCTATCTGGGTGGCCCATATCGGGCTCGACCGGATGCTGGGCTATGGGCTGAAACTCAATGGCGGGTTTGAACAGACGCATCTGGGGCTGATCGGCAAGGCGCGGAAGAAGTAGGGGAGCGCCCTACTTTACCACGCGATAATCCATGTGGGTGACGTAGCGCGTGGCGCGGGCTCCGATGGGTTCAAGAGTGGCGGTCAGACCGTCCCAGAGGCTTTCGCCCTGCCCGGCGATGAGCGGGACGATCTTCAGGTGCAGTGTGTCGACGACGCCGGCATTGAGATAATGGCGCAGCGTGCTGACGCCACCGGCAATGGCGACGTTGCGCTCGCCGGCCGCTTCCCGCGCGCGGGCTAGGGCCACGTCATAGCCTTCGGTGACGAAGTGGAAGCTATTGCCGCCTTCCATGTAGAGGGGTTCGTGCTCGTAGTGGGTAAGGACGAAAACGGGGGCGTGATAGGGCGGGTTGTCACCCCACCAGCCGGTCCATTCCGGCTCCCAGACCGTGTCGCCCGGCGCCGCGAACATGTTGCGGCCCATGATGTAGGCACCGTAATCGGTGATGGCGGCGACCTCGGCCTTGTTGGTCTCGCCATCCTTGAACATCCAGCGGGCAAGCTGTTGCGGATCGATGGTGCCAAAGGGTTTTTCGCGGGACTGGTTGAGGCCGGTACCGAAGCCGTCCAGTGTCAGCATCATGTGGGCAGATACGGTCTGCGGCATCGTTGGGGCCTCGATATTGTTAAGTTGTGGCTTTAGTATTTGCGCGTGGGATGCGGTTTGTCAAGGCTCGGTGTCGTCACCCTCGGGCTTGACCCGAGGGTGTTGCACTTGCTGCGCCGAGGCTAAGTGAAGCGTCCTCGGGTCAAGCCCGAGGATGACGATGGGGGCGGGGAGGCATGGACCACCGGGACAAGCCCGGTGGTGACGATCGATCGCGGTAGTGGGGGCTAGGCCCGCGGTTTTGGCGTCAGGCCGTGGAGGAACAGCTGCTCAAGATACCGCGCCGCATCTTCGAACCGCCCTTCCCCGCCGCGGCCTTTGCCGAGGACCGCGCGGACCTGGACGTCGAAGTCGGCATAGTGCTGGGTGGTGGCCCAGATGGAAAAAATCAGGTGATAGGGATCGGTGCGGGCGATCTTGCCCTGGTCCATCCAGGCGAGAAGGACCTGCGCCTTTTCATCGACCAGCGCCTTGAGGTCCACTTCGATCATGTCGATGATGTGGGGCGCGCCGCGCAGCATTTCGTTGGCAAAGAGCCGGCTCTGGCGGGGGAAATCGCGGGCCATTTCGAGCTTGCGGCGGATGTATGAGCGTATTTCGACGAAGGGGTCGCCATCGGCGCGCATTTCTTCAAGCGGGGCGAGCCAGGTGACCAGCAGCTCGGACATCAGGCGGCGGTGAATTTCTTCCTTTTTCGGGAAATAGTAGAGCAGGTTCGGCTTGCTCATGCCCGCGACCTCGGCGATCTGGTCGATGGTCGAGCCGCGGAAACCATGGGCGGAAAACACTTCCAGTGCCGCTTCGAGAATGATGTCCTGCTTTTCGCGCTGGATGCGCGTCAATGGACGCGGCTTTGCCGGCGCAGCCGCGGCCGCTTTCGCATCCGCCTTGTGCTGGCGCTTTGCAGAGGGCGCAGAGGACTCCGTCGCGATCGCCTTCGGCGACGCTGGCAAGGTTGCCTTCGGCAACGCCGCGATCATCTTCGATGACGCTGGAGATTTCAGCTTTCGGGGCGCCATTTTCGCCTTGCGGGAATGAACAGGAGTGCTAACATTTTTCCAACTGGTCAAAAATCTTGGTTCCGTCGATGCGTGTCAAGCGCCAATCAGGAACGAAACGACCAGACATGAAAATTGGGAGCGCCTAAGCCGTGTCCACCACAACTGTCGTGCCGAACGATCTCAACGCGTTCTGGATGCCGTTCACGGCTAATCGGCAATTCAAGAAGTCGCCACGCATGTTCGTCGCGGCCAAGGATATGCACTACACGACGTCGGATGGCCGCCAGGTGCTCGACGGCACCGCTGGCCTCTGGTGCTGCAATGCCGGTCACGCGCGCCCGAAAATCGTCGAAGCAATCGCTAAACAGGCGGCGGAACTCGACTATGCGCCGGCCTTCCAGATGGGCCATCCCAAGGCGTTTGAACTCGCCAATCGCCTCGTCGACATCACGCCCGATGGGCTCGACCATGTGCTCTTCACCAATTCGGGTTCTGAATCGGTCGAAACCGCGCTGAAGCTCGCGCTGGCCTATCACAAGATCAACGGCGAGGGCTCGCGCACCCGCCTTATCGGCCGCGAGCGCGCCTATCACGGCGTCAATTTCGGCGGCATTTCGGTGGGCGGTATTGTCACCAACCGCAAAATGTTCGGCACGCTGCTGGCCGGTGTCGACCACATGCCGCATACGCATAACCTTGCCAAGAACGCCTTCTCCAAGGGCCCGCCGGAATATGGCACGGAACTGGCGGACGAGCTGGAACGCATCGTTACGCTCCATGACGCCTCGACCATTGCCGCAGTCATCGTCGAGCCGGTTGCTGGTTCGACCGGCGTGCTCATTCCGCCGCCGGGCTATCTGAAGCGCCTGCGCGAAATCACCAAGAAGCACGGTATTCTGCTTATTTTTGACGAGGTCATTACGGGCTACGGTCGTCTGGGGACGCCGTTTGGTGCGGACTATTTTGACGTCGTTCCCGACATCATGGTCACCGCCAAGGGCCTGACCAATGGCGTCATTCCCATGGGCGCGGTGATGGTTTCGGCCGAAATCCACGATGCCTTCATGAATGGGCCGGAACACGTCATCGAGTTCTTCCACGGCTATACCTATTCGGGCAATCCGATCGCTTCGGCAGCAGGTCTGGCGACGCTCGAAACCTACAAGGACGAGGGTCTGCTCACGCGTGGCGCGGAACTGGCGCCGAAGTTTGAAGCGGCGCTGCATTCCCTGAAGGGCCTGCCGCATGTCATCGACATCCGCAATATCGGGCTTGTCGGCGCCATCGAACTGGAGCCGATTGCCGGGCAGCCGACCAAGCGCGCCTTCTCGGCCTTCCTGAGGGCATTCGAGCAGGGCCTGCTCATCCGCACCACCGGCGACATCATTGCGCTGAGCCCGCCGCTGATCATTTCGGAAAGCCAGATCGAAGAGATCGTGACCAAACTCGCAGGCATCCTCAAAACGCTTGAGTGAAATAGAACAAATATTCTACATACTGGAATATAGAATTTTTGTTCCCGAAGGAGGAGCGGCCAATGCAGATCATCGAGAATGCCGTCGGCGGCAAGCGTTATGTGTCGAGTTCGACGCGGCGCGTGCCCGTATTCAATCCGGCAACCGGCGAGCAGAGCGCAGAACTGCCGCTCTCGACGCTGGACGAGCTGAACGCGGCCGTCGCCAATTCGGTCAAGGCGCAGGTCGCCTGGGGCGCCACCCCGCCGATGAAGCGGGCCCGCGTCATGTTCAAGTTCAAGGCGCTGCTCGATCAATATGCCGATGATCTCGCCCGCGAAATTTCGAAAGAACACGGCAAGGTGCATGACGATGCCTTGGGCGAAGTGGCGCGCGGCATCGACTGCGTCGACTTTGCCTGCGGTATTCCTCACCTGCTGAAGGGCGAATTCAGCCGCAATGTCGGGCCGTCGATCGATTCTTATTCCGATCGACAGCCGCTTGGTGTGGTTGCCGGCATTACGCCGTTCAACTTCCCGGCCATGGTGCCGATGTGGATGTATCCGGCGGCAATCGCCTGCGGCAATGCCTTCATCCTCAAGCCATCGGAGCGCGATCCCTCTGCTCCGATGCTGGCCTGGAACCTCTTCATGGAAGCGGGCCTGCCCGAGGGCATTCTTCAGGTCGTCCACGGCGACAAGGAAATGGTCGACGGTCTGCTCGACCATCCGGACGTGAAGGCGGTGTCCTTCGTTGGTTCGACCCCGATTGCCGAATATGTCTACCAGCGCGGCACGAAGGCCGGTAAGCGCGTTCAGGCCCTTGGCGGTGCCAAGAACCACATGATCATCATGCCTGATGCCGATCTCGACCAGGCGGCAGATGCGCTGATGGGGGCCGGCTACGGTTCGGCCGGCGAGCGCTGCATGGCCATTTCGGTGGCCGTGCCGGTGGGCAAGGCAACGGCCGATGCGCTGGTGGCAAAGCTCAAGCCGCGCGTCGAAAGCCTCAAGATCGGCCCGGCGACCGACAAGGACGCCGAAATGGGTCCGGTGGTCACCAAAATGCACCGCGACAAGATTCTCGGCTACATCGACTCTGGTGTCGAACAGGGTGCCGAGCTCGTCGTCGATGGCCGCGGCTTCTCGCTGCAGGGCTATGAGAACGGCTACTATGTCGGCGGCACGCTGTTCGACAATGTCGAGCCGGAGATGAAGATCTACAAGGAAGAGATCTTTGGGCCGGTGCTCTCCGTCGTCCGCCGCGACAGTTTCAAGGACGCCGTCGACCTGATCCACGGGCACGAATATGCCAATGGCACGGCGATCTTTACCCGCGATGGCGACACCGCGCGTGAATTTGCCGACAAGATCGAAGTGGGCATGGTGGGCATCAATGTGCCGATCCCGGTGCCGGTGGCCTATCACTCCTTCGGCGGCTGGAAGCGTTCGCTGTTTGGCGACCACTCCATCTACGGACCCGAGGGCATTCATTTCTATACCAGGCTCAAGACCGTCACGACCCGCTGGCCTGCCGGCATCAAGGGCGGGGCAGAGTTCACGTTCCCGAGCCTCAAGTAGCGCTACCGGCCCCGCCCTCGCATTGCGACGGCGGGGCTGTTTCTATGACCAACCAGAACTATGAGCAAAACCATGACCTCTCCCGGTGAAAACCTTCGTATCAATGGCGATCGGCTCTGGGAGAGCCTGATGGACATGGCCAAGATTGGCCCGGGCATTGCCGGGGGCAATAACCGCCAGACGCTGACCGACAGCGACAAGGAGGGCCGTTCGCTCTTCCAGCGCTGGTGCGAGGAAGCGGGCCTCTCTATGGGCGTCGACAAGATGGGCACCATGTTCATGACGCGCGCCGGGACTGATCCGGATGCCCTGCCGGTCTATATCGGCAGCCATCTCGATACCCAGCCGACCGGCGGCAAGTATGACGGTGTGCTTGGCGTCTTGGCCGGGCTCGAAGTCGTGCGCTCGATGAACGATCTCGGGATCAAGACAAAACATCCGATCGTCGTGACCAATTGGACCAATGAAGAAGGCGCGCGCTTCGCACCGGCCATGGTCGCCTCGGGCGTTTTTGCGGGCGTTCACACGCTCGACTACGCCTATGGCCGCAAGGATATGGACGGAAAACTCTTTGGCGACGAGCTGAAGCGCATCGGCTGGGTCGGCGATGAAGAAGTCGGCGCTCGGAAGATGCACGCCTATTTCGAATATCACATCGAGCAGGGGCCGATCCTTGAGGCCGAGGAAAAGCAGATTGGCGTGGTCACCCATTGCCAGGGGCTGTGGTGGCTCGAATTCACGCTGACGGGACGGGAAGCGCATACCGGCTCGACGCCGATGACCATGCGCGTCAATGCCGGGCTCGCCATGGCGCGGATCTTTGAGATGGTGCAGGCCGTGGCGATGAGCGAACAGCCGGGTGCTGTCGCGGGCACGGGCCAGGTGAAGTTTTCGCCCAATTCGCGAAATGTCTTGCCGGGTACGGTGGTGTTCACGGTCGATCTCAGGACGCCGAGCCAGGAAAAGCTCGACCGCATGCGCGCGACGATCGAAGCCAAGGCGGCGGAAATCTGTGCGGAGCTGGGGGTTGGGTGCTCGGTCGAGGCCGTTGGGCACTTTGATCCGGTGACGTTCGATCCGACGCTGGTCGGCCGTGTGCGTTCGGCGGCCGAGAAGCTTGGCTACAGCCACATGAACATCATTTCCGGCGCCGGGCACGACGCGTGCTGGGCGGCGAAGGTGGCGCCGAGCACGATGGTCATGTGTCCCTGCGTCGGCGGGCTCTCGCACAACGAGGCCGAGGACATTTCCATGGAATGGGCCGCCGCGGGGTGTGACGTGCTGTTCCATGCCGTGGTTGAGACGGCGGAGATTGTGGAGTGAGGTTCAACGCCTCCTCATGCGCAGGCATCGTCAGCCGCCTCTCCCTTTGTGGGAGAGGTGCAAAGGGAGTCGCGCGTCCATAGACCAATAATAACAGTTCCACCGAGGCGCTGAGGGGTGCGTGGTGGGGCTGAGAGAATGCAAGGGAACGAAGATATGAGCAAAGTTATCAGGGGCGGTACCGTCGTCACGGCTGATCTCAGCTATGTGGCTGATGTGAAGATCGACGGCGATGTCATTGTCGAGATCGGCCAGAACCTTTCGGGCGACGAAATTCTTGATGCCAGCGGCTGCTACGTCATGCCCGGCGGCATCGACCCGCATACCCATCTCGAAATGCCTTTCATGGGCACCTATTCGGCCGACGATTTTGAAAGCGGCACGCGCGCGGCGCTGTCGGGCGGCACGACCATGGTGGTCGACTTCTGCCTGCCCAATCCCAACCAGAGCCTCCTTGAAGCTTTGCAGATGTGGGACAACAAGACCGGCAAGGCGTCGACCGATTATTCGTTCCACATGGCCGTGACCTGGTGGGGCGAGCAGGTGTTCAATGAAATGGCCGAGGTGGTCGATCGCGGCATTACCTCGTTCAAGCATTTCATGGCCTACAAAGGCTCGCTGATGGTGAACGACGACGAGATGTTCGCCTCGTTCCAGCGCTGCGCTGATCTTGGCGCGCTACCGCTGGTGCATGCCGAAAATGGCGATGTGGTTGCGGCGATGACGGCAAAGCTGCTTGCCGAGGGCAATAACGGACCGGAGGGCCATGCCTATTCGCGGCCGCCGGAAGTGGAAGGCGAAGCGACCAATCGCGCCATCATGATTGCCGATATGGCCGGGGTACCGCTCTATGTGGTGCATACGAGCTGCGAGCAGGCGCATGAGGCCATTCGCCGGGCCCGGCAGAAGGGCATGCGCGTTTATGGCGAGCCGCTGATCCAGCATCTGGTGCTGGACGAAAGTGAATATTTCAATCCCGACTGGGACCATGCGGCGCGGCGCGTGATGTCGCCGCCCTTCCGCAACAAGCAGCATCAGGATTCGCTGTGGGCCGGTTTGCAGGCGGGCTCGCTCTCTTGTGTCGCGACCGACCATTGCGCTTTTACGACGGCGCAGAAGCGCAACGGGATCGGCAATTTTGCGAAAATTCCGAACGGGACGGGTGGGCTTGAAGATCGTTTGCCGGTGTTGTGGACGGCAGGCGTCAATACCGGTCGGCTGACGCCGAACGAGTTCGTGGCGGTAACCTCCACGAACATCGCAAAAATCCTCAACATGTACCCCAAGAAGGGTGCGGTGATGGTGGGGGCCGATGCCGATCTGATTGTGTGGGACCCCAAGCGCAAGAAGACGATCACCGCAAAGAGCCAGCAGTCGGTGATCGACTACAACGTGTTTGAAGGATTCGAAGTGACCGGTATGCCGCGCTATGTGCTGAGCCGTGGCAAGGTTTCCATCGTCGAGAACGAGGTGAAGGCGGAGCCAGGCCACGGCAAGTTCGTGGCGCGCGAGGCGAAAAACCCGGTCAACCGGGCGCTGAGCCAGTGGAAGGACCTGGTCGCGCCGCGCAAGGTGGAACGGGCCGGCATTCCGGCGACGGGTGTTTGACATCGGCAGCATGATGAAAATCAAGGCACAGTGCCTGCCAATGGCTCGAAAAGCCGCCGCAAAGGCGGGGTTTCGGCATGCGGCACGGGCCTTGCATCAGGCATTGCAGGCCAGACAATAGGCTAGAAAGGCGACACCCTTGTCCGTCACGTCGATCAATTCATCAACGACAGGCACGGGTGTTGCACTCCCTGTCGTCGAGGCCAAGCATCTGGGCCTGACCTTTTCCACCAATGACGGCGACGTAGTGGCGCTGTCGGACGTCAACCTGACCATCGAGAAGGGCGATTTCGTCTCCTTCATCGGGCCTTCGGGCTGCGGCAAGACGACGTTTTTGCGCACCATTGCCGATCTCGAACAACCGACCTCGGGCACGCTGCGCATCAACGGCCAGACGCCGGAAAACGCGCGCAAAGACCGGGCCTATGGCTATGTGTTTCAGGCGCCGGCGCTTTATCCCTGGCGCACCATCGAGAAGAATATCGCCCTGCCGCTGGAAATCATGGGGCATTCCCAAAGCCAGCAGGCCGAGCGCATCAAGCGCACCATGGACTTGGTGAACCTTTCGGGGTTCGAAAAGAAGTATCCCTGGCAGCTTTCGGGCGGCATGCAGCAACGGGCTTCGATTGCCCGTGCTTTGGCGTTCGATGCCGACCTGCTACTGATGGACGAGCCGTTCGGGGCGCTCGACGAGATTGTTCGTGACCATCTCAATTCCGAGCTGCTGAAGCTTTGGGACCGGACGAAGAAGACCATCTGCTTTGTGACGCACTCGATTCCCGAGGCGGTTTATCTCTCGACCAAGATCGTGGTGATGTCGCCGCGTCCGGGGCGCGTCACTGATGTCATCGAGAGCAACCTGCCGCGCGAACGGCCGCTCGATATTCGCGAAACGCCGGAGTTTCTGGCGATTGCCGCGCGGGTTCGCGATGGGCTGCGGGCCGGGCATTCCTATGAGGAGGTGGTGTGATGGAGGTCTTTGCTCCGTGAACCGCGTCCTCCCCATCCTCAGCATTTTGCTCGCCATCTTCATTTTCTGGTACGCGGCGGCGATCTGGATGAATGCGCCCTGGCAGACCATTCTCAATGGGCGCGCCAATCTCGAAAATGTGCCGTTCTTCGACTTTGCCCAGCAGACATGGAACCAGGACAAGCCGATCTTGCCGGTGCCGCATCAGGTGTTTTCCGAGATCTGGAATGCGACCATGGGGCTCGAATTTACTTCGCGGCGGTCCCTGGCGCTCCATGCCTGGATAACGCTGTCGGCGACGCTGCTCGGCTTTGTGCTGGGGACGGCGCTAGGGGTCGTCTTGGCCGTGGCCATCGTTCACAATGATGCGGCGGATCGCTCGCTGATGCCCTGGATCATTGCGAGCCAGACCATTCCCATTCTCGCCATTGCGCCCATGGTGGTGGTCGGGCTTGGCGCTGTGGGGCTGACAGGGCTGGTGCCAAAAGCGCTGATCTCGATGTATCTGAGCTTTTTCCCGGTGGTCGTCGGCATGGTGAAAGGGCTGCGTTCGCCCGAGGCGATCCAGCTCGATCTGATGCGGACTTATGACGCCAATCCCTGGCAGGTCTTTTGGAAGCTGCGCTGGCCCGCGGCGCTGCCCATGCTCTTCGCCTCGATGAAGGTGGGCATTGCCATTTCGCTGATCGGGGCCGTGGTAGCCGAACTCTCCAATGCCGCCGGTGGCGGACTTGGTGTGCGGCTGCTGACGGGCTCCTACAATGGCCAGACCATCCAGATCTGGGCGGCTTTGTTCATTGCGGCGGGGCTGGCGGCGGTGCTGGTGGCTATCGTCGGGGTGGCGGAACGAATGGTCAATGCGCGCAATGGGGTGCGGGCATGAAGAGTGGGCTCACCTTGTTGCAGGCGGTGCTGGCGATTGTGGCTGGCGGCACGGCGCTGTTTGGTCTCATCGGGGCGGCGATTTCGGCGGATGCCGAACTGCTGCTGACGCTGGCCTTCGGGTTCGGCGCCCTGACCCTCTCGCGCTTTGTCTGGAGACCGATCAGTTTCTGGCTCGATGGCGTGGCAGCGGCTTTGATTGCGCTGACGCTGGTTATGGCCCTGCCACGCGGCGCGGTCATGCCGGGGCATTATTGGTTTGGCATGGTTTCGGCCTGGGCGTTTGCCTGGCTGTTTGTCGATCAGCTTTCCGCCGCTATTCGCAAGGGCACGGTGCCGCGGCAGGCGATGGGGCTGCTTATCCCTGCTGTCTTCGGCGTGGCCCTCTTGGTCATGTGGGAAATCGTCACCCGCGGCGCCAATGTACCGCCGGTGCTGCTGCCGGCGCCGTCGGCTATCGGGGCGCAACTGGCCAATTCGGCGCCGATCCTCTGGGCCGATTTTGTCCAGACCTTCGTGAAATCGGTGATCCCCGGCTATATCATCGGGTGCCTTGCCGGGCTTGTCGTCGCCATTGCGGTCGACCGCTCGCCCTTCCTCAAGGCCGGGCTGTTGCCGATCGGCAATTTCATGTCGGCGCTGCCGATCATCGGCATCGCGCCGATCATGGTCATGTGGTTCGGCTTCGACTGGCAGAGCAAGGCTGCCGTCGTCGTCGCCATGACGTTCTTCCCCATGCTGGTCAATACGGTGGCGGGGCTCAACGCAGCCTCCGCCATCGAGCGCGACCTGATGCGGACCTATGCTGCCAACTATTGGCAGACGCTGTTGAAGTTGCGCCTGCCCGCTGCGGGGCCCTTCATTTTCAACGCCCTCAAGATCAACTCGACACTGGCCTTGATCGGCGCAATCGTAGCGGAATTCTTCGGAACGCCTGTTGTGGGGATGGGCTTCCG
>NZ_JBEVLL010000362.1:0-4390 GCF_040509215.1 Devosia sp.
CCGGCCTTATTGAGTCAGTTGATTGGCTTCTCTTCGCCAGGACGTTCATAAGTACCGACCACTTCGCCCTTGCCGATGACGTGACCTTCGATGGCCGCAAGCACCTGTTCACGAGTGGCACCTGGGTCGACCGGGATTTGAGACAGATCGAGCGCGAAGACTTGGAAATGGTACTTGTGCGCTGGATCTCCTAGCGGAGGACGCGGGCCCATATAGCCGGTCTGGCCTTTGCTGTTCGTACCTTGCTTGGCGCCTTCGGGCTGCTGCAGCACCGCATCGGTCGACAGGCCTTCGCCGATGCCGGTTGCGTCGCCGGAAATGTCGTAGATGATCCAGTGCACGAACGGCTTGGGATCGGCGGCATCCGGATCATCGACAATCACGAGAATCGACTGCGTGCCATCGGGCGGCGTACCCCATTCGAGCGCAGGCGACGCGTTGTCACCCTCGGCGGCATGCTTGAGCGGGATGAGGTCGCCATTGCCGAAAGACGGTGCCGTGACTTCGATCGTGCCCTCGGCTTCGACAAGATTGAAGGCGATATCGGATTGGGGAAGCGGTACGGTGACGTCCGGCGGCGTTGTTGCTTCCGCCGTTTCGGCTGTTTCGCCTCTCTCATGGGTGATGCGATAGACGATGCCGTTGAAGTCATCGGCCAGTAGCAGCGCACCATCTTCGGTCTGCGTGATCCCGGCCAGACGAGCGAGGAAACCATAACCACCATCCTCATGTTCGACGAGGAAGCCTTCGGCGAAATGATCCCAGCCGACCGGCTCCCCATCGGCGAAATCCACGCGTGTGACTTCATAGCCGCTTGGTGGCCGGCGGTTCCAGGAGCCGCGCATGGCAATAAAGGCGTCGCCCCTATATTCCTCGGGGAAAGCCGTGCCTGTGTAGAAT
Source organism: Devosia sp. (assembly GCF_040509215.1). GTDB lineage: Bacteria > Pseudomonadota > Alphaproteobacteria > Rhizobiales > Devosiaceae > Devosia. The sequence goes on from NZ_JBEVLL010000362.1 coordinate 901, forward strand.
GTCATCTGCATCGGGGCGGCATGGGCCGTGTAGCCGACGACCGGCTCTTCGCTCTGGGCAGCCCATTGTTCGAGCGCAATGCCCTCCGGTGGGTTCATGTGAGGATTGAGATTGCCGAAGTCGAAGACATAGGGCCAGCCGTATTTATGGCCCTGCTCGATGCGGTTGAACTCTTCCTTCTGCTCTTCGTCGCCGAGCCAGTCGGTGCCATGATCGGCGCCATAGAGCACACCGCCGGTCGGCTCCCATCCAAAACCGATCGTGTTGCGCAGGCCCGAGGCAAAGATAGTTCGCGACTTGCCATCGAGGCTGGCACGCAGAAGGGTCGCGCTTTCCGGGCTGGTCTCGATGCATTCATTGCAGGTCGAGCCAACCGTTATGTAGAGCATCTCGTCGGGACCAATCGCCAGGGTGCGGTTGGCGTGCTGGCCGCCGTCCGGCAGGTCATCAATAATAAGCGTCAGTTCGCCAAAGCTGCCATCCTCAGTGACCGGCGCGGTATAGACCTCGTTTACGGTCGCGAGATAGGCCGTGTCGCCATGGAAGGCGAGACCATGCATGCCCGGGCGGGCAGCGACGATGGTGAAATCCTCAAACTTGCCGTCACCATCGGCATCGTTGAGTCGGATCACATCAGCTTCGGTCCGGCGCGTCGCATAGACATGCTCGCCATGGGTGGCCAGCATTCTGGTATTACCGAGATCGCGGCCCACGACCTCAACCATAAAGCCCTCGGGCACCTTGATCTGGGCGGCAAGCTCGGCATCGTCGGAAATGGTGACGGGCTCGGGTTCAAGGATCGAGCCTTGTACGGTGACGTCGGAATATTCGCCGATTGTGCCCTGTGGCTGGGCGAAGACGGGCATAGCCACCAATAGTGCAGCGCTCGATGCGGCAATGGTCAGGAACGGTCGGATCATTTCAGGCCTCTTGGGTTTTCGGGGTCTGGAAAAGCAAGGGCCCGGCGCTTAGCCGGGCCCTCCAAAATTACTGGGCGCCAAACCTGCGCGCAGCTCGGCACCGACAAAGTCCTGCGCTTCCTTGGCTTCGGGCACGACGCCAGCCATACCGAAGAATTCATGCGTTACTCCGTTCCAGTTCTGGTACGCGACCTCGACGCCCGCTTCTTCCAGCTTGTCGCGCAGCATCATTCCTTCGGACTGCAGCGGGTCGATTTCGGCAGAAACGATGGTCACCGGCGGCAGGTCGGCCAGATTCGCTGCGCCGACGAGGTCAATGCGTGGATCGGCGGTTTCGGTCGTGTCGTTGAGATAGTGACCGACAAACCATTCGATATCGGCCTTGCCGAGCGGCACCGCGTTCTGATTGGCGATATAGGACGGCGTTTCAAGATCGTCGCCGGCCACAGGATAGACCGCGAGGATAGCGTCAGGCACAGTCAGCTGCTGGTCACGTGCGGCAATGGCAACGTTGATGGCGAGATTACCACCGGCGCTTTCGCCGGCAACGGCGATGCGTTCGGGGTCGCCATTCCACTGTCCGGCATTTTCGACCACATAGCTATAGGCAGCGACAGCGTCGTCATGAGCCGCCGGGAACTTGTCCTCCGGCCCCTGACGATAATGCACCGAGACGACAATGGCGGCGCCCTGATTGGCAAGAGCGCGCGGCGATGCATCATAGACATCGAGATCGGCGATGACCCAGCCACCACCGTGGAAATAGACGATGACGGGGAGTGTCTCTCCTTCAGCAGCGCCTTCCGGCCAATAGACACGGGCCTCGAGATCACCGGCAGCACCAGAGATCATTACGTCCTCGGTCCGTGCGACCGCTTCCGGTTCAGGCGGCGCACCGGTCTTGTCTTCCGCGACAGCCATCGCGGCCTCTGCCGGCGTCGGTTGACTGCGAGCTTCCTCGACCGAAAGCGTGTTGACGGGCTTGGCGCCGAGTTCCATCAGCTTGGTGATGACGGCGGCCATCTCAGGATTGGCACGATCGACTGTACCACTATCCTTGGAGGTGGCTACGGCTTCGTCGACAGGACGAGGCTCCTCTTGGGCAAAGCTGGGCACGGCCATCAAGGCGGTAAAGGCAGTCGTCGCGAGCAGCATATTGCGCATCATGTGTCCTGGCTGGCCTAGGGCGGCCGTGTTGGGTTCGACATCGGGCGCAAGCGGGATAAGGGCTCGGCTGCCGTTCCGTTGGCAAGGTCGGGAAGCCAGAAAAGCCGGTCTTGTTCCCTGTGCCGATGGGTATGGTTGACGTACGCCGCCACCTCTTGGACCGCCAACGGTGGCTCTGGTGTTGGGTTCCTCAGTGGTTAACAGAACACCGATCACGTTTGTCTGTCGCAGATTTGATTGGTTGGCAGTCGGCACCGGACGATTGCGCTGGAACATAGCGAGCGTGACGTCCGTTCGCTCCCCGACCCCGATCGCAGGAGCACCTCATGGCCAACATCCCCGCCAATCCAGAACCCTACCGGCCCGATCTGGAGGTCGTGGCCGAGGATGAAGCCAAGACGCAGCAGGAATTGATGGAAACCATGCTTTCCATCTCGCATAAAGTTTATGAGGACAGCGGCCACGCACATCGCAGCGTTCACTCCAAGAGCCATGGATTGTTGAAGGTCGATGTTGAAGTTTTGGACAATCTGCCTGAACCACTGGCGCAGGGCGTATTCGCAGCGCCCCGTCGCTACGAAGGTGTTTTGCGGTTTTCGACCATTCCCGGGGACATTCTACCCGACACCGTGTCAACGCCACGTGGCGCTGCGCTCAAGTTGCTCGCCGTAGACGGAGAACGCCTGCCGGGTGCAGAGGGCGATCGGGATCAAGACTTCGTCATGGTCAACGGCAAGAAATTTGCTGCGCCCAACGCCAAAGCGTTCCTTAAGAACCTCAAGCTGCTCGCGGCAACGACGGACAAAATCGAAGGCATCAAGGTTGCATTGTCCGGCGCGTTGCGCGGCATAGAAAAATTGGTCGAGAAGACTGGGCACGAAAGCGCTCTCGTCAAATCTCTCGGTGGCGAGCCCGAAACCAACATCCTCGGCGAGAGCTTCTTTTCCCAGCTTGCCCTGCGCCATGGTCGTTACATCGCGAAATATGCGCTGATCCCGAGGTCACCGAACCTAACATCACTGACCAAGGAACTGGTCGATATCGGTCACGACGACAATGCCATACGCAGCGCCGTGCAAAGGTTCTTCGAAACCGAGACAGGCGAATGGTCGCTGCAGGCTCAGCTTTGCGCTGACATCGACAGCATGCCGATCGAGGACGCCACCGCAGAATGGGACGAAGGCGTCAGCCCGTTTGTCACGATTGCCCGCGTTATCGCCGTACCCCAAAACGCTTGGAGCGACGCACGATCAACCGCAGTTGACGATGGCATGGGCTTTGCGCCTTGGCACGGCCTCACCGATCACCAACCGCTGGGCAGCATCATGCGCGCGCGGCGCCTTTCCTACGATCGCGCGCAACGGTTCAGGTCGGAACACAACGCGACCGCAGTGCGGTCGCCC
>NZ_JBEVLL010000363.1:0-2636 GCF_040509215.1 Devosia sp.
CTGAGATCTCGAGATGGGCCCCGGCCTTCGCCGGGGTGACATCGCGGGTTGGGCGATTGAGGGCTAGAGCCCTCAGACCGGCTCAGGGACGATGGTGGCGACGATGGACGCATCCAGCGCCTCGTAATCCGCCAGCCCAATCGTGGCGTATAGCTCCGCGCGGGTCTGCATTTCCGGCACCATGGCCTTGGTCGAACCGTCGGCAGCGATAGTGGCGTAGAGCTTTTCCTGCGCCTTGTTGGCAACACGCAGGGACGACACCGGCCAGATGACCATGCGGTAGCCCATCTCTTCAAACTCGGAGGCCGTAAAGAACGGCGTCTTGCCGAATTCGGTCATATTGGCGAGGAGCGGCACGCCGGGCATGCGGCGGGCGAATTCGCGGAACATGTCGGCCGTGTTCAGCGCTTCTGGAAAAATCGCATCCGCGCCGGCTTCCATATACATTTTCGCGCGAGCCACGGCGCCGTCCATGCCTTCGCTGGCGGCAGCATCGGTGCGAGCAACGATATAGAGATGACGGCGGGCCTTTGCCGCAGCGTTGACCTTGGCGGCCATGTCGTGGGCCGTCGCCAGCTTTTTGTCGTTGAGGTGGCCGCACTTCTTGGGCAGCAACTGGTCTTCGAGATGCACGGCGCCGGCGCCGGCCTCTTCAAAGGCGCGGACCATGTGCATGACATTGAGTGCTTCGCCATAACCGGTATCGCCATCGACCAGCACCGGCAGGCCCGAGGCGCGCGCCACCTGCTTGATGAAGAACGAGACTTCATCGACCGTGATGATGCCGAGATCGGGCAGGCCCATGGACGCGGTCATCGCAGCGCCCGAAAGATAGAGTGCTTCAAAACCAGCAGCCTTGGCCTGCAGCGAGGCCATGCCATTGTGAGCACCGGGCAGGCGCAAAATGCCGCCGCGCTCGATCAGCGCGCGGAAGCGCAGGCCAGCGGGCTCGTTCGGCAGGTCCGAGGAGAGAAGATAGGGCATGACGAAAAATCCTTGGTTTAGCGCTGATCGATCGGCACGAAAGCCAGATCGTCGGGGCCGGTATAGTTGGCCGAAGGGCGGATGATCTTGTTGTCCTGGCGCTGCTCGACGACATGGGCCGACCAGCCCGAGGTGCGCGCGATGACAAAGAGGGGGGTGAACATGGCGGTGGGCACGCCCATGACGTGATAGGAGACGGCGCTGAACCAATCGAGATTGGGGAACATCTTCTTGGCGTCCATCATCGTCGCCTCGATGCGCTCGGCGATATCGTACATCTTGGTCGAGCCGGCCTCTTTCGACAGCTCCTCCGAGACGGACTTGATGACCTCGTTGCGCGGATCGGACACGGTGTAGACCGGGTGACCAAAGCCGATGATGACTTCCTTGTTCTCCACGCGCTGGCGCACATCGGCCTCAGCCTCGTCGGGCGTCGCATAGCGCTTCTGGATATCGAAGGCGACTTCATTGGCGCCGCCATGCTTCGGACCACGCAGCGCGCCGATGGCGCCGGCTAGGGCAGAGTAAATGTCCGACCCCGTCCCGGCGATCACGCGGGCGGTGAAGGTCGAAGCATTGAACTCATGCTCGGCATAAAGGATCAGCGAGACATGCATGGCCTTCACGTGGCTCTCGCTTGGAACCTTGCCATGAAGCAAGTGCAGGAAGTGGCCGCCAATCGAGTCATCGTCGGTCTGGACCTCGATGCGCCGGCCATTTTGCGCAAAGTGGTACCAATAGAGCAGCATGGAGCCTTGAGATGCTAACAGTCTGTCAGCAATATCGCGCGCTTCGCTATGGTTGTGATCGTGGCTTTCAGGCAGCACGCAGCCCAGCGCCGAAACGCCGGTGCGCAGCACATCCATGGGGTGGGTAGCCGCCGGAAGAAGCTCCAGCACCTTGCGAACCGCGGCGGGCAGACCGCGCAGCGACTGCAGTTTTGCCTTGTAGGCAGCGAGTTCCGACCGGGACGGCAGCGTGCCGTGGACGAGGAGATGAGCGACTTCCTCAAACTCGCAATTCCGCGCCAGGTCCAGAATATCGTAGCCGCGATAGTGCAGGTCATTGCCGCTTCGGCCGACCGTGCAAAGCGCCGTATTGCCGGCGACGACCCCCGACAGGGCCACGGATTTCTTGGGCTTGAATTCGGCCATGCAGAGCTCTCCCGGCAGTTTCTGTCAACAGATCTTTGTATTTTGATCTCTGTGTGGCGAACGTTGCCCCAAATTGCATCAATGTGTCGACAGAAAAGTGGAGATGCCGCCTTGCTCTCAAACAGCAGGGCCGGCGGCCGGGCCCGTCCCTGCAATCTTCAGGTCAGCAAGTTTGCCCGAGAGTTCACGCTTGCGCGTGTTCCTTTCATCTCGACGCCATGTTGAGGAAAGGTGCGTGAACCTAGGTTGTCTCTCGTCAACACAACACACGGAGACACCAAATGAAGAAGATTTTTGCCCTGATCCTCGCCGCCGTCATGGTTGCCGGCGTTGCCGCCCCGTCCTTTGCCGCCACCGCGAGCAATGACTGCTCCTTCGTCGACAAGACGCTTTGCGTCAGCCAGTCCCTGTCGGAAATCAACAACGACTAAGTCTGCTGACGCCTTTGGGCGCTGCATTGCAGCGTTCCGTGTGGTGAGACCCCCGAGCCTGGACTTG
>NZ_JBEVLL010000364.1:0-4763 GCF_040509215.1 Devosia sp.
TCGGCTTCAAGGCTTGATCCTGTGGAGGCATTGGCGCGGGAGTAACCACCGGCCGTCATCCTCGGGTCAAGCCCGAGGGTGACGACATCGGTGTCCAAAAACCGTTGCCCATCGGCCACGTATTCTTTTTCAAAACCATCACCTTCCGGGCTCTGGCTTGCCCTTTGCGGCAGGCTGGCCCTAAACTCGCCACGAAGAGGACGCCCTTTGGGCAGGCGGGGGAGGGTTAACCCAATCTTTCCGAGCGCCAAGCTATTCTCAGCTTTGACCTATTGGTTGAAGCGTAACGGTCGGGAACTGGTTCACTGCAAAGCGCGCGTTGGGTATCGAGTATTGGCGCCTTGTGTATCGCTGCCGCCTCCTTGGCAGTGGCGGCTCCTGCACATGGGTTTGAACTGTTCGGCTTCAAGTTTTTTGAGGACGACACGCAGGATGCGGTGATCATCGATCCGCAAAACTATGTCGTCACGTTTTCATCGACCCAGACCGGCGCCGTCGAAAATGCGGCGCGCAATGCTTCCTCGCTGGTGGCTGATCAGGGCGAACCGGCTTCCGGCGTTGCCGGGCTTCTTGCCAAGGCACGCGGCGACTACAGGCGCATCATCGCGGCTCTCTACAATGAGGGCCATTATGGTGCAGCCATCAGCATCCTCATCGGCGGCGTGGAAGCGTCCAAGCTGGCGCCCGATGCCAGCCTGCCCAATCCTGTCAATGTGACCGTATCGGTGGACCCCGGTCCGCTCTTTAACTTTAACAGCGTCAATATTGCCAATCAGGCGCCGGCAACCAGCGACCCCGACGATCACGTCGATCTGCCGGTTCTGCGTGGCTTTGGCGCGGGCCAAGTGGCGCGGTCTTCGGTGATCCTTGCGGCCGAGCAGCTTGCGGTGCAGGCCTGGCAGCAGCAGGGCTATGCCAAGGCTGAAATCGTCGGCCGCGATGTCGTCGCCAATCATGCGAACAACACCGTCGATGTGACCATCACCGTCAATCCCGGGCGCCTCGCTGCCTTCGGCGATATCACCGTGACCGGCACGCAGGCGATGAATCCGGAATTCGTGCGTCAGCAGACCGGTCTTGTCGTGGGCCAGGAATATGACCCGGACGACCTGACACGGGCGCAGAAGCGTCTCGACCGGCTCGAGGTCTTCCGCGCTGCCCGCTTCCAGGCGGCGCAGGATATCTCGCCCGATGGGCTGCTGCCTTACGAGTTGCTGGTCGAAGAATTGCCCGGCCGCCGCTTCGGCGCTGGCGCGACTTATTCCACCGTAGATGGTCTCGGCGTAGAGGGCTTCCACCTCTGGCGCAATCTCTTCGGGCAAGCCGAAAGGCTGCGGCTCGATGCGCGCGTCGCTAGCATTGCCTGGCCGATCGACACCGCCCAGTTCGACTACATGTTTGGCGGTACCTTTACCAAGCCTGGCTTCCTGACGCCCGATACCGACCTCGTCGCTGCCATTGCGGCCGAGCGCACGATCTATCCGACCTACACGGAAACCTCCGCGCAGGCGCGTCTGGGCCTGACGCATTATTTCTCGGACCAGCTCACCGCCGAGGGCGGCGTGGTCTATGAGCGCGCCCGGTTCGACGACGTTTTTGGCACCCGCGACTTCTCGACGCTCGGCATCTATGCCGGCGCGACCTTCGATGGGCGCGACAGCACGGTCGATCCAACCGAAGGCTTCTATTTCTCGGGCAATGCCGAGCCCTATTACGACTTCTCCTATGAAAAGATGGGCCTGCGCCTCACGGTCGAAGGCCGGACCTATTTCGGGTTCTCCGAGGACGATCAGTTCATTCTGGCCGGCCGGGTCAAGGCCGGTGCTCTCCTCGGGCCGTCGCTCAACGAAATTGCGCCGGACAAGCTGTTCTTCGCCGGCGGTGGCGGCTCGGTGCGCGGCTATGCGGCCAAGTCGATCGGTGTCGATGATGGCAAGGGCGGCGTTACCGGCGGGCGGTACCTGCTTGAAGCCTCGCTCGAAGCGCGGGCCAAGGTTACCGAGTCCATCGGCGTCGTCGGCTTCGTCGATGGCGGTTATGTCGCTGCCGATACTTTCCCGAGCCTTGACGAGCTGCGTCTCGGGGTCGGCGTCGGCGCGCGCTACTATACGGGCCTCGGGCCGCTGCGCCTCGATGTGGCCATTCCGCTCAACAAGCGGCCGGGCGATCCGGATTATGCCCTCTATGTCGGCATTGGGCAGGCTTTCTGATGATGCCGGTTGTGAAAAAATACCGCCGCGTTGCCCTGGCTTCGCTGGTTCTGGTGCCGTTGATCGGCGTGCCCGTGGCGCTTTTTGCGCAGGACAATTCCGATGAGGCGCAGAAGGACTGGCTGACCGGCTTCGTCGAAGGCCAGCTCTCGACGCCTGAGCGGCAGATTCGCCTTTCCAATATCGATGGTGCACTCGGCTCGGATGTATCGATCCGCGAGATCACCATTGCCGACCAGCAGGGCGTTTGGCTGCGCGTCAACAATGCCACGCTGAACTGGAGCCAGGCTGCGCTGTTCACCGGCCGGCTGCAGGTGAATTCGCTCAAGGCGGATTCCATCGACTATATCCGCAATGCCGTTCCGGCCGAGGGCGTCGATCTGCCGCCGCCGGAAGCGGGCAGTTTTTCAGTGCCGGAATTCCCGGTGGCCATCAATATCGGCGAACTTTCCGTGCCGCGCGTCACATTTGGTGACGGTGTCTTTGGCTTGGGGTCGGCGATTTCGCTCGCCGGCAATCTGGCGCTCGAAGGCGGCAATCTCAACACCGCGCTCGATATCGTGCGTCTCGATGGGCCGGGCGGCACGCTCAATCTCGATCTGTCCTATGTGCGTGACACCAATGAGATTGACCTGAAGTTCGACCTCAACGAGCCGGAAAACGGCGTGCTCGCCAATCTCCTCAATATCGAGGGGCGCCCGGCGATGCAGTTGACGCTGGCGGGGCAGGGGCCGGTCGCTAACCTCCGCGCCGACCTGACGCTGCTCGCCAATGGGCAGACGGCGCTTGCCGGTGTGTCGACCATCAACCAGTCGGCCGACGGCTTTGCCATTGATGCCGATCTTGGTGGCCCGCTCTCCATGCTCATGGCCGAGCAGTATCGCCCCTTCTTCGGCGCCGATACGCGGCTGTCGCTCAATGCCCTGGTGCGCAGCGCCGGTGGTATCGAACTGAATGATCTGACGGTTACCGGCGGCCAACTGGCGCTGCAAGCCAATGCCAGCACCACGGCCGACAATTTTCTTTCGCGTCTTGACCTCAAGGCGTCCATTGCCGATCCCGCTGGCGGTCTCGTCCTTCTGCCGGGCTCCGGCGCGCCGCAGGTGCAGGCCGCGCAGCTCACGATCGATTTTGGCCGCGACGGTTCGGAAGACTGGAGCGCCGATCTCGGCATCGACAAGCTGATCACCGGCGATTTCTCCGCTGAGCGCGTGGGTCTCGCCATCAATGGTGTTGCCAGCAATCTCTCCGATCCAGCGACCCGCATGATCACCTTCAATGGTGACGGCACGCTTTCCGGCATCGCCGGCGACGAGGCGGTGGAAGCCGCGCTTGGCGACAGCGTGGGGCTCGGCATTGCCGGGCTCTGGAATGCCGGCCAGCCGATCGAACTGGCGCAGCTTCGCGTCGTTGGCGAAGCGCTGACTGCGGGCCTTTCGGGTGTCATCGATGGCGGCGCTTTCCGCGGTCGCATCGGCGTCCAGACCGACAGCATCGCGCCGTTCTCGGGCCTTGCCGGTCGCGAATTGACGGGCGGCCTGTCGCTCGATGCCGAAGGCTCCGTTGCCTTTGTTGGCGGCGGTTTTGACCTGACCTTTGAAGGCTCGGGCAGCAATCTCACCATTGCTGACGAAACCGCCGATAAGCTGCTGGCGGGCAATGTGGCGCTGTCCGGTCGCCTCGCCCGCACCGAGGCCGGTATCGTTGCTGACGATTTCTCGGTCACCAATCCGCAGGTGCAGTTCACCGCCGATGGTGTCTATGGCACCAGCGAAGCCAATTTTGCCATCGGGCTCGATCTCTCCGATCTCGGCCTTCTCACCGACCAGGCCTCCGGCGCGCTCGTCGTGCGCGGCACGGCCAAATCGGCATCGGCCGAAGCGCCGGTCGATCTGGTGCTCGATGCAACCGTTGCCAATGGCAATCTCGTCGGCCGTAACCTGCGGGACGCGCAACTGGGCCTCGACCTCGATCTGCTACAGGGTAACCTCTCAGGTCGTATCAGCGGCGAAGCCATGCTCGATGGTCATCGCGCCACGCTCGCCTCTCAGGTCGTTTCGGACACGGCGCAGCAGGCGCTGAACAATCTCGATTTCGAAATCGCCGGAACGCGGGTTTTCGGCTCGGTCAGCCGTGCGGTCGATACGCAATTGCTGAATGGCCGTCTCGATGTTGCAGCCTCCGATGTGTCGCTGGCTGCAGCCCTGCTCCTCACCGAAGCTTCGGGCAGCATCAATGCGGCGCTGGCCCTCTCGCCGGTCGATGGCGTGCAGCAGGCCGGCCTCACCGCGAACGCGACCAATCTGAAGGTCAACGACATTGCCGTCGGCCGCGCCGAAATCAGCGCCACGGCGGTCGATCTCTTCGGCGTGCCCGCGCTCAATGGTACGGTCACGGCCAGCAACGTTGTCGCGGCTGGTACCATGGTCAACACGCTCAATGCGCGCGCCAGCCAGAGCGGCGATACGACGAGCTTTGATGCGCAAGCAGCTCTCAGCACCGGCACCAAGGTCGATGTTGCCGGCGGGCTCGCTCCTGTCGAGGGCGGCTATC
>NZ_JBEVLL010000365.1:0-8315 GCF_040509215.1 Devosia sp.
ACGGCAAAAAGACCCGCCGCGATGGCAGCGAGAAGAGAAAAAGAATGACGCATGGTTCAGTCCTGCTTCTGCCCCTTGGGGCGTGCCTTGGAAGTATCTTTCATGTCCGCCATGGCGGCCTCATAGCCGAGCCGATAGGCCTCGGCCGAGCCGAAGCGGAACATGTCGTCGTCGCCAGTTCGAACCAGGCTCCGCGCCCCCGGCGCATCGAGCCCCTGCACCAGCCGTTCCATGCCGCGGACCACCGCCACCGGAATGCCTGATGTCTTGCCCTTGACCAAATCCGCCGCCCCGGCCAGCTCGTCGGCCACCACGGCCATGGTCACATGCAGCGGCCGCCCGTTCGCATCATTTGCCCCGCGCAGATCGTGAGTCAGTTGCAACCCCGCCGCGCCAATCGCCAGATCCGTCTGCCCCACGCGCCATGGCCGCCCGACCGTGTCGGTGACCACAATCCCGAGCCGTACCCCAAACCGCTCCCGCAGTCCCACGCACAGGGCCCGTGCGGACCGGTCTGGGTCCTCCGGCAGTTTCAGCGCAAAGCCCTCGGGCACATTGGACATGTCCAATCCCGCCGCCGCCATGATCATGCCCTGCTTGGTCTCGACGATCCGCGTCACCCCGCCCGGATGCACCCGTTCGGCAACGACGCGCACCGTATCGTCGGCAATCGCTTTTTCGCGATCCCCAGCCGGCACCATGCGACCCTCGGCCTTGGACACGATCTTGCTGGTCACCACCAGAATATCGCCGTCCACCAGCGCATGCTCGGCACCCATGCCCGCAATCGCCGCGGAGATCAGCGCCACGAGATCATCGCCGGCCGCAATTTCCGGAATGCCGGTCACACCCCAAACGCTGAATGTTGGCACCGACATCTCTTATTCTCCTCACCCCAGCGCCTTGAGGCGCGGCAGGATTTCCTTGGCATAGAGCGCCAGGAACCGGCTCTGGTCCGTGCCCGGCGCATGGAACACCAAATGGTCGAAGCCATAGTCGATATAGGTCTTTATCTGAGCGACATGTTCTTCCGGATCGCTCGACACGATCCAGCGCTTTGCCACCCGCTCGATCGGCAAAGCGTCGGCCAGCTTTTCCATCTCCTCGGCATCCTGCACCGAGTGCTTTTCCTCAGCCGAAAGCGACAAAGCCGCCCAGTTCCGCGTGTCGTTGAGCGCCCGCTTGGCGTCGGTATCGAACGACACCTTCACCTCGATCATCCGCTCGAACGGCTTTGCCGCCCGCGCCGATTCCTGCCGGCCCACCGCTACGTTCGGCAGCAGTTCATCGACATACAGCGAGGCACCCTTGCCCGAGGTACAGATGAACCCATCCCCCTCGCGCCCGGCAAATTTCGCATTCAGCGGCCCGCCGGCCGCAATATAGATCGGCACCATTTCCTCGGGCCGATCATAGATCGTGGCGTTGACAGTCTTGTAATACTGCCCCTCGAAGCTGACCCGATCCTCGCTCCAGAGCTGCCGGATCAGTTTTATCGCCTCGCGCAACCGCGCCGAGCGTTCTTTCAGTTCGGGCCACTCGATACCGGTCGCTGGCACTTCATTGAGCCCCTCCCCCGTCCCGACGCCCAAAATGACGCGCCCCGGAAACATCGCCCCCAGCGTGCCAAAGGCATGCGCGACAACCGATGGATGCAGCCGGAACGTCGGCGTCAGCACCGATGTCCCAAGGATGATCCGCTCAGTCCTCGCCAACACCGCCGCCATCCAGGCCGGCGCAAATGGCGCATGCCCATCGGTATGCTTCCACGGCTGAAAATGGTCGCTGACAAAAACGGAGTCGAACCCGCCCTGCTCTGCCTCCACGGCAAATTGCAGAAGCTTGTTCGGGCCAAACTGCTCCGCCGAAGCCTTATATCCGAAGCGCATGTTCCCCTCCCGCGCCGATCTCAGCGAAACGCCGGGATCACATGCCGTCCATAGCCGGCGATGATTTCTTCCTCGTCGCCGCTATCGAGATAGATGTTGAACTGCGTCACGCCCGCAGCCTCGAGGTCGCGAATTTTTGCGACATGCTCGTCCGGCTCGCCCAGGACGCAGAAGCTTTCCACCACATCGTCGGTGATGAAATCGAGGAACGGATTATCCGCCTGCCCGTGCTTCGAATAGTCATAGCCCCGGCGCTTTTCGATATAGCTCGTCAGGCTCTGCGGAACCTTGCCGCTCTCCGAGCCATATTTTTCGACGATGTCGGCCACATGGTTGCCCACCATGGCCGGGAACCACTTGACCTTCTCGATGGCCCGCTTCCTGTCACCAAAATAGGCCGGCGCCGCCGCCATCGAACGATAGTTCGACATGTCCTTGCCCGCTGCCGTGCCCGCCTCGATGCACTGGTCGGTGAACCACTTGCAAAGGCCGGGATCGGCAATCTGCAGCACCACGCCATCGGCACTCTCGCCGGCCGTCTTCAGCGCGAGCGGCCCATAGGCGGCAATCCAGCTCGGCAGTTCGTGGCCCACGGCCCATGGAAACGTCACCGGCGCGGGGATTTCGCCGTAAGTCACTTCCTCGCCACGCACCATTGCCTTGGTCTTGTCGATGAATTCGGCGACCCGCTTGAGCGTCGCCGGCTTCTTGCCCATGACGCGCATGGAGGAGTCACCGCGCCCCACCGCGAGGTCAAACCGCCCGCCGCTCTGCTTGCTCAGCGAACCAAAGATCGACGCAGCCACCGACCAGTCGCGCACGTCGGGATTGGTCACCAGCGGCCCGAAGCGCATCTTGGTCGTGTGCTCCATGCACATGGCAATCGCTGCATAGCAATCGCGCCAGAGAATGTGCGAGTCATAGAACCAGCAATAATCGAAGCCCGCATACTCGGCTGCCCGCACCAGATAGCGCGCCCGGTCCGCTTCGATGAACCCCTTGAAGGTAATGCCGAATTCCATAGTCCCGTCCCCACGTTCCCTTCGGCCAATAAATTTGACCAGACGATCAAATTTTGACCGACCAATGCCGATTGTCAACGGCCTTTATCGCCGGGAACAGCGTGCCCGCCGGGGCGTTGTGGCGGAGCGGATTAGCGCCTTGCCTTTGCGACTTTACCGCGCAACCATATGCAACGGAGGGACCAGAATATGCGCATCGGAGTACTCGGCAGCGGCCAGGTTGGCGGCGGCATTGCCCGCAAGCTCGCTTCGCTCGGCCACGACGTCATGATGGGCTCGCGCAGCGCGACCAACAAGGCCGCCGACTTCCCGGGCATCAAACTCGGCACCGCGACCGAAGCTGCCGCCCATGGCGAATGGGTGGTCAATGCCCTGCCCGGCGAAACTTCGCTGCACGTGCTCGGCCAATGCGACATTGCCGGAAAGATCCTTATCGATATCGGCAACTATGACAGCGCCGTCGACCAGCCGATCGCCATCCCCCTCGGCGAAGCCATCCAGAAGGCCCATCCCGATACGCGCGTCGTCAAAACGCTCAACAGCATCAGCGCCCATCTCATGGTCGATCCGGCCAATCTGCAGCAAAAACACACGGTCTTCATCGCCTCAAATGACGAAGCCGCCAAGCGCGAGGTAACCGCGCTTCTCGAAAGTTTCGGCTGGCAGGACATCATCGATCTTGGCGATCTCAGCGCCTGCCGCGCCATGGAGCAATTGGTCCCGCTCTGGATGAGTCTGGAAAAGAAGTTCGGCGGCCCGCAATTCAATCTGGCGGTAATCCGCGGCTAACCAACCCATCGACCACTTGCCGAACCGATATTGGCACCCTGGGCTGTTCTAGGCGGGCGTGTGGTTGTAAACCCCGCACAGGGCGGGAGGATCAGCATGGCCTATACGGTTGAACAGGTTTTGGACCAAGCCGGCGCCGGCCGTTTTCAGCGGCGGCTTCTCGGCATTTTCGGCCTCGTCTGGGCAGCCGATGCCATGCAGGTCCTCGCCGTCGGCTTCACCAGCGCCTCGATTGCCGCCAGCTTTGGCATTTCCCTGCCCGAAGCCCTGCAGATCGGCACCGTCTTCTTCCTCGGCATGCTGATCGGCGCCAGCCTCTTCGGACGCCTCGCCGACCGTTTCGGTCGCCGCCGCGTGCTCCTCGTCACCGTCGCCTGCGATGCGCTCTTCGGTCTGCTCTCGGTCTTTGCGCCCAATCTCTTCATTCTCTTCGCGCTGCGCTTCCTCACCGGCGTCGCCGTGGGCGGCACTCTCCCCGTCGACTATGCGATGATGGCCGAATTCCTCCCCGCGAAAAACCGTGGCCGCTGGCTCGTCATCCTTGAGGGCTTCTGGGCCGTCGGCACCGTGGCCGTCGCCCTTGCCGCCTGGGTCGCCAGCATCTATGTCGCAACCGATGCCTGGCGCTGGATTTTCGCGGTCACCGCCATTCCGGCGCTGATCGGCATCTGGCTACGCCTGTGGGTGCCGGAATCCCCGCTCTACCTCCAGCGCCGCGATCGCCCGGATGATCTCAAGGCCGTGCTCAACACCATTCTGCGCACCAATGGCAAAGCCGAGCTGCCATCCGATACGGCGATTCAGTTGCCGGCGGACGAACCCATCCAGGGCATCTTCACCCCGGCCCTCCGCCGCCGCACCATTTCCATTCTCGCGGTCTGGTTCCTGGTGTCGATTTCCTACTATGGCATTTTCACCTGGCTACCGGCGCGTCTCGCCCAGGATGGCTTTGGCTATGTGCGCGGCTATGGCTTCCTTGTCCTCGTCGCCCTGGCGCAGCTCCCCGGCTATGCCCTTGCCGCCTGGGGCGTCGAAGCCATTGGCCGCAAGCCAACGCTGATCAGCTTCCTCTTCCTCAGCGCTGGCGGCTGCGTGCTGTTCCTTCTCGCCAGCGACAGCTATGTCGTCGGCGCCTCAATCCTGTTGATGAGCTTTGCGCTCCTTGGCACCTGGGGGGCGCTCTACGCCTTCACCCCCGAGCTTTACCCCACCGTGTCACGCGCCACCGGCATGGGCGCGGCCGGCGCCATGGCCCGCCTCGGCGGTCTCTTCGCACCCTCCGTCATGGCCCTGGTCTTCGTGCAGAACTTCACCCTCGCCATCGGGCTTTTTGCCGGTCTCCTCATTCTCGGCGCGCTGGCGGCAACGTTCGTCGATACGGAAACGCGGCGCAAAGCGCTGACCTGATCTCACCCAATGGATGCCGGTGCGCATGACGTTTAGCGCCCGGATTTTCCAGAGTTTTTCACACCTGTCATCAGAACGAAGAAAAGCTTGTGGGAAGCGCTTGAACCCACCGGCATCCACAGCTATAACGCCGCTCGTCGCGCATCGCACTGGCTTGCCAGAGCATCCCGAGCGACACCCTGACGGAGTATAGCGCAGCCTGGTAGCGCACCTGCTTCGGGAGCAGGGGGTCGAGTGTTCGAATCACTCTACTCCGACCAATCAAACCGGGTGTCACCGAGCAATCGGCGGCGCCCGGTTTTTTCTTGCGCTGAACCACAGCATCCTAACAGGACGTTAACGCGTTATCGTCTCCACCAAGGAGATCGAGATGACCGAGATGTATCTTTTAGGAGCGGCTGCCGGTGCGGCACTTCTGACTTGGATTCTCTTCTCCATGACCGACGGCATGGAGCCCTAGCGCTTCGGCGAGGGGAGGCTGAGATGATCTTTCAGAGCGTAGTTTGGGATCGCATGCGCGCCGACGAAATGGTCGGTGCGCCACAGGGCCTCCACTATTCGTCCGACGACGACAGCGGCTGGCGCCGCCAGCGGCGCGGCAAGGGCTTTTCCTATGTCGATGACAAGGGCCAGGCGGCGACAGCCCAACAACGCCACCAGATCGACGCGCTGGTCATCCCGCCGGCTTGGAACGATGTGTGGATCTGCGCCGATCCCCTCGGCCACATTCAGGCCACGGGGCGCGACGAGCGCGGCCGCAAGCAATACCGCTATCACGCCGATTGGACCGCATCGCGCGCCAGCACCAAATTCGACAATCTCGTCCCCTTCGCGCAAAAGCTGCCGAGTCTGCGCGAACAGGTCGAAGCCGACCTTCGCCGTCGCAGCCTTGGGCTTGATCGTGTCGCCGCCTCGGTTGTCTGGCTCCTCGACAACAGCCTCATCCGCATCGGCAACCCTACCTATGCCCGCGACAACAAGAGCTTTGGCCTGACAACCCTGCGCAATCGCCACGTCGCGATTTCCGGCCAGACCCTCAAATTCCGCTTCAAGGGCAAATCAGGCAAGGAGTGGAACCTGCAACTCGTCGACCGGCGCATGTCGCGCATCGTCAAATCCCTGCAGGACCTGCCCGGCCAGCACCTCTTCCAGTATGAGGATGAAGCCGGCTACCGAACGATCACCTCGCGCGACATCAACGACTATATCGCCGAGCATGCAGGCCCCGATTTCAGCTCCAAGCATTTTCGCACCTGGGCCGGCACGGTGCGCGCCTATGGCCTACTCGTCGGCCAGCCGGTGCCCGAAAGCCAGCGTGCTCAAGCCAAGGTTCTGACAGGCATTGTCGACGTGGTCGCCAACCGGCTGGGCAATACCCGGGCCGTCTGCCGGCAGAGCTACATCCACCCGGCAGTCTTTGAAAACTGGCAGGCCGGCGCCCTCAAAATTGCGCCGCGTCGCAAGCCCAAGGACGGGCTCGACGAAGACGAGCAGGCAGCCCTCGCTTTCCTCAAGCGTCTCGGCTCCTGAAACAAAAAGGGCCGGCCCAAAGGCCAGCCCTAAAATTCACTTTTTTAGTAACGCTCAGCGCTTGCGGCCGAGGATATTCCAGGCGCCGGTCACGGTCAGGGCGGCAAGAGCCATCTTCAGCACGTCCCAGACGAGGAAGGGCTGAACGGCGCCGGCCCATGCCGAAGCGAGGACATTGGTCTGGTCGATCCACTGGGCCTGGCCCGAGAGCAGCAGCAGCCAGGCAAAGCCCAGCGCCAGCAGCACGGCTTCACCAACCAGCATGGCGCCGAACAGTGTCATGGGCTTGGCCGATGCGCCGCGGTCGGCCGCAAAGCCGATGATGCCGGCCATGAAGAGGAAGCCGAGAAGGAAGCCGCCGGTCGGGCCCATCAGGTAGGGAAGGCCACCGCCGGTTGCGAAAACCGGGAGACCCATGGCGCCCTGCGCCAGGTAAAGAGCGACGGTCGCAACGCCGATGCGCGCGCCGAAGGCAGCAGCAAGAGCGGCAATGGCAAGGCTCTGCAGGGTCACAGGAACGGGCCAGACTGGCACGTTGATCTTGGCAGCAATCGTGATCACCAGGGTGCCGAGCACCACAGTCGCGAGGTTGGTCGCGAGCTTTGCCGCATCGGACTTGGGCTGGAAGGCGCCGAGCAGCGTATTGGGCGTGGTCAAAGTGACAGCCATTTCATACCTTTCTTGCAGAAGACACAGTTGCGCTATCCAGCGCGCCGTGTTCGGTCGACATGTTCTAGTCTGTCATTTTTGTTGGCGCAATGGCTCCGCTTTCCACCCTCACATTCGATACCAGCTTTCGCCCCGACATCGGCGCCCGCGTGGACCTGGCCCCGGGCCTCGCGCGCATCACCGCGCCAAATGCCTCGCCTTATACCTTCACCGGCACCAACAGTTTTCTCATCGGCCGGGAAAAGCTCGCCCTGGTCGATCCCGGCCCCGAAGACGCCACCCACCTCGAATCGCTCCACCGCGCCATCGCCGGCCGGCCCCTGACCGCAATTCTCCTCACCCACACGCATCGCGACCATAGCGCCGCCGCAGCGGGTCTCGCCCAGCGATACGGCGTCCCCCTGTGGTTCGGCGGCCAACACCGTCTCTCCCGACCCCTCCGCCGCTTCGAGCGCAATCCCATAAAACGCTCCTGCGACTGGGACCTCATCCCCGACCGCACGCTTCTCGATGGAGAGACCATCGAAGCCGGCGACATAACCGTCACCGTCCACACCACCCCCGGCCACTGCGCCAATCACCTGGCCTTTGGCCTGCCCGATGCTGATATCCTGCTCTCCGGCGATCACGTTATGGGCTGGAACTCTACGCTCGTCGCTGTCCCTGATGGCTCGATGGCCGACTATTTCGCCTCGCTCGACAAGGTCATCGCCTTGCCCTATCGGCACTACCACCCCGCCCACGGCGGCCCGATAGCCGACGGTCCCGCCCATGCCGAAGCGCTCAAAGCCCACCGCCAGATGCGCAATAACCAGCTCCTCGCCGCCGTCGGCAACGGCGCGAAAACGCTCGGCGCGGTGGTGAAGACAATCTATCCGACGCAGCCGACAAAAATCCGCATGGCTGCAAGGATGACCATGGCGGCGCATGTCGAATATCTGGAAAGTTTGGGGAAGCTCAGGGTCAGCCGCGGCCTCTTCGGTCCGCGGCTGTCATTGCCCTAGTTCCG
>NZ_JBEVLL010000366.1:0-2708 GCF_040509215.1 Devosia sp.
ACGAGGAGGTGCAAAAGTCGATCGCGACCGCGATCATCCGCGAGCGCCTCATAAGCATCGGCGTTATTCCGCTCGGTAGTGCGCCGGCTGAATTCAAGCCGTTCATTGCAGCGCAGGTCCAGCAGATCGCCGATCTTGCGCGAGCCGCCGGCATCGAGCCGCAGTGAGCGTCGAGCCGCTTCGTCATTCCGGAGCCACCGATCTCAGGAAAACCGAGATCGGTGGAGCGCCCCGGATGACGGCATTATTTTTACCTCACCCCGCGACTGTGGCCCATTTCGCCGCCAATTGCTCGGCCCCGCGCAGGGACACGGCAAGGATCGTGTAGGTCGGATTCGAGGCACCTTCGGTCGGGAAGATGCTAGGCCCCGCGACGTAGAGGTTCGGCAACTCGTGGCACTGGCCAAAGCTATTGACCACCGAGTTGGCCGCGTCCGTACCCATGATGGTGCCACCGTGCAGGTGGGTCGTCGGTATGGCGGCGCGCCCCACCCAGACCTCCTTGGCGCCGGCGGCCTTGGCGGCCCTCTGCCCCTCTTCGAGGTTGGCATTCCACAGCGCGACCGCATCCTGGTCGAAGCTGTGAGTGAGGCGGCCGAGCGGCATGCCGAACTCGTCCTTGTCGCTCGCGAGCTCGATCCGGTTCTCAATGTTTGGCAAGCCCTCGCCGAACATGCTGATCCGAGTAAAGCCACGGGCAGCACGCTTCATATAGTCATGCAGGTCAGGGCCGAACAGATCAGGGCGGGTACTGGCAAAGTCGTGCGTCTTTTGCGCCGCACCGCAGGTGATGTAGGTGCTGCCAAACGCGTCCTTATAGCTCGTCTTGCCGTAGCGGTCGTAGGACATGTACTGCGCGCCGATCGTGCCCAGATGGTTTTGGATGTCTTCGTCGAAGATCGCGTTGATCCCCGCGATCGAATGCGTCATCATGTATTTACCGACGAGGCCGTTTGAATTGTTGAGCCCCTTCGAGTGCTTGTCGGTCGCCGAATTGAGCAAGAGGCGGGAGTTCTGTCCCGACCACGCGGCCAGCACGACGACGTTCGCTTCCTGGACTTGGCGCACCTTTTTTTCGTCATAATACTCGACGCCGGCGACCTTGGTGCCCTGGGCGTTAGTCAGCACGCGCGTGACGCTGCAAAGCGCGCGCACCTCGGCTTTGGCCTTTCTGGCCTCGCTGAGGTAGGTGACCGTCGGATTGGCAAGCGCACCGGTCGGGCAGCCCACATGGCACCAGCCGTCGTAGATGCAGGCCGGCCGCCCCTTGAATTCTGTCGAGTTCATCGCGACCGGCGCCGGCACCATGCGGATGCCCAGCGACTCGAAGCCCTTCACCCAGATTTCGCCGTGGCGGAAGGTCTGCATCGGCGGCATCGGATAGGATTGGCCCGCCGGGCGCCACTTCTCCTCCGCCTTGGCATCGCCTGACATGCCGATGTCATGGGCGACCTTGTCGTAGAACGGTGCGACATCCTGATAGGAGATCGGCCAATCAAGCGCTCGGTTGTGCTCGCTCTTGATCTTGTAATCGTTCGGCAGAAAACGCGGGTGATTGGCGAAATAGTGCAGCGCTGCACCCCCCACGCCCCAACCGGCCTGGCCGGCATAGCCGAACGGATTCTTGCCTTCGAGCAGGAAAGGGGCGCCGGCCGGCCTGATCCGCCGTCCCCACATCTCCGAGCTGATCAGGTCGGACATCTGCCAGTCGGGACCGGCCTCCAGCAACACGACCTTCTTGCCGGCCTTGGCCAGCACTGATGCATACACCGAGCCGGACGCGCCGGCGCCGACGATGACGACATCCACTTTTTCGTTCGCCATGTCACCACCTCTTCGTTGGCACGATGTGGGCCTGGTAGGGGATGCCGAGGGCGGCGTAGCCCTCCATCGTTCCGTACACGACATCGACGGCATCGCTGCGCAGGATGGTGTAGACGAACCCTCCGCTCGGTCCGGTCCAGCCTTCGATCTTGTTCTGGCGCATATTGTTGACGAAATCGCGCTGATCGGTGGTCGATAGCGCCGCAAATTTCCGGCCGGTGACCTTCTCGCTGCCGCGGTCAACCGCGCCGATGGCGGCGCGATAGAAATTCGCAAACGGTGGACGTACGTTGAAGATGCGCGCCTGCAGCAGCGCCTCCTCCGCCGGCACTGAGATCTGGTGGTCGATGAAATGCGCAATGCCGGCCTTGCCCGCGCCGGGCACCAGCGTCTCGCCCAGCGCCTCGATGGTTTCGCCTTCGTTGGCGTTGAGCAGCCGGAACGGCACACCCTGCGTCCGCGCCGCCCCCGGGGTAAGCAGTACTTCGACGCCGCCTACCGTGAAGGCGAGTACGCCGCTTCCCGCGCCCTTCATAAAGGCGCGTCGCTCTATCTGATCCATGCAGTCCTCCCTATCGGCGCTCCCAAGCGCTTCGCCGGTCGTTGCGTCCGGCTTGTTCTGAATTATTCCAAAGTAATGGTGACCCTCCTTTTCATCCCCGTCAACGCCGCTCGCGCGTGCTTCCGCGAAATCAGCTCGCGATGCTGTTCCAGTTCGTGACTAGCTGTTCGGCGCCGCGCAGCGACAGCGCGTTGAGCGTGAACGTGGGGTTGGCCGAGCTTTCGGTCGGGAAAATTCCGCATCCGGCCACATAGAGATTCGCAACCTCATGAGTCTGGCCGTAGCTGTTGACAACCGAGTTGCCCGCGGTCGTGCCCATGAT
>NZ_JBEVLL010000367.1:0-17314 GCF_040509215.1 Devosia sp.
ACAAGGGCGATCTCCACCCCCAGCCCAAGAATACACATCGCAGCCCCTATCACCGCCCCAATGCCGTCCCGGTTCAGCATAGAAAAAGCCAGCACGCAGAGGCCCACATTCGGCACGGCATTGGAAAACGGAATGGGCACCGTCATTGCTACGCTGATCACCATAGCGAAAATGCCGTAGGGCACCGTCGCAGCCGCGCCGGTCAGCCAGCGCATACGGGGCCGCGAAAATCGCGCGATGATCCCAGTCACCTTGACCACCTGCTCGCTCGCCTTGAGCAGCGGCGCCACCGGCAGCTTACGATCGCCAATGATGCCTGGCAGCCGCACCCGACGGCCCAGCACCATGGCCAGCGCCACGGCAAAGGTTGTCCAGGCAATGACCCCGCCAAATCCCGGCGGGCCGGGAATCATGTTGAGCAGCGTCAGCATGAGGATGAGTAGGCGATGAGACCCCTGCCCCATCGCCTCGATCAGCCGTTGAAATGTGAGCTTTTCATCCCCGCTCGCCGCAACCGTCCTCAGCCCAACCACGATCCGATTGGTATGGCGGACGATGGGCGGCGTGCCGCGGCTCACGCCTCGTCGTCCTCGCTTCCGCCGGCGCGGAACAGCAGCGACGAGTCGCCGTAGGAATAAAACCGGTAACCGTTCGATATCGCGTGGTTATAGGCGACCTTCATCTGGTCGAGCCCCGAAAAGGCGCTGACCAGCATGAACAAGGTCGATTTCGGCAGATGGAAATTGGTCATCAGGATATCGACGGTCCGGAACTTGAAGCCCGGCGTGATGAAGATATCCGTGTCGCCGATGAACGGCTGCAACCGCCCAGTCGCCCGCGACGCCGTCTCCAGCAGCCGCAAGCTGGTGGTGCCCACGGCAATCACCCGCCCACCTAGCGCTCGCTTGGCATTGATCCGCTCGACCGTCGCCTGGTCGATATCACCCCATTCCGAGTGCATGACATGGTCTTCAGTGTCATCTACCTTCATCGGCAGAAACGTCCCCGCGCCCACATGCAGCGTCACCCGCTCCATGGTCACGCCGCGATCACTCAACTGCTGCAAAAGCTTTTCGGTGAAATGCAGCCCCGCCGTCGGCGCCGCCACGGCGCCATCTTCGGCCGCATAGACCGTCTGATAGTCGACCTTGTCGCGCTCCTCGACGGCGCGCTTGGCCCCGATATAAGGCGGCAGCGGCATGGCGCCATGCGATTTGATCGCTTCGTCGAGCTGGGCCCCGCCCAGTTCGAACTCGAGCGTCACTTCGCCCGTATCGCCCTTGCCGGCGACCCGTGCCTTCAGCGCGTCCGCCTGCCCATTGCCTAGCTCCAGCTCGTCGAGCAGTGCCAGCTTCTTGGCAGGTCGCGCAAAGGCCCGCCAGGTATGAGCATCGACCCGCTTGTGGAGATTGAACGACACATTGGCCCGCGTCTCCCCGCGCACTCGTGTTCCACGCAGCTCCGCCGGCAAAACCCGCGTATCGTTGACCACGAGCACATCGCCCGGCTGCAAGATTTCCAGCAGGTCCGGAATATGCCGGTCTTCCAGCGCTTCGCCCGGACGCACCAGCAACAGCCGCGCGGAATCGCGTGGCTCTGCCGGATGCAGGGCGATCAGATTTTCGGGCAGCTCAAAGTCGAATTCGGAAACACGCATGGAGGGCTCGTTAGCATGCCAATCGCCCCACGAAAACGGGGCAAAGTCAGCAAGGTTGCCCTAAAGCACCCGGATCATCACCGCGCCCACGATCAGCAACGCCGCGCCGGCCACGCGTCCCATGGTGATCTCGCGCACCGCCATGCCCATGAAGCCGACCTTGTCGAGCATGAGCCCGGCCATCAACTGCCCGGCCACGGAAAGCGCCATCACGGCTGCCGCCCCGATCATCGGCGTCAGCGTGATATTGGAAAACACATAGAACGCCCCCAACAGCCCTCCGGCCACCAGCGTCCATTGCGCCGGCGCCGCAAAATTGATCGGCGTCGCCGTCACATGGCTGAAAAGAAACGCGAGGGCCCACAGCACCACGCCGCCCGCGAGGAACGATACCGCCGCCGCCGCGATCGGCACTTCGAGCGCCCGTCCGAGGCTGGCATTGATCGGCGCCTGCACGGCAATGCAAGCGCCCGCGAAGACGCCCATTAGCGCCCAGAGCAAAGTATCCATTTTCAAAGTCTTGGTCCTGGAAGATTGGCCGGAATCAGCCACAAAGCATTCACGCTTAGTGGTAGCCCGTTTTCCGTCGCGCGAAACCCATGCGTCTGGACGGGATAACGCGATGCCTCAGCCAGACATACAGGTAACGTCCACTGATGTGCCGCCACCCGTCAGGGTGCCAGTCCAAACCTCTTCATCACCCTTCCAGATGAGCCTGAGGCCAACAAGAATGTCTTCGAAATTGGGATCGACGAAATCGATCATCATCGCGTCGCCTTCGCCAAAAGCCTGGCCCACGACGAACGGCGTGCCGTCACCGCGCTCAGGTCCGGTCGAATAGCTGGCATCGCCGATTTCGGCATAGGCGCCGATCACCTGCACCACGGACAGAGTGGCGAGGTTGACGATGGCCTCCCCGCCTTCGCCCTCGCACATCATGGCGCTGCTCGCCGCCGCTGGCGCCGCGAGCAAAAGGCTGGCGGCCGTAGCCGCCAGCAAAGACTTAGACGATGTCAGCCGCCACTTTGACCGAAACCATCTTGTCGGGATTGATGACGGGCTCGCCGCGCTTGATCTGATCGACAAATTCCATGCCCTCGGTGACCTTGCCCCAGACAGTGTACTGACGATCAAGGAAACGCGCATCACCAAAGCAGATGAAGAACTGCGAGTTCGCGCTGTTCGGATCCTGCGAGCGGGCCATCGAGGCGGTGCCGCGAACGTGCGGCTCAGCCGAGAATTCCTGCTTGATGTTCGGGTACTGCGAACCACCGGTGCCGGTGCGCGAGGGGTTGAAGTCGGGCGTGTTGGAATTGCCGAACTTCACGTCGCCGGTCTGGGCCATGAAGCCGTCGATCACGCGGTGAAACACCACGCCATCATAAGCGCCTTCGCGGGCAAGCTTCTTGATGTGGTCGACATGGCCGGGGGCCAGGTCCGGACGCATCTCGATGACGACATTGCCCTTGGTGGTTTCGATGACGAGGGTGTTTTCGGGATCGGCGTAATCGGCCATGATTTTCGCTTTCGTAGAAATGAAGTGGCCCGGATTTAGGGGCAATGTGCTTTAAGTGCAAGGCGGCCCGGGAAGTTCCGGGCCCCCAAAAGCCGCAGCGTCTTACTTATATTCGATCGTGGCATCCACGATCTTGTCTGGATTGGCCACGGCGCCATTGGCGCTCTGTGGGCCCTTTTCCAGCGCATCGACGGCTTCCATGCCGGACACGACCTTGCCGAACACAGTGTACTGGCCATCAAGGAAGCTGGCATCGGCCGTGGTGATGAAGAACTGCGAATTGAACGAATTCGGATCCTGGGCACGCGCTGCGCCGAGCACACCACGCTGGAAGCTCTCGGAATTGAACTCGGCTTCGACATCCGGCTGATCCGAGCCACCCATGCCGGCACGGGAAAGGTCATAAGTCGGCGAATCCGACTTGCCGAACTGCACGTCGCCCGTCTGGGCCATGAAACCGTCGATCACGCGGTGAAACACCACGCCGTCGTAAGAGCCCGCTTCGGTCAGCGCGATGACGCGCTCGACATGCTTGGGGGCGAGTTCGGGCAGGAGCTCGATATCGACCGTGCCGTCTTCGAGCGTCAGGATCAGATGCGGCTTGCCGGTCTGCGCCATTGCCGGCACGGCGGAAAGGGCGAGAGCTGCAATGGCGAGGCCGGAGAAGAGGCGGCGGGAAAAGGTCATCATGATGCTTTCAAGGCCTTGAGGACGATTGGCGGAACGAAGGCGGAGATATCACCACCCATCTCGGCGATCTGACGCACCAATGTGGCCGAGATATGCCGCACAGGCGGGCTTGATGGCAGGAAAACCGTCTGCAGGTCCGGCGCCATCTGCGCGTTCATCCCCACCATCTGCATTTCGTAATTGTAGTCGGTCGTGTCGCGGAGCCCGCGAATGATCAGCTTCGCGCCGTGCTCGCGCGCCGCGTTGACCATCAGGCCGGAGAAATCGACGATCTTGAATTCGGTATTGGTCCGCAGTCCCACGGGCCCCAGCACCTGCTGCAGAATGGCGTGCCGATCGGCATGCGAAAACAGCGGATTCTTCTTGGTCGCACTGACGCCGACCCCGACAACCAGCGTGTCCACCAGCTTGCAGGCGCGCTCGATCACATCGAGATGCCCATTGGTCAGTGGGTCAAACGACCCAGGATAAAAGCCCACGAGCTTGCTCATTGGCGGCCCCTCCCTCTTGATATTGATGGCTTTTTGTCACGGGCCGCGATGCGAGGCAAGCGTAACGGCCCCGAGCAGCACCAGCACAGCGCCCCCCGCGAGGAAAGCCACCGGCGTACCCCACTGGCTGGCAATAAAGCTGCCGATCAGCGGCGCGGACAGCATGGTCAGCGTGATCACCGCCTCGCCCGCCGCAAACACGCGCGCAATTCGGTCCGGCGGCGCGTCGGCCTGCACAATGGTGCGATAAGGCACCAGCATGAAAGCGGTCGCCCCGCCCATGAAGCAAAGCACCAGCAAAAAGGCCGGCAACTGCACCGACCAGCCCATCACCGCCGCAACCGCCACGGCACATGTCGTAAGCCCCGAAATCACCGCCGCCAGCGACATGGTCAGCATCGGCCGCTTTCCCGCCATGCTCCCGGCCACCAGCGCCCCAACGAGGCCGCCCAGCCCCGAGGCCGAGATCGAGAGGCCAAACGCCGTCGCGTCGAAGCCAAACCCTTCTGCCAAAAGCGCAATCAATGCGTCATAGAGGAAGAACGCGAAATAAGCGCAGGCCGAAAAGATCAGCGCCACCATCAGCCGACGGCTGCGCCGGAATTCGCTGATCCCCTTCAGCGACTCGGTGAAGAACTTTCCTTTTTCTTCCGTAGAAGTCGGCCGCGGCGGCAATGTCACGCTCAGGGCAATCAGTGCCGCAACAAGCGAGAGCCCGGCATTGAGCATGAAAATGCTCTGCGCCGACCAAAAGGCCAACAACAGACCACCCAAAGCCGGCCCCGCAATCTTGGACGTCTGGTTGATCGCCTGGTGCAGCCCGTTCGCGACGCCGCGCAGGTCTTCGGGCGTACTCGCCTGGATCGCCGCCTGCCGCGCCGGGGTAAACGCCGAGTCGATACAGCCGCGAACGAAAACCAGCGCGAGAAGCACCGCCGTATCGCCAGCAAAGGCAAAGCCCAGCGTCGCCAACCCACGCCCAAAATTGCTGACCACCAGTACCGTCCGGATCGGCACCCGATCCACCACAACTGCGATAAACGGCCCGACCAAAATGTACGGCAGACTCAGCGCCAGCGCGAACATGGCCAGCGCAAAAGGCCCCTCACCCCAGGCGAAGACCACGAGCGCAACCACAGCCGCATAATCCAGCCAATCGGCAAAATCCGCCGGAATGCTGGCAGCGGCAAGCCGCCGCGGCACCGGCAAACGCAGCAAGCTGCCATAGCTGGCCACGCTCATGCCGAGGCCTGCTTCAGAGTGCGCACGAATACATCCTGATGATCTCGGTCAATATCGGACTCGATCAGCGTCCAGCCGTTCTTCTCGTAAAAGCCGCGCATATGTGGCTTGGCCGACAGATAGGCCTCGGCAAACCCATGGGATGACAAGCGCTCCAGAACCGCCGAGATCAGTGCCCCGGCTACTCCGCGACCACGTGCCTCCGGCTCCACCCACAAAGCGGCAAGGCAAGGGCCAAGATCAGGGCGGGCGTCGATATCGGTCTGAATGCTTGTCGCCGTGCCGACAAATCGGCCATTTGAAAAAGCGACAAGCGTGAACGAAAAATCCTCCTCGGACAGCACCATGTCTAGCGCTTCATCGACGTCAGAGAGCGGCTGGCCGTCAGGCTCCCACCATGCTCGCCAGATCCGCTCCGCCACGACAGACCTGTGGGAAATCACATCGCGAAGATCGTGGATCTCCAGATTGAATGCGTCGGGGCTGGCCTGTTCCATCAAGCCCGCTTCTGTAGCGCCAGCCAGACCCCGCCCGCCATCAGGATCACGCCGGAGAGCCGGGACACCATCCGGACACGCGCCGCGCTCAAGAGTCCGCGCGCCCTGCCCGCGACCACGGCATAGATCGCGTCTGTTGAACCAGCCACCAGCATGAAGAAAAGGCCCAGCATCATCACCTGCGGAAAGGTCGGCTGCGACACGTCGACGAACTGCGGCAGGAAGGCGCCGAGGAAAATAAGAGCCTTTGGATTGGAGAGAATTACGACAAAACCCTCAAGTGCCGTGCGAAGATTGGATTTGCCACGTTCCGCTTCTACCGAGCCCAGATCACCATCGCTCCGCAGCATCTTGAAGCCGAGCCAGATGAGATACGCCGCGCCGATCAGTTTGATCCAATCGAACGCCGCGCCCATGAACGCCACCAGCGCCTGCATCCCGAGCGCAACGACCAGAGTCATCACCAGGAACCCGGCCTGCGTGCCTGCAACAATGGCGAGCCCCGCCCCGGTTCCGCGCGCCAGCGAATTGGCGACAATGACCGTCACGGTGGGCCCTGGCACGATGGCCAGCAGGAAACAGGCGCCAAGATAGGGAATGAGCGTCGAAATATCGAACACGGTGAGTCTCCTCTCATCGAGGAGCAAGCCACCGGGCGCCAGAAAAGACAAGGGGCGCCGAAGCGCCCCAAATCCTTATTCGGTCTCGCCGCCTTCCGCGGGCGGCGGAGCAACATCATCGCCCTCTTCGCCTTCAGGCTCGCTGATGCGTTCCACCGAAACCACCTTCTCGCCCTCGGCCGTGTCGAACACGATCACACCCTGAGAGCCGCGGCTGACGATGCGGATCGGCTTGTCGCCGCCCACCGGCAGGCGGATGGTCTGGCCACCATCGCTGATGAGCATGATCTGGTCTTCGTCTTCCACCGGGAAGCTCGCCACCAGGTTGCCATTGCGCTTGTTGACCGCCATGGCGACGATGCCCTTACCGCCGCGACCGGTGATCCGGTATTCGTGGCTGGAGGTCCGCTTGCCATAGCCATTTTCGGAAATGGCGAGAATGAACTGCTCGCTGGCGCTCATCTGCGCATAGAGTTCCGGCTCAAGCGCGCCGGCGACCACATCGGCCTCGTCCGTGCTCGGCTCTTCGCTCTCGGCTTCGCCGCGCACCGCACGGCTCATCTTGAGATAGGCAGCGCGCTGTTCGGCATCGGCGTCCGAGTGGTTGATCACGGCCATGGAAATGACCTTGTCGCCTTCAGCCAACTGAATGCCGCGCACGCCCATGGAGTCGCGGCCCTTGAACAGGCGCACATCGTCCACGCGGAAGCGGATCGCCTGACCCAGCGCAGTCGTCAGCAGCAGGTCGTTGTTGATCGTGCAGGTGTCGACGCCGACGATTTCGTCGCCCTCGTCGAGCTTCATGGCGATCTTACCGTTCTGGCGCACTTCGACAAAGTCGGCCAGCGAGTTGCGGCGAACCGTGCCGCGCGTCGTGGTGAACATGATGTCGAGATTGCCCCACGAGGTTTCATCCTCGGGCAGCGGCATGATCGAGGTGATCCGTTCGCCCTGTTCTAGCGGCAGGATGTTGATTAGAGCCTTGCCCTTGCCATTGGCGGCAGAGAGCGGCAGGCGCCACACCTTGAGCTTGTAGGCAATGCCGCGGCTGGTGAAGAACAACACCGGCGTATGCGTATTGGCCACGAACAGCCGCGCCACGAAATCTTCTTCGCGCGTCGACATGCCCGAACGACCCTTGCCGCCGCGGTTCTGCGCACGATAGGTCGAAAGCGGCACGCGCTTGATGTAGCCGGCATGGCTGACGGTCACGACCATGTCTTCGCGGGCGATCAGGTCTTCGTCGTCGAAATCGGCAACATAATCGCTGATCTCAGTCCGACGCGGCGAGCCGAACTCCTCGCGCACGGCTTCGAGTTCTTCGCGGATGATGGCGCGAACGCGATCGATCGAGCGCAGGATATCGAGATAGTCCTCGATCTCGGCGCCGAGTCCGTTGAGCTCTTCGCCGATTTCATCGCGGCCGAGAGCAGTAAGACGAGCCAGACGCAGTTCGAGAATGGCGCGCGCCTGCTCTTCCGAGAGGTTGAACGTGCCGTCTTCGTTGATGCGGTGACGCGGATCGTCGATCAGCGCGATCAGCGGCGCCACGTCGGCGGCCGGCCAGCGGCGCGTCATCAACTGCTCGCGCGCCGTCGCCGGATCGGGCGCGGTGCGGATCAGCGCAATCACTTCATCGATATTGGCGACAGCAACGGCGAGACCCACCAGAATATGGGCACGGTCGCGCGCCTTATTAAGAAGGAACCGGGCGCGACGCGTAACCACTTCCTCACGGAAGGCGATGAAGCAGTCGAGAATCTGCTTGAGATTCATCAGCTCCGGCTTGCCGCCGTTCAGTGCCACGAAGTTGCAACCGAAGGACGATTGCAGCGCCGTGAAGCGATAGAGCTGGTTGAGCACGACTTCGGGCAGCGCATCGCGCTTCACTTCGATGACGACGCGCATGCCTTCGCGGCTGGATTCGTCGCGCAGATCGGCAATGCCCTCGATCCGCTTTTCGCGGACGAGTTCAGCGATGCGCTCCACCATCGACGCCTTGTTCACCTGATACGGAATCTCGGTGATGACGATGGCTTCGCGTTCCTTGCGGACCTCTTCAACGGTCGAGCGACCGCGCACGACGATCGAGCCACGCCCCGTTTCGTAAGCCTGTCGGATGCCGGCACGACCCAGAATAATGCCACCGGTCGGGAAATCCGGCCCCGGCAGGTGCTCGAGCAGTTCTTCCGTCGTTATCGAACCGTTATCGAGCACAGCCAGCGCCGCATTAATCGTTTCGGCTAGGTTATGCGTCGGAATATTGGTGGCCATGCCCACGGCGATACCGCCGCCGCCATTGACCAGCATGTTCGGAAAGCGCGCCGGCAAGACGGTCGGCTCGTGTTCCGAACCGTCATAGTTGTCGCGGAAATCGACCGTGTCCTTGTCGAGATCGTCGAGCATGAAGCCCGTGATCTTCTGCATGCGGACTTCGGTGTAACGCATGGCGGCCGGCATATCGCCGTCGACCGAACCAAAGTTACCTTGGCCCTGCACCAGCATCTCGCCCATGGAGAAGGTCTGAGCCATACGCACCAAGGCCATGTAGACGGCGCTGTCGCCATGCGGGTGATATTTACCGATCACGTCGCCGACGACACGCGCCGACTTGCGGAAAGGCTTGTTATATTCGTAGCCGTTCTCGCTCATCGAGAACAGGATACGGCGGTGCACGGGTTTGAGGCCGTCGCGAACATCAGGCAGCGCGCGGCTGACGATCACGCTCATGGCGTAATCGAGGTAGCTCTTGCGCATCTCGTCGGTGATATAGATCGGAGCGATGTCGCCGCCTGGCATGGAGCCGGCTGCACCTTCTGGCGTATCTGTCACGGGGTGATTCTACGTTGGTTTTTCTTGCCCCAACATGTAGTCTATTTCGGCCTGAAAAGCCAATTTCCACCCCAATAGGCTGTGGAGAGCCCGGGCTTGTCACCCCGCGCAATCCGGTTCGCTCGCCTCCCCGGCAAAACGCGCCCGTGTCCAGGCAATAATATCCCCCGTCAGCGCTGAATCCGGCGCCACCAGCGAGACGTGGTTCCGCCCCTCATAGCGCCGATAGACCAGGTCGGTACCCGCCGCGCAGAGACTGCCCACAAAGCCAGCCTGCACCGCTTCCAGCACGATATCATCGTCAACACCCTGACTGATGAAGACCGGCATGGAGAACGGCCCCACCGGCACATTCTCGACCAGCCTATCGCCCAACGGCGTGCCTACCGGGTCCACCTCGAAAAGCTGGCCCGGCAACAGCGCCAGCTCCGCAATCGAGAACAGGGCTTTCGCATCGACCGCACAGCGCGCGGCAATGTCCTGCAAAATTCCCGCCCGATACCCGTCCACATAGTGCTCCACGCGCACGTCGTCATACGCCTCAGCATAGGCATGGAGCAGGTAGCTCGAGACGATCTTGCCAAACATGCCGCGCTGCGCGCCCTCGACCAGGTTCGGCAGGTCGCCCGCCGGCGCCTGTGCCGAAACGCCCAGCACCTCGATGTCCGGCGCATACGTCCCGGCCAGCATTCCCGTCCAAAGCGCCGAATTGCCACCCTGCGAATGGCCCCAGATCACCGTTCGCGGCAGGATATCCACCTCTGACATCTGCGCCGCCGCCCTTATGGAATCGAGCACCGCCCGTGCCGCGTCCTCGCCCACGAGATAGGCATGCCCACCCTCCGTGCCGAGCCCGACATAGTCCGTCCCCACATAGGCCCAACCCTCTGCCAGAAGTTCGGCAACCGCCGGCACGTTCTTGAATGGCCCCACCACCGAAGGCGCGCAGCCCGGCGCCGTTCCATTCGTCCCATGCGCCCATGCAACTGGCAGCAGTGGCCCCCTCCCCGCCTCCGGCACCATCACCACGGCGCTGGCAACAGCCTTGGTCTCGTCGATCCGCGTCGTCACATAAAGAATGCGCCACGCCCGCGCGCCCGCCGGCACATCGAAAGTATAGGGCTCGACCGCCAGCAAAGTCCCCGGCGCGCCCTCGGCAACGACCGAACGATAGAATTCCGCTGGCTGGTCCGGCCGTGCCCAAAGCCATGCAGCGCCAATCAGACCCACCACCACAACCAGCAGCACACTGAGAATAATCAGAAATCGACGCATGACACCCCTCTGCCACCAAAGCCTAGCAGCCCTCTTTAACCGGCGCCACTTGACTCCCAGCGTCATCAGGTTCATCGTATTTGCATGATTAGCTAAGTACGCAAATGCAAGATCACCTGACGTCCACATTCGCCGCTCTCGCCGATCCGACCCGCCGGGCCATGCTCGCCCGCTTGGCCGACGGCCCCGCAACGGTCACCGAACTGGCAGAGCCCTTCGCGCTGGCTCTGCCCACGGTGTCACGGCACCTCAAAGTGCTCGAAACCGCCGGTCTCATCACCCGCGAAAAATCCGCACAGTTCCGCCCGTGTCGGCTCAATGCCGGCCCGCTCGAAGAAGCCGATATCTGGCTCGCCACCTATCGCGAATTCTTCTCCCAGCGCTTCGATGCGCTCGATGCCCAGCTCAAAACTATGATGGCCGCCAAGGCCAAAGAGGAGGACAAGTCATGACCGCTCCCACCTTTTCCCTCGGCCGGGGTTTCACCCTCACCCGCACCTTCGAAGCGCCGCCCGATATGGTCTTCTCGGCCTGGACCGCGCCTGAAAATCTCGGCTGGTTCATGAATCCGGGCTTCACCAGCGATCTCCCCATCACGGTCGATCTCCGCGTCGGCGGCGCCTGGCGTCTGGAGATGATCGTCGACACCCAGACCCGCTACATGACCGGCGGCATTTTCCGCGAAATCGAACCCGCCAAAAAACTGGTCTTCACCTGGGGCGCCGTCGATGGCTGGCCCAAGATCGATCCTGACAATCTGGCGCTCGGCCCACAGGTAACCATCCTCTTCCGCGAAATATCCGACGGCACGCAGATGATCTTCCGCGTCGAACTGCCCGACCAACTCACCGAGCCGCAAACGACCGAATGGATGTCCACTGGCATGCTCGCCGGCTGGACCATGACCATCGACCGGCTTCAGTTCTGAGGCCAGTCAACCAAGCACGCCGGATAGGCCTTTTCCGAGCACGACCATGCCAATGAGGCCGAGCACGGTCATGACGATCACATCGTTATTGCGAAGCAGAAACTGCTCGATCGACGCCAGCAATGGCGTCGCGGCCTCCCCGGCGACGGCCCTCCACAGCACGACGGCCGCCACCGGGACCGAGCTAAGCGCCACAAGCAGCAGCGTGCTCACGATCATCTCGCCAGACGTCAGCGGCACATAGACCAACGAGGCCATGGCGGCCAGCACAAGGCCAGCATGCTTGGGATTGACCACGGCCAGCGTCGCTCCCCAGAGCAGTGCCGCACCCGGCCCGACCGTCCTGAGCGCATCCAGCCATTTCGGCGTGGCAGGCTCCTCTGCCCCCCGGGGCCGCGTTGTCCACTTCCTGGCTGCGGCCCAGAGCAGCAGCCCGCCCAGGATCACCCGCAGCCAATCCAGCACGACCTCTCCCGTCGGCCCGATATCGCCCACCAGATGCGTAACGGCCGCCGCACCAAGAGCCAAGCCGACAAGTCCCGCGACCCAACCGGCCAGATACATCGGCCCCGCGACCCGCGCACCGGCCGAGCCGGCAATCAGCACGACCGCGATGATCGGCAGCGGACTAAGCGCAATCGCCGTAGCGATGGGCAATATGATGTCGATGGCATCCATCTTCGGCTTCCCCCGCCAGCATCATATGTCCCACACGGGAGCGACGCATTGGCTGAGAATCCCAGCGCGGCAAATTCAAGGCCCGCGATCAACCATCGAAAATTCCGGCCTACCGCGCGTCGTAGTCGGCCCGCGCCGCATCGATCTTGTCGAAGCTGCGATTGGCCCACTCGATCAATTGCCCAAACGGCACAATCAGCGAGTGCCCAAGCGGTGTCAGCCGATATTCGACAGATGGCGGCTTGGTGTCGAACACCTGCCGTCCAACATAGCCATCCCGCTGCAGATCGCGCAGCGTCTGCGTCAGCATCTTCTGGGAAATGTCCGGCACTTCCCGATGCAGCTCGTTGAACCGCTTGGGGCCGCCCGCCAGCGTCATCACCAGCAGCATGCTCCACTTGTCGCCGATCTTGTCGAGCACGTTCCGCACCGGGCATGGCTCGGCGGGGCCCGCGGTCGCTGCCGCGTTCCAGCGTTCGACGTAAATGGCGGCCATATCCTGCCCGTCCAGCATGCACTTACCTCCAGGTAACCTTCACCCGAAAAAGTGCCTCCTTTTCAGCCGCGATGGCAGCCTCTAGATAGCACTCTCCTTTCGATACTTACTCTCTGCCGAACGGGCGGGCAAGTTGGTTCGAACTGTGTCGTCATGGAATGGAGAGTACAAATGAGCAAATTCACCAATTCGACCCTGCTGGTATCGGGTGCTTCGGGCAAGCTGGGCCGCCTTGCGGTCGAAGAGCTGCTGGCGCGCGGCGCCACCAAGGTCATCGCGGGCACCCGCGATCCTTCCAAGCTTCAGGACCTGGCCGCCAAGGGCGCCGAAATCTGCAAGCTCGATTTCGACGATGCCTCGACCCTGCCGACCGCCCTCGCCGGCGTCGAACGCCTCCTCATCGTCAGCACGGATGCCGTCGGTCGCCGCGCCGCCCAGCAGCAAGCCATCATCGATGCAGCCAAGGCCGCCGGCGTGAAGCACATCGTCTACACCTCAGCCCCTGCCGCCCGCCCCGATGCCGATGCCGGCCTCAATCCTGAACACTTCTGGACCGAAGTCGCCATCGCCTCCAGCGGGCTCGATTTCACCATCCTGCGCAATCACCTGTATGCCGAAAACGTGCTGATGGACGCCGGCCATGTCATCTCCTCGGGTCAGCTCTTCGGCCTCATCGGCGATCGCGGCACCTCCTACGTCACCCGCGCCGACACCGCCCGCACCGCCGCTGGCGCCCTGCTCTCGGCCGAAGGCAAGACCGTTGAAGACGTAACCGGCCCCGCTCCCGTAACCAATGTCGAACGCGCTGCGCTCTTCGCCCAGCTCACCGGCAAGCCGATCAACGTCGTGGCCCTGACCCCGGCAGATCTGCAGAAGGGTCTCGAAGCCGCTGGCCTCCCCGACTTCTTCGCCGCGGCTCTCGTCGCCTTCCAGCGTGACGCCGTGACCGGCTTCCACGGCGCCGTCACCGATGTTGTCGAGCGCTATTCCGGTCGTAAGCCGACGACGTTTGCCGACTTCCTGACCGCCAACAAGGCTGCCCTCACCGCCTGAGCGTAGCCGTCGCACACTGTCATTCCCGTCCCATGCCGGGAATGACAGTGCTTCGCGCGCAACACTTTTTGCCGAACGGCATCAGAGCATAACCTGCCGGCGCTCAACACTCTTCAAGCCCCTGCGACCGCTGGACGCACCTGAGCGAAACACATAGAGATTCCACCTGATTGTCGCCTCATTTGCGGAGTCGGGGTTCTCGTGTCTTCTCCTTCCTGGTTCAAGCGTGTCCTGGCCCGCCTCACGTACGACCGCTCCATCGGCTTCGGGCTCGAACATCTTGGCCTGACCACGGTCCGCTATCCGCGCCTGATGGCCCTCGGCGTCCTGCTGTTTCGGTCCTCTGCTTCACGCAGATCCCCAAGGCCAATGTCGACGGCGACCTCCTCCGCGTCTACGCCCATTCCGGCCACTACTACGACGCCTACGAGCACCTCTCGGAAACCTTCGGCACCTTCGAGAACGACCTCTACGTCCTCGTCAATTCCGAGCGCCTTGCCGAACCTGAAATCATCGAACAGGTGCGCAGCCTCGCCTTCGAGCTTGAACTCAACGAGTTCGCCGTCGGCACCATGTCGCCCTTTACGCTGCGAAAGCCCTCACCCTATGGCGGCTCCGAGCCCGCCGTGCCCGAGGGCCTACAAACGGCCGACGAAGTCGCCTTCGCCCTCATGGATCTGCAGCAAAACGATCCCATGATGCGCAATCTCATCACGCCCGATCTCAATGGCGTGGTGCTCATCATGTTCCCCAATCAGGACGTGGTGAAAGAGCGCGGCGCCAAGGCCATGATCGAAAACCTGCGCCAGACCATCGCGCCCTTCGAAAGCGATGACATCTCCATCGAGATCACCGGCCCACCGGTCTGGACGACGGAAATGCTCAATGCTGCCGTCGACGATCAGGTCAAATTCACCGTCTACGGCTTTGCCCTGGGCTCCCTGATTGCCCTCCTCGCTCTGCGATCCATTGCCGGCGCCCTCATCGTCGCCGCCACGCCGTTCCTTGCGGTCATGTGGTCGATGGGCATTATCCTCCTCTTCTTCGGCTCATTCTCCTTCCTGACCATCATCGTCACGACGCTGGTTCTGGTGATCTCCTTTGCCGAGTCGATGTTCTTCACCTTCAACTGGCTGGCCTATTGGCGCGATGGCATGGAGCCCAACAAGGCGGTCGACGCGACCATTAAACTCGTCGGTCCCGCGACCGCGCTCACCATGCTCATCTCCATGGTCAGCTTCGCCTCGCTTTCGCTCACCCCGGGCCAGGGCGTACGCGAATTCTCCATGGCCGGCGCCATGGGCTCGTTCCTGCTTTTCGCCTGCACCATGACCTTCCAGCCGCTGCTGTTGAAACTCGCGGTGCGCCTCGGCTTCAAGGCGCCGCCCAAGTCGAGCGTGATCCTCACGGCCCCCCTGCCCCTGAGCTGGTTCCTCGCCAGCCGCTTCGGCCGCCCCATCGCCATCGCCGGCATCGTCACCACGCTGCTGCTGCTGATCCCCTATTTCCTCATCCAGCCGCGGTTCTCCTTCGAGGATTTCGTCGCGACGGAATCGACCGCCCTGACGGCGGCCGAAAACATCGATGAGGGCGTCGGCGGCGTCGCCCCGCTCTACATCCGCGTCCCCCTCATCGAGAACAATCCCGATGTCGGCGAGGTCGATTTCCAGCGCATCAAGCTGGTACACGAGCTGCTCGAAAAGGAGCTGGGTGAAAACAAGGTCATCTCCGCCGCGAGCATGACCAATTACACCGATACCGGCTTCACCCGCGGCGAAGTGCTCGATGCCGTTGGTCCCTTCATGCGCCGCCGCTTCGTTACCGATGATGGCTCACAAGCCCTCGTCACCGGCTTCATGCCCACCGTCATTGACAGCGATGTGCTCAAGGAGCTCGTTCATCGTGTCGAAAACGAACTGACCGCGGCCGGTATTTCCGATGCCGAAGTCGGCGGCTTCCGCGTGCTCACCACCTTCGCCACGGACGACATCGTGCGCGGCCTGCAGCTCGACCTGACCTTCAGCGTCATCGTCAATCTTGGCCTGATCGGCTTCGCCTTCCAGTCTTTCCGCGTCGCGCTCGCCTCGGCCATTCCGAACCTCTTCCCCATCCTCGGCACCGAGGCGTGGCTCTGGTATTCCGGCGCTGGCCTTCAACTGACGACGGTCATCGCCCTAACCATTGCGTTCGGTATCGCCGTTGATGACACGGTGCATTTCCTCTCGCACTATCTCCACGGAAGGCGCGAGGAAGGCCGAACCCACGAAGACGCGGTCAAGCACACGCTGCTGCGCATTGGCGGGGCCATCGTCGCCACCACCATCATCCTCTGCGCCGGCACGGCCATCATCATGTTCTCCGAGTTGCCGCAGGTGGCCCTCTTCGGCTCGCTCTTCGTCATCACTTTGGCGCTGGCGATCCTGGGCGATCTCTTCATCCTGCCAGCCCTGTTGATGGCCGGCGGCAAGTTCTTCCACAAACTCGGCAACATTCGCGTCCGCACCTCGGACCACGACGCGACGCCCGATGATCCCATGGGTGACACGATCACCGGCGAGGGCGGAACCGAGGGAGAAGCGCCTGATCCCAAGACGGCGTGAGCCCCGTTTTCCCGCCAGCATGGATGGCATAACGAAAACACAACGCCGAATCTGACTGAATTTGCTATCAACCGTCGATAACCAGCCGGGGGGCTTGGTGTGACACTCGGAGGCTTTGCACTATGACCTTTCTCGGACCCCTGACCCGTGCCACTGCACTGGCAGGTCTCCTCCTTTCGGCCGGCTTCACTGCGGCGCCCGCCTTTGCCGGCCCGGCCGAAGTTGCCCTTCTGAAATCATACATCGGTGAGTGGCGCGGCCGCGGCACGCTGGTCGGCGCCTCGACCGAGTCCGTGGTTTGCCGCCTGTCGCTGTCCCAGGGCAATTCCGACAAGGTCAATTATTCGGGCCGTTGCACCCTCGCCGGCACGAACCTGTCCGTCGCCGGCACCATCGCCTATGTCGATGCGGCCAAGCGCTATGAAGCGGCCATGACATCGAACGCCACCTTCAGCGGCATCGCCGTCGGTCAGAAGCGCGGCGGCGGCCTTGTCTTCAATCTTCGGGACCGCACCCCCGACGAAGAAGGCAAGGAAATGAACATTTCCGCCCAGATCGCCCTCAACGACGACGCCATGAGCGTCGCCTTCGAAGTCGTCTACGTCGAATCCGGCGACAGCCTCCGCGCCGACGTCCCCTTCGCCCGCTGATTAGCGACGCATCCAAACGGAAAGCGGCCCCTGGGCCGCTTTTTTGTTTTCAGAACTGCTCTCACCCACCCTTCGTCATTGCCGGGCTC
>NZ_JBEVLL010000368.1:0-10462 GCF_040509215.1 Devosia sp.
AGGGGCGCCCTGCGGCGCCCCTTTTCAATTCCGTCCGGCAAAGCCGCTTAGAGCGTCTTGCCCAGAGCCACGGCCGTGTCGGCCATGCGGTTCGAGAAGCCCCATTCGTTGTCGTACCAGGAGAGGACCGACACGAAATTGCCGTCCATCACCTTGGTCTGGTCGAGAGCCAGGGTCGAGGAATGGGGATCGTGGTTGAAGTCGATGGAAACGTTGGGCTGGTCGGTATAGCCGAGCACGCCCTTGAGTTCGCCATCGGCATAGCGCTTGACCGCATCGTTGATTTCCTGCGCGGTGACATTGCGCTTGGAAATGAACTTGAAGTCGACGCAGGACACGTTCGGGGTCGGCACGCGGATCGAAACGCCGTCGAGCTTGCCCTTGAGTTCGGGCAGCACCAGGCCAATGGCCTTGGCTGCGCCGGTCGAGG
Organism: Devosia sp.; assembly: GCF_040509215.1. Taxonomy (GTDB): domain Bacteria; phylum Pseudomonadota; class Alphaproteobacteria; order Rhizobiales; family Devosiaceae; genus Devosia. The sequence continues at coordinate 431 of NZ_JBEVLL010000368.1, forward strand.
TCGGGATCTGGCTCAGGGCCGCAGCGCGGCCGCGATAGAGATCCTTGTGCATGGTGTCGAGGGTCGGCTGGTCACCGGTATAGGAGTGGATGGTGGTCATCATCCCCTTCTCGATGCCGAATTCCTTGTGCAGCACATAGGCGAGCGGCGCGAGGCAGTTCGTCGTGCACGAGGCGTTCGAGATAACGACGTCTTCCTTGGTGAGGGAGGCGTGGTTGATGCCGTAGACGATGGTCTTGTCAGCGCCGTCGCCGGGAGCCGAGATGATCACCTTCTTGGCGCCGGCCTTGAGGTGGGCCGAGGCCTTTTCCTTGCTGGTAAAGATGCCGGTGCATTCGAGCGCGATGTCCACGCCCATGGCGGCATGCGGCAGCTCGGCGGGATCGCGCACGGCGGTCACCTTGATCGGGCCACGGCCGACATCGATGGTATCGCCGGCAACCGTCACGGTGTGCGGGAAGCGGCCATGGACGCTATCGAAGCGCAGGAGATGCGCATTGGTCTCGACCGGACCGAGGTCGTTGATGGCAACAACTTCGATATCGGTGCGGCCGGATTCGATGATGGCACGCAGGACATTGCGGCCGATACGGCCAAAACCATTGATGGCGACGCGAACTGCCATGTTTTAACGCTCCTAGAGGGGAGAAAGGAGAAAGGGAGGCGCGGCTCTCTTACAACTGTGCGGTGACGGCTTCAACAACGGCATTGGACGTAATGCCAAAGTGGGCATAGAGCGCGTCAATTGGTCCCGAGGCGCCGAACGAGTGCATGCCGACAAAACGCCCCTTGTCGCCCAGCAGCTTGTTCCAGCTCATTTCGATACCGGCTTCGACGGCAACGCGCGCCTTCGCCGTGCCGAGAACTTCGGCCTTATAGGCGTCGGACTGCTTGGCAAAGAGCTCCATGGACGGCACCGAGACGACGCGGGCCTTGATGCCCTGTTCGGTGAGGGTCTTCTGGGCTTCGACGGCAATGGCGACTTCCGAGCCGGTGGCGAAGATGATGGCGTCGGCATCGGCCGGGCCGATCAGCGAATAGGCGCCCTTGGCCGACTTGTTCTCGGCCGAGTTTTCGGTGCGGACGGCCGGCAGGTTCTGGCGCGACAGCGCAAGAATGGACGGAGCCTTGGTCGAGGTCATCGCCAGTTCCCAGCACTCGGCGGTTTCAACCGCGTCGGCCGGACGGAAAACCAGCAGGTTCGGAATGGCGCGGAGGGCCGAGAGGTGTTCCACCGGCTGGTGGGTCGGGCCGTCTTCGCCAAGGCCGATGGAATCGTGGGTCATGACATAGATGACGCGCTGTTCCATCAGGGCCGAGAGGCGGATGGCGGGGCGGGCATAGTCGGTGAAGACCATGAAGGTGCCGCCATAGGGGATGAGACCGCCATGGAGCGCCACGCCATTCATGGCGGCGCCCATTTCGTGCTCGCGAATGCCGTACATCATGTAGCGGCCAAGACGGTTGTCGGCCTGGAAGGGCAGCGTCTCGGGCGTGTTGGTGAGGTTCGAGTGGGTCAAGTCGGCAGAACCGGCCAGAGTTTCCGGCACGTTCTTGTTGATGACTTCGAGGGCCATCTGGCTCGACTTGCGGGTCGCGACCTTGGGCTTGTCGGCGACGAGCTTTTCCTTGTAGGCGGCCATGACGGCAGCAAAGTCGGCCGGCAGCGTGCCGGACATGCGGCGGGTGAATTTCGCCTTGTTGGCATTGGCCGCAAGGCGGGCTTCCCATTCGCCGCGCAGGTTCTGCGAGCGGGTCGCGGCAGCGCGCCAGGATTCAAGAATGTGTGCCGGGATTTCGAAGGCGGGGTAGTCGATGCCGAGCGCAGCCTTGGCGCCGGCCAGTTCTTCGGCGCCAAGCGGAGCGCCGTGCACCTTTTCCGTGCCGGCCTTCTTGGGCGCGCCGAAACCGATCGTGGTCTTGGCGGCGATCAGGGTCGGCTTGTCGGTGGACGCCTTGGCGGTCAGCAGCGCCTTTTCGATGGCGTCCTGGTCGTGGCCGTCGACTTCGATCGTGTTCCAGCCAACGGCCTTGAAGCGGGCGATCTGGTCGGTCGAGTCGGCATTGGAGACCTTGCCGTCGATGGTGATGTTATTGTTGTCCCAGATGACGACGAGCTTGTTGAGCTTGAGGTGGCCGGCAAGCGAGATCGCTTCCTGGGAAATGCCTTCCATGAGGCAACCATCGCCGGCGAGCACCCAGGTGTGGTGATCGACGATGTCCGAGCCGAATTCGGCGGCGAGCTTGGCTTCGGCGACGGCAAAGCCGACCGAATTGGCAAGACCCTGGCCGAGCGGGCCGGTGGTGGTTTCAATGCCTTCGGCATGGCCGAATTCGGGGTGGCCGGCGGTCTTGGACCCAAGCTGGCGGAAACTCTTGATGTCCTCGATGCCCATGTCCTTGTAGCCGAGGAGATAGAGCGAGGAGTAAAGCAGCATCGAGCCGTGGCCGGCCGAGAGGATGAAGCGGTCGCGATCGGCCCAGTGGCTGTCGGCGGGATCGAACTTCATCACCTTGGTGAAGAGGACGGTAGCGATATCGGCGCAGCCCATGGGCAGGCCGGGGTGACCGGAATTGGCTTTTTCGACCGCGTCCATGGACAGCGACCGGATCGCATTGGCCAATTCGTTCTGCTGGGCTGTGTTCGTCATCTGGCGGGCCGCTCTCTAATGCTGAAGAAGGCAGGGAGTAAGGGGATAAGAGGCCTGACGGCGCTCCTCCCAAAGGCGGGTTGAGGCATAACAGGTTCGTCTTGCCTGTCAATGTCGCCAAAGGCCCGAGGCGTCCAGTTTTGCTTGTGATTTGCCGGTCTGTGATTGCAATGGGGCTGGGGTTGGGGCAGGGTCGATCGGCTTGAATCGACGTTGCGTTAGGGGTAGTTGCGGCCAATGAGTGACGGACAGCATGAAGACGGCCTCGCCGCAGCAGCAAAGCGCTTCGATGGCGCCATGGCGCGGCTCGACCAAAGCCTTCAGGACATGACCGGCCGCATGCAGCGGCTGAAGCGCATCGAGGTCGACACCCAGCGCCTCGTGCAGGAACGCGCGCGCCTTGCAACCGAACTCGACAAAACCTCGGCGCGGGCCAAGCGGCTCGACGACAGCGCCCACGATGTTTCCCGCCGCCTTGTTGAGGCCATGGAAACCGTGCGTTCTGTGCTGGCGAAAACGGAGTAGCCCATGCCCGAGGTCAATGTCGAAATCAACGGACGCAAATATCGCATGGCCTGCGAGGAGGGCCAGCAGGGTCACTTGATCAAGCTGGCGGAGCGATTCAATGCCAGCGTCGAAAGCCTCAAGGGCGCCGTCGGCGAAATTGGCGATAACCGGCTGACAGTGATGGCCGGGATTGCCGTTGTCGACGAACTGGCGGAAGCCGAACGGAAAATTGCAGCGCTTGAGGCCGAGGTCGAGACCCTGACCCAGGCCGGGCATGAAATCGCAGACGAGCTGGAAGCCACGGAAAAGGCTTTTGCGGGGAAACTCGACGAGGCCAGCAGGGTGATCGAGTCGATCGCCGGCGTGCTCGACGAAACGGCGCCGCTGCAGGGATAGCGCCGCGGCATTCATAGCCAGCCACCACGTCATCCCCGCGAAAGCGGGGATCTCTGTTTGAGGAGACAGCATTCCCGCTTTCGCGGGAATGACGCGGCGCTAGGGGCGAAAAACTCAGAACTGAGCCGTCACCGGGTCCGACCCAATCCGTCCATCTGCTGCATCAAGCCCATTGATGGCGGCCTTGTCCTCGTCGCTCAGCGAGAAATCAAAAACATTGAAATTCTCGACGATGCGGCTCGGAGTCACCGATTTCGGGATGACGACGAGACCTTCCTCGATGTGCCAGCGGATGATGACCTGGGCCGGGCTCTTGCCATGGCGCTGGGCAATGCCGGCGATCACTGGATTGTCGAGCATCTTGCCCTGGCCGAGCGGGCTCCAGCTTTCGGTGATGATCTTTTTCGGCTCATAGGCGGCGCGGAGCTTGCGCTGCTGGAAGCGCGGATGGAGCTGGACCTGATTGATGACGGGCAGCACGCCGGTCGCATCGGCGAGGTCGTCGATATAGGTGCCTTCAAAGTTCGACACGCCAATGGAACGGGCCTTGCCCTCTTCCTGAAGACGGATCAGCGCCTTCCAGGTTTCCACATACTTGCCGCGATAGGCCGAGGGCCAGTGGATGAGGTAGAGGTCGACATAGTCGGTGCCGAGACGCTTGAGGCTCGCATCCATGGCGCGCAGGGTTTCGTCAAAACCCTGGTCGTCGTTCCAGACCTTGGTGGTGAGGAAGATGTCGCCACGGGCGACGCCCGAGCCGGCAATGCCCTGCCCCACGCCCTCTTCGTTCTGGTAGACGGCAGCGGTATCGATATGGCGATAACCGGCCTTCAGCGCGGCATCGACGGCGGTGACGGCGACGTCATTCGGAGTCTGCCAGACACCGAGCCCAACCTGGGGGATGGAACGGCCGTCATGGAAGGTCACGTGTGGTTGCGTGCTCATCGTTTTATCCATTGCTGTGGGAATAAGTTATGCCGAAGGACTCAGCTTGATCGTCGTTTTACGATGAAAGACACTTGCTGCCAAGTTCCAAAACTATCTTCCATACAAGATCATCCTTTCGTCTGATAACCCAAGGTCTAATCGACGGCACGATCCGAAAGTCTAAGCTTTGGGCATCCCGTTCCCACTGCAAGGCGCCAGACATAAAATGACCAAGTCGCTCAATGCCATCGCTCAGAAGCTGATGACACAAGGCCAGGGCATTCTCGCCGCCGACGAATCCGAAGGCACGATTGCCAAGCGCTTCGCCAAGATCAACCTGCCCAATTCGCTCGACCTGCGGCGCGATTATCGCGAGATGCTGTTCCGCTCGACCGATGCGATGCGCAACTATATCTCGGGCGTCATCCTGACCGAAGAGACGCTGGAACAGTCTGCCGCCGACGGCACCCCCTTCCGCGCCATTCTCGCCGATGTCGACACCATTCCCGGCATCAAGGTCGATCGCGGTGCATTCCCCATGCCCGGCGATAGCGGCGAAAAGATCACCGAGGGCCTCGATGGCCTGCGCCAGCGCCTCGAACGCTATGCAACGCTCGGCGCCGGTTTTGCCAAGTGGCGCGCCGTCATCACCATCAATGACGTGGCACCCACCCGCAACAATATCCGCGCCAATGCCCATGCGCTGGCCCGCTATGCCATCCTCTGCCAGGAGGCCGGCATCGTGCCGATCGTCGAGCCAGAAGTTGTCGGCGATGGCGATCCGGGCAATCACTCGCTCGAACGCAGCGCCCAGGTGACCGGCGAAGTGCTCGAAAACGTCTTCAAGGAACTCCGCCTTGCCGGCGTCGACCTTTCGGGCATGCTGCTCAAGCCCAACATGGTGCTGCCGGGCGTCAACTCGCGCGACCGTCCCTCGGTCGAGGAGATCGCGAGGCGCACCGTGGAAGTGCTCAAGGAGCACGTCCCTGCCGCCGTGCCGGGCATTGCCTTCCTCTCCGGCGGCCAGACCGACGAAGAAGCGACGGCCCATCTCTCGGCCATGAACCGCATCCCGTTCAAGCCCTGGCCGATGACCTTCTCCTATGGTCGCGCGCTGCAGAATGTGGCCCTGCGCACCTGGGCCGGTCGTCGCGAGAACTTCCCCGCGGCCCAGGCCGCGTTCGCCCACCGGGCCCATATGAACTCGCTCGCCGCTCTCGGCGAATGGACCAACGAACTCGACCGGGCCGCTTGATCGTCTCGATCAGGCTTGCCTGAATTTCCTCTCTGACGTCCCAACGTCACGACTGGCGCGCTCTTCTCCCGGAGCGCGCCTTTTCTTTTGGTTCGGGGTGCGGCGGCCGACGAAAACAGCCTCCACATTGCCACCCTCCCCACCATACCCTATTGGAGGCCGGTCCCTTTCTTGCCAAAATGGCATTTTACGGACACGCAGCGTCTTCTCCGGGAAATCCATGGCTCCTCAGCTTTACCTCATCACGCCCGCCGATCCGGACCTTGCGCAGTTTCCCCGCCAGTTGATGGGCGTGCTGACCGGCCCCGAGGTCGCAGCCCTCCTAGTGCGCCGTGGTTCGCTCGATAATGCGGCCTATGCCGAACTGGCCGAGCGGCTGGTGCAGATCGGCCAGGCGGCCGGCGCTGCAGTGCTGGTCGAAGATGATGTGGCGCTGGCCCAGTCGATCGGCGCCGATGGCGTTCACGTGACGACCGGCGGCGCCAAGGCCATTCGCGCTGCTGCCGAAGCCATGAAACCAGAGGGCATTGTGGGGGCAGGCAATGTGCGCACGCGCCACGATGCGATGAGCTTTGGCGAGCTCGATATCGACTATGTGATGTTTGGCCCGCTCGGTGGCCCCGTCGATCCGCAGGCGGCCGAACTGGCGCAATGGTGGGCCGAAACCTTCGAAGTGCCCGCGGTCCATTCCAATCCGGCGGCAGCACCCGATGCAGAAGACGAAACCGGCGCCGAATTCCTCGCGCTCTCCGACTGCGTCTGGGCCAAGGACGACCCGGCGACGTCCCTCGCAGCCTTTGCTGCCGCACTGAAAGCACAAGCATGAACTGGCTCGCGCCGTTGCTGGCGCTGACCCTCGCCGCCCTGCCCGTTGCGGCCCAGGCTCAGGCCCAGACCCGCTCGCAGGCGCAGGCAACCGAAGCCGCCAGCATCTCGAACTCGATTTTTGGCGCGCCGGACCCGGCGGACTTCGCCTTCGGCGCCTTTCAGCGCGGCTATTTCCTGACCGCGCTCGAACTCGCCTTGCCGCGCGCCGAACAGGGCGACGCCGCCGCCCAGACACTGATTGCCGAAATCTACTCGAAGGGACTTGGCGTCGCGCAGAATGTCGAGCGCGCCGCTGGCTGGTATCAGCTCGCTGCCAACAATGGCGACAAACTGGCGATTTTCGAGCTGGGCATGCTCTATCAGGACGGCTCCGGGGTGACGCAGGATCGCGACAAGGCGGCCGCGCTTTTCCGTCAGGCCGCCGACAAAGGCTATGCGCCGGCCAAATACAATCTGGCGCTGCTCCATGTCGAAGGCATCTATGCCGATCCGAGCCTGACGGCGGCCGCGGCGCTGATGAAGGAAGCTGCAGACGCCGACCTGCCCGAAGCCCAATATGACTATGGCTCGATGCTGATCGAAGGCGCCGGGGTTGCCCCTGATGCTGCCGCAGGCGCCCGCTATATCGGCCTTGCCGCCGAGCACGACCTGATCGCCGCCCAGATCGACTACGCCACCCTGCTCTATCTCGGCCAGGGTATCGAGCGGGACATCGAAGCGGCGGCGGGCTGGTATGAACAGGCGGCTGAAGGCGGCAATCCTGTCGCGCAAAACCGTCTCGCCAAGCTTGTGGCGGTTGGCGAAGGCACGGCGCTCGACCTTGAAACCGCGGCCATGTGGCGGGCTCTGGCCCGGCGCCAGGGCCTGTCGGACCCTTCGCTTGACCGCTTGCTGGTCTCCATTCCGCCCGACGCGCTGGCGCGGGCGGAAGAACGCGCTCGCTTCTGGCCTTCGACGCCGCCAAGCATCGAAACCATTGCCAGAATTCCGACAACGCCAAACGTGTTCGGCCCGCCCCTGCCGGCGCCCACCGACATGGAAAATGCGCCAAGCCGCGTAGTCCTGCCCAATGGCATAACCAATGCCAAGCCGCCCCAGCCGACGCCCGCCGCCGCGCCTGCAGAGACCGAACCGACCGAGCCAGCCACCACCGAACCGGCGCAAAACCCTTGAACCGAGCCACGTTCTGAGGCAATAAGCCGGCCAAACCTTCAATTGAAGCGGCGGGGCATCGGCCCCACGAGCGCCGCGTCGGGATGAAAATCCCGGCGGCGCTGCATGAACCGCTTAAGCCAAGCGAGCAAACAATGGCGCGTTCCGCCCTTCTCACCGTCATGGTCAATGCCGCCATCAAGGCCGGCAAGTCGCTGTCGCGCGATTTCAACGAAGTGGAAAACCTGCAGGTTTCCCGCAAGGGCCCGGCCGATTTCGTATCCAAGGCCGACCTGCGCGCCGAACAGATCGTCTTTGACGACCTGCGCAAGGCGCGCCCGACCTATGCTTTCCTGATGGAAGAAGGCGGCGAAGTTGCCGGCACCGACGGCCAGCACACCTGGATCGTCGACCCGCTCGACGGCACCACCAATTTCCTCCACTCCATCCCGCTTTTTGCCGTGGCCATCGCGCTGCAGCGCGGCGACGAAATCGTCGCTTCGGTCATCTACAATCCGGTGATGGACGAACTCTACACCACCGAAAAGGGCGGCGGCGCCTGGCTGGCCGATCGCAAGCGCTTGCGCGTTGCCGAACGCCGGCACCTGTCGGACGCTGTCATTGCCACGGGCATCAAGACCCAGGGCACCTCCAATGACGGCCTGCAGCTCCGCCAGCTCGCCCATATCAACCCCGCCGTTGCCGGCATCCGCCGCTCGGGCTCGATCGCGGTCGACATGGCATGGCTCGCCTCAGGCCGCTTCGACGCGCTCTGGGAAGCCGGTTTGAAACCTTGGGACGTGGCGCCGGGCCTGCTGATGGTCAAGGAAGCCGGTGGCCTCGTCACCGACTATGCCGGCCAGCCCGGTTCGGTCTGGAACGGCCAGATCGTTGCCGGCAACGAAGCCCTGCATGGGGCTCTCTTCAAGCAGCTTCGCTCGGTTCAGTAGCTTTCTGGTCGAGCACCAGCAGCTCGTCAAAAAAGTTCATATCCTCGAAGGCACAAAAGGCCGGGGCTCGCAATTCGAGCACCGGAGCGCGTGCCCTGATGTCTTCGGTGACTTCGTCGAGCATCATCGCCCAGGCTGAGAGCCGCTCATCCGCGATCCATCTTATCGGATAGGCGAAAGTGATGTGGAACTGGTAGCGCTCGTGATCGGGATGACGATAGCCGAAGAGATCGGCAAACCGGTTCCGCCAGTCGGCCATGGCCTTGCGGTCGGCGTCTGAGACGCCCTCGACGATGAGCCCGGTCGGCACGGCCTGCACCAGTTCGACGGCAAAATCGGGTCCTGCCGAAAAGCCTTCGAGGCGCTGCACCATCAGTTCGGTGGCATCGGCCAAGGGCGTGTCGAGCGGAAGGTTTTCCGGCCAATAGCCGGAAATGCGCCGACGCCCCAACACACCCTGAAACAGCGTCATGTGAAGGCTCTCTGGCGCCGTAAAAGCGAGGCCATGCGCATCGGACATGCCGAGATAGCGCTGCCGCGCATCGAAAAGCGCGTCTTCGGTCGCCGTCTCGGCTTTGAGGTGGCAGATCACCGTATTGCCCGGATCGGAGAGGAAGGTGCCTGTCTCGTCATAGCGCATGCCGAGATGGAGCGGCGCATCCCCATTGCTGGACAGACCAAAGTGATGGGCGAGCTTTTCGGTGTCGATGGACAAGGCCGGTCTCCAGCGGGGTGAATTGCCCTCGCTTAGCGACCCAAGACGAACCGAGCATGACAGCCCACCTTCGGAAACGTTAACCTTTTCCATTGTCACGCCATTCTGGCGCCTCTACTCTTCCGCACAGTTGATTTGCTGTGCGCGGGGCAAAGGTCAGGCACGATGACGCAAGGTTACGATCCCTACCACCTGGCCAGCCCCACCGTTTACCTCATCAAGATCGTCATTTTCCTGGTGCTGGTCGCCCTTGTAGCGGCGATCCTGTTCAGCCAGATCGTGACATTCTTCTGGGCCAACCCGTTCATCAACTCGATGATCTTCTTTGCCCTGTTCATCGGCATTTTCCTCAGTTTCCGGCAGTTGTTCCGCCTTTTCCCCGAGGTAAAGTGGGTCAATTCGCTCCAGGACGGCAATTCGGCCCAGGTGCGCCCGCCGGTGCTGCTGGCGCCCGTCGCCGGGCTGTTGCGCGAGCGCATCGGGGAAGCGGTGATCACGCCCACCTCCATGCGCTCCATTCTCGACTCGGTGGGCAATCGCCTCGACGAGGCCAAGGATACCTCGCGCTACCTGACGGGCCTGCTGGTTTTCCTCGGCCTCATGGGTACGTTTTACGGTCTCCTTGAAACCGTGGGCTCGGTTGCCGGCGTC
>NZ_JBEVLL010000369.1:0-2983 GCF_040509215.1 Devosia sp.
CCCCTCGCCCCTCTGGGGAGAGGGTAGGGTGAGGGGTTCTTTCCAAGTGCCCTATCGTACCGTCACATTCGGATATCGGTCCGCATTGGCCTCAAGATCGGTCTCCGCAACCTCGCGCCATTCGAGGCCGACCACGTCGCCGCGCGTCGCGCCGGTAACCAGATTGCCCGAAATGTGCACCGGGCCCGCGCCATCGACCACGCTGACGCCGATGCCGATCATGCTGTCGTGGACGACGTTGTCGGTGATGGCGACATTGCGCAAAAACTGGCCCCAGCCGGCGGCGATGCCGACGCCGGGGACATTGCTGACGAGATTGCCGGTGACGGCGGTTTCGGCTTCGGCGAGGATGCCGATGGGCATGGTGTCGGGGTTCACCGCCGATTTCTCGGAGATGTTGCGCACCATATTGTTCGAGCAGATGGCGATATGGCCTTCGGTGTCGAGATTGGTGATGGAAATGCCGGTGGCAGCGCCATCGACCACATTGTCGGCGATGATCGAGCCGGAAAAGCCGAACTCGGAGAAAATTGCGACCTCGCCGCAGGTGCGGCAGATATTGCCAGTGACCTGGCAGTTCTTGGTGGTGTTGAGGCGTACAGCCGTGAAGGCGCAGTCGGAAATGTGGTTGTCGGCGACGACGACTTCGTCGGCGAGATAGACATTGATGCCGTTGCCGTTCTGGCCATTGCCGCCCTGGCGCCAGTCGATCTTGCTGATGCGGTTGTTGACGAGGATCGAGCCGTCGGGACCCGCCTCGTTGCGCCAGATGCGGATGCCAGCATTGCCGCAGCCGGAGATTGTGTTGCCGCTGGCGAGGAGACCGGTGCTGTCGAGCGAGTGGATGGCGGCGTCTCCGTGGTTTTCGAAATCACAATCGCGGATGGTCGCGGCGCTTTCAAAAAGCGAGAGGGCGATGCCGGGGCTTTCGGAAAAGCGGCAGCGTTCGATTGTGACATTGTCGGCGCCCTGGACGCCGAAGAGCGGATCGTTGCCGCTATCGCCGGTGAAACCGATATCGCGAAGGACGAGCCCGGACTGGTGCAGGAAGCCACCAATGGCTGTGCCTGAAGCGACGAGGACAGTGGCGCCGGGAACTCCTTCGACCACGAGATTGGCCGGAAAATTGATATTGCTGACGCGAAAACGGCCAGCGGGCAGAGTGACGCGGCCAGAAGCTCCATCGAGAGCTGCTTGCAGCGCAGCGCTCTGGTCGGCATCACTGTCCGCAACGAGATCGGCTGTCTGCGCTTGCGCGGCCATGGGGAGGCCAACGGCGAGGGCAGTGAGACCTGCAAGAGCGTGACGACGGGTGATCTGGGTTTTCTGGCGCATGGTGCCATTGTGCCAGCTTTGGCGCGCCGGGCGAGCGAAACCCAAAGACGTGGTGAACGGCTTTGGCTATAACGGGCAAGACTTTAGAAGACGCAAAGAGGTGACTACATGCTCGTGGACGGCAAGATCTATCTCGGCACGAGCACGCGGTTGGAATATCTCAGCCTCAAATACGGCAATCGGCATGGCCTCGTGACCGGCGCTACGGGTACGGGCAAGACGGTCACCTTGCAGGCGCTGGCCGAAGGCTTTGCGGCAGCTGGCGTGCCGGTCTTTGCCGCTGACATCAAGGGCGATCTCTCGGGCGTGGCCAAGGGCCAGCCGATCCAGGAATGGCAGACAAAGCGTGCTGAGGAGATCGGCTTTACCGATTACACCAATGACGCCTTTCCGGTGGTTTTCTGGGATCTCTTCGGCAAGCAGGGCCATCCGGTTCGCGCCACGATCTCCGAAATGGGCCCGGTGCTGCTGAGCCGCATCCTTGACCTCAACGACACGCAGGAAGGTGTGCTCAACATCGCCTTCCGCGTTGCCGACGAGGAAGGGCTGCTGCTGTTGGACTTGAAGGACCTGCGCTCGATGCTGGTCAGCATCCAGGAGCGCTCCAAGGAGATTTCGGGGCGCTACGGCAATGTGACGACTGCCTCGGTCGGCGCCATCCAGCGGGCACTACTGGTGTTGGAGCAGCAGGGCGCCGACAACTTCTTTGGCGAACGGGCGCTGGAAATTGCCGACTTGATGCGCGTCGACACCGATGGGCGTGGGTTCATCTCGATCCTGGCGGCCGACCAGTTGATGAAGTCGCCGCGGCTCTATTCGACCTTCCTCCTCTGGCTGCTTTCGGAACTCTTCGAGCAACTGCCGGAAGTCGGCGACCCGGATAAGCCGAAAATGGTGTTCTTCTTCGATGAAGCGCATCTGCTGTTCGATGACGCGCCCAAGGCGCTGATCGACAAGGTTGAGCAGGTCGTAAAACTGATCCGCTCCAAGGGCGTCGGCGTCTACTTCGTGACGCAGAACCCTATCGATATTCCCGAAGCCGTGCTGGCGCAGCTTTCCAACCGTGTGCAGCACGCCCTGCGCGCCTATACGCCGCGCGAGCAGAAGGCCGTCAAAGTCGCAGCGGAAACCTTCCGCCCCAATCCGGATTTTTCGACCGAGGAAGTCATCACCCAATTGGGGATTGGCGAGGCGCTGGTTTCGGTGCTGGAGGACAAGGGTATTCCGTCCATGGTGGGGCGCACGTTGATCCGGCCACCCTCGGCGCAGGTGGGGCCGCTCAATCTGGCCGAGCGCGATGCCACGATGGCCAATTCGCCGGTGGGCGGGCTTTACGACACCGCGGTCGACCGTGAATCGGCTTTTGAAATTCTCGAGCGACGGACGCGCGATCGGCAACTGGCCGAGGAGCGAGCCAAGTATGACGAGGCAGACCGTGTCGCCGCGGAAAGGCAGACACGCGAAGAACGCGCCAGCCAACCGCGCCGCACATCGAGCCGGCAGACTCCGGCGGAAGCTGCAATGAATTCCTTTGCGCGCACCGTGGCCAATAAGCTCGGCAATGCCATCGTTCGTGGCATTCTGGGCGGCATGAAAGGCAGATGAGCATGGCGGTGATCGGCATTTTCGCCTCCGACAAGGGGCCGGG
>NZ_JBEVLL010000370.1:0-12751 GCF_040509215.1 Devosia sp.
GCCCCACTCCAAGGACATCGCCATGGCCTTCTCCCAGCGCCTCAGCGCCGACTATTACGCATCCGTCCATCGCGACATTCGTGCGCGCATGGCCGAAGACGGCGTCGACGTGCTGCTGCTCGATTCCAATGACGACGTCATCTACACGACCGGTTTTTCCCACTACACCACCGAACGCCCCGTCGTTTTCGCGCTGACGCAAACCGACGCCTATCTGCTGGTTCCCGAGCTTGAGCGCCACCACGCCCTCGACCAGAAGACCGCGGCAGAGCTCGTCGTCTATTTCGAATTTCCTGGCCGCGACCGACCCTTTGCCGTGCTCGCCCGCACTGTCGGCGACATCAAGGGCACCGTGGCGCATTCGCCTGGCATTTCCCTGGCCCGCGTCGGTCAGATCGAAGCGGCCTTCCCCAATGCCAAGGTGCGCGCCTCCGGCATCGTGGGCAAAATGCGTCTCACCAAGCGCCCCGAGGAACTGGTGCTGCAGCGCGAAGCTGCGCGCATTTCCGATTCCATGGTTGCCGCTGGCGTCGCCGTCATCGACGAGGCGCTGCGCACCGGCAAGACCATGCCGACAGAAATCGAGATCGAAGCCCACATCATCCGCCATGCGCTCGATACCATGTATCGCGAGCACGAGGACATCATGCTCGTGCAGGGCATTGCCGGTGGGCTTGTCTATTCCGGCCTGCGTTCCGCTGTCCCTCACGGAATGCCGACCGGCCACCGCCCGCAGCGGGGAGAAAGCATGATTCTTTCTCTCGGCTGCCGGGTGGGTGGGCGCGCCGCCGAAAGCGAGCGCACCTTCATTCTGGGTGAGCCGAACAAGGAGCAGGAACGCTTCTATAATCTCGCCCAGCAGGCCCAGGCCATCGGCACGATGGGCCTGATTGCCGGCGCGACTTGTTCGTCGGCAGATGATCGCGCCCTCGGTTTCATCCGCGAGCAGGGCGTCAGCGAATTCTGCCTCCACCGCGTCGGCCACGGCATGGGCGTCATGTTCCACGAGCCGCCATGGGTGGAAGGGGGCGACGATACCGTGCTCCTCCCCAACATGGTCTGCTCCTCCGAACCCGCCCTTTACGTGCCCGGCCTCGGCGGCTTCCGCCTTGCCGATACGGTTCTCGTCACCGGACAGGGGCCCGATAGCCTCACCAAGTACCCCCGCAAGCTCGATGAGGTGATCCTTGGCTGAGCGTAACCAAGTCACGCAGAGGCAAAGCCAATGGTAGCCTATGTCATCCGCCGGCTCCTGCTGCTCATCCCCATGGCCATCGGCATGGTGGTGGTCACCTTCGGCCTGCTGCTCATCATCCCGGGCGATCCCGCTGCCGTTCTTCTTGGCCAGGATGCGACGCCGGAAGCCATCGAAACCCTGCGCAATACCCTTGGGCTCAATGACCCCTGGTACATTCGCCTCTGGGACTATTTTGCCGCCTTGCTGCAAGGCGATATGGGCCGCTCGATCTTCCAGAACCAGCCGGTCTCCGAGATCATCCTCGGCCGTCTCGGCGCGACCATCGAGCTCGCCGTCGTCGCCCTGATCCTTGCCACCCTCATCGGCCTGACGCTGGGCGTCCTCGCCGCCATCCGCCAGGGTTCCTGGGTCGATACGGTGACGATGCTCTTCGCCCAGCTCGGCGTCTCCATGCCAGTCTATTGGCTCGGTCTTCTGCTGATGCTGCTCTTTGCCGTGCAACTCGGTTGGCTCCCCGCCATCGGTCGCGGCGTGCCGTTGCCCGAGGCATTCCTCGCTGCCGTCACCGGCCGCCCGCAGGTGCTCTGGGATTCCATCGGCCACATCGCCTTGCCGGCCTTGGCGCTGGCGGCGAATTCGGCGGCCATCATCTCGCGCCTCGTTCGCGCCTCCATGCTCGAAGTGCTGCGCGAGGATTTTGTCCGCACCGCCTATGCCAAGGGCTTGCGAAAAGGCCGCGTCGTCATCCGGCATGCCCTGCGCAATGCGCTCCTCCCGGTGCTCAGTGTCATCGGGCTGCGTTTTGGTGCGCTTCTCGGCGGCGCCGTGCTCACTGAGTCCATCTTTGCCTGGCCGGGCCTGGGGCAGCTCACCATCGCCGCGATCTCGCAGCGTGACCTGCCGCTGATCCAGGGCATCGTGCTCACCTTCGCCATCGTTTTCGCACTCGTGAACCTGGTGGTGGATCTTCTCTACGCAGCGGTCGACCCGCGTATTCGATTGGGCTGATGACCATGCGTTTGCCTAAAGCCTTCACCAATGTCTCGCTTGTCGTCGGCGCGCTGATTTCGCTGACCATCATCCTCCTCGCCATTTTCGCGCCCTACGTCGCGACCCACGGCATTGAGCAGATGGATATGCGCAACCGCTTCGACGGCCCGACGATCGAGCACATCCTCGGCACCGACAATTTCGGTCGCGATCTCTGGTCCCGCCTTGTCTTCGGCGCCCGCATTTCGCTGACCATCGCCGTCATCGCGGTAACAGCCTCGGCCATCATCGGCACGGTGGTCGGGCTCGTCGCCGGCTACTTTGGTGGCTGGGTCGATCAGGTGCTGATGCGCATCACCGATATCTTCCTCGGCTTCCCGGCCATCGTCCTGGCCCTCGCCATCGTCGCGGTGCTTGGCCCGGGCATCATGAATGTGTCGCTCGCCATCATCGTCGTCGCCTGGACCGAATATGCTCGCGTCGTGCGATCGACGACCCTGGTGCTGCGCGAGCAGAACTACGTGCAGGCGGCGAAAGCCCTGGGCGCCAGCCCCGCCCGCATCATCTTCAAGGAAATCCTGCCCAATGCCCTCGGGCCGATCATCGTGCTTGCCTCACTCGGGCTTGGCACCGCGATCATCTCAGAATCGGCGTTGAGCTTCCTCGGCTTCGGCCTGCCGCCACCGGCCCCGACCTGGGGATGGACCCTCGCCTATGGCACCCGCTTCATGCGTGACGCGCCGTGGCTCTCCATCGTCTCGGGCGCGACCATCATGGTGACGGTGCTCGGCTTCAATCTACTCGGCGACGGTCTGCGCGATGTGCTCGACCCCCGCCAGCTCTCTCGCGGCGGCGGCAAGTCCGCCAAGGCAAAGTAACTAAAGGAATATTCGAATGGTCAAATCCATCAACCAGCTTCGTCCCAAGTTCACGACCCACGCCGATGGCAGCGACGCAGTGCTGTTCATCCACGAGCTGGTCGGCGAAGAGGATGGTCCCACAATCGGCATTTCCGCCTCCATCCACGGCAATGAGAACTCTGGCTCCCAGGCCATTCTCGATCTCTACCGCGCCCTCAAGGACCAGCCCCTCAAGGGCCGTATCCTCCTGCTGCCTGTCGCCAATCCCTATGCCTTCGCCGTCAACGAGCGTTTTGCCACCATCGACAAGGTCGACCTCAACCGCCAGTTCCCGGGCAATCCCAAGGGCACCTACTCCCAGCAGCTCGCCCATGCGATGACCAATGAGTTCCTCAATGTCATCGACGTGCATATCGACCTCCATTCGGGCACGGATCGCCCGACCGTCGACTATGTCTATATCTGGAACGACGAGCGCCTGTCGCGCGCCTTTGGCTCCAAGCTCCTCTACCGCCCGGTCGAGAACAAGCAGGGCACCGTCTTTGGCGGTACCACCAAGTCGGTGACCATCGATACCCGCAATATCCCGGTTGCCGTGATCGAACTCGGTGGCGGTATCGTCGACCAGACCCCGTACGTGAAGCAGACCGTCGACGGCGTCCTCAACATGCTCAAGACCATCGGCGCCATTCAGGGGGATCCGTGGACCAATCCCAAGCAGATCGTCGTCAACGAACTGGCCGGCATTCGTCCGAGCCAGGGCGGTTGGCTCGAACCGCTGGCCCCGGCCAATGGTGAAGTCATCAAGGGCGGCCAGCTGCTCGGTCGCGTGGTCAGCCCCTACACGTTCGAAGTGCTCGAAGAGATCCCGACGCCCTTCGCCAATGGCGTGATGATCATGCAGCACCTCACCCGCAACCTCGTCCATAGCGGCGACTACGGATTCATGGTCGGCAACCTCGAAGGCGCTACCGACTAAGACCCCCAACATGTCGGGCGTGCCCCACTAGCCCGGCATTGGAGACGACGGCAATGAGCGAAATGAACACAGCAACCCATGTCCCGGTTCTGCAAGTCTCCGATCTCGACATCGAGATCAGGGGCGTCAATGGCGCTTTTGCCGTCGTCTCCGACATGAGCTTCTCGGTCAGGGCAGGGGAGACCCTCTGCATTGTCGGGGAAAGCGGGTGCGGCAAATCCATGACCGCGCTGTCTCTCCTCCGGCTCCTGCCGGAGGCCGCCACCATCGCCGGTGGCAAGGTTCTTATCGATGGCCAGGACTTCCTCGCCATGAACCAGCGGCAGGTCGAGGATTTCCGTGGCGAGAAGATCGCCATGATCTTCCAGGAACCACTTTCGGCGCTCAACCCGGTGTTGCGCATCGGCGAGCAGATCGCCGAATCCGTGCGCCAGCACCGCAAGTGCAACCGGCGCGAGGCCGATGCCCGCGCCGTCGACGTGCTGCGCCTCGTGCAGATGCCCGATCCCGAGCGCCGCGCCGCCCAGTTTCCGCACGAGCTTTCGGGCGGCATGCGCCAGCGCGCCATGATCGCTTTGGCACTCGCCTGCGATCCAAAGATCATCATTGCCGACGAGCCGACCACGGCACTCGACGTCACCATTCAAGCGCAGATCCTTGGCCTGATTTCCGACCTGCAGAAGCGCCTCGGCACCGCACAAATCCTCATCACCCACGATCTCGGCGTGGTGTCGGAAGTCGCCGACCGCGTCATCGTCATGTATGCGGGCCGCAAGGTCGAGGAAGCGAGCATCTACGATCTCTTCGACCGCCCCTTCCACCCCTATACGATCGGCCTGATGGGCGCTGTTCCCGGCGCCGGCGCGTCGAGCGAAGCCGGCGATCGTCTCGCCGATATTCCGGGCACTGTTCCTCCGCTCTGGAACTTGCCCAAGGGCTGCGCCTTTGCACCGCGCTGCGCCAATGCCTCGGCGCGGTGCCTCGAAGAGCGTCCGCCATTCGAAGAAAAACGCCCCGGACACTGGGCCGCCTGCTGGGAGCACGACGATGCAGCCTGATCGCACCCCCTTGCTCTCGGTCGAAAATCTCGAAGTCCACTTCCCCATCCGCTCCGGCGTCTTCCAGCGCCAGGTGGGCGCAGTAAAGGCCGTCGATGGCGTCAGCTTTTCGCTCCAGCGCGGCGAAACCCTGAGCCTTGTTGGAGAAAGCGGCTGCGGCAAGTCAACGACCGGCCTTGCGCTCATGGGCCTCGTCAAGCCGACCGGCGGCCGCGTGCAGTTCGATGGCCAGGAAATCCGTGGTTTCAATCGCGCGGCGCTCAAGAGCTATCGCCGCCGCATGCAGATCGTCTTCCAGGACCCGTTCTCCTCGCTCAATCCGCGCCAGCGCGTAAAGGACATCATCCGCGCCCCGCTCGACATCCATAAGGTCGGCACCCCGGCCGAGCGCGAAACGCGCGTCGCCGAACTCATGGAGCGCGTCGGCCTCCGTCCCGATCAGGCCGACAACTTCGCCCATCAGTTCTCAGGCGGCCAGCGCCAGCGCATCGGCATTGCCCGCGCACTGGCCCTCAACCCTGACGTGATCGTCTGCGACGAGCCGGTTTCGGCGCTCGACGTGTCGGTGCAGGCTCAGATCCTCAATCTCCTCAGCGATCTGCAGCGCGATCTCGGCGTGTCCTACCTGTCGATTTCGCACGACCTCGGCGTCGTCGAATTCATCTCCCATCGCGTCGCTGTCATGTACCTGGGCAAGATCGTCGAGATCGCCCCCAAGACACGCATCTTTGCAGAACCGGGCCATCCCTATACCGAACTGCTGATGCGCTCAGCACCCTCGCGCGACCCGCGCAAGCGCCACAGCTTTAGCGCCACCAATGACGACATCCCCAGCGCGACGAAGAAGCCGAGCGGCTGCCCCTTCCACACGCGCTGCCCACTCGTCACCGCCGTCTGCAAGACCACCGAACCCGCCCTGACCGCCCGCGAAGGTGGCCAGATGGTTGCCTGCCACAACCGCTGAGTTGATCTCATGACCACGTCTTTTCTCTTCACCGGCGGCAATGTCCTCGACGCCGAAGCCGGCATCCTGCGGCAGGGGCTCGAGGTGCTGATCACCGATCAGCGCATCGCCGCCATCGGCACCGGCCTTGCGCGGCCCGAAGGCGTGGAAGTGATCGACCTCGCCGGCAAGACCATCATGCCCGGCCTTGTGGATTGCCACGTCCATGTCGTTGCCGAAACGCTCGACCTCTGGGCCAATATGATCGCTCCGGCCTCGCTCGCCGCCCTGCGCTCCGCCCGGGTTATGGAAGAAGCCCTGCAGCGCGGCTTTACCACTCTGCGCGATCTCGGCGGCGCCGATTACGGTCTCGTCCGCGCAGTCAATGAAGGCCTCATCGCCGGCCCCCGCCTCATCATCTGCGGCAAGGGCCTTACCACCACCGGCGGCCATGCCGATCTCCGCCAGCGCACCGATGATCGGCCGGGCCTTTTCTCCGACCGTCTGGGCTCGATGGGTCTCATCGTCGATGGCGTCGACCATGTCCGCGCCGCCTGCCGCACGATGATCAAGGAAGTCGCCAACTTCATCAAGGTCATGGCCAATGGCGGCGTCTCCTCACCCAATGACCCGATCCACTCGATCCAGTATTCGCGCGACGAAATCCTCGCCATGGTCGAAGAGGCCGAAAACGCGGGCATGTACGTCGCCGCCCACGTCTATACCGACAAGTCCATCGCCCGCTGCGTCGAACTTGGCGTCCACTCACTCGAACACTGCAACCTGATCGAGCCCGACACCGCCAAGAAGGCCGCCGAAAAGGGCTGCATCGCCGTCCCAACGCTTGTCGCCTACGACGCGCTCGCCCTCGAAGGCGAGGCCCTTGGCCTCGGCGCCACCGAATTCGCCAAGATCGAAGTGGTCCGCAGCGGCGGCCTGCGCTCGCTCGAAATCATGCGCGATGCCGGCCTCCCCATGGCTTTCGGCTCCGACCTTCTCGGTCAGCTCCGCAAATATCACGGCATGGAATTCGAACTCCTCGCCAAGGTTCTTACGCCACAGGAAATCATCCGCTCCGCCACCGTCATCGGCGCCAAGCTCTGCCGTCTTGAGGGCCAAGTGGGTGTTGTCGCCGAAGGTGCCTTTGCCGACCTTCTCGTGGTCGATGGCGACCCGCTCTCGGACATTTCGCTGCTGCAGGACGATGGGGCTCACATGCCCATCATCATGGCCAATGGCCGGATCGTGAAGAACGCGCTGAACTAGCCCAGCGACTTCACCGAGCCGCGCTCCACCAGGGTGGGCACCAGCATTAGCCGCTGTGGTGGCAGTGCGGGGCGGTTGCTGTTCATGCGTTCGAGCAGCAGGCGGAATGCGGCAATGCCCATGTCGGCGCCCGGCAGGCGCACTGTCGTCAGCGGCGGCGAAATCTGCGTCGCGGCAGCAAAGTCGCCATAGCCGACGACCGAAATATCGTCGGGCACGCGCAGGCCCATCCGGTGCAGTTCGGAGACCACATGTACCCCAAGACTGTCATGCGCGCAGAACAGCGCCGTCGGCAGTTCTCCCTCGGTCTTGAGCGCGAGGAAGGCATTGGCAAAACCCTCCTCGCCAAACTGCACTTCCACGACACTCGCCTGGTCCGATGTCAGCAGAGCCTCGCGCAGGCCGAACAGGCGCTCCATACGTCCCCGCAGCACCCGGCTGCCATGCACGAAGCCGATGCGCTTATGCCCCCGCGCAATCAGATACTGCCCAATGGCATTGCCCGCCTCGTGGTCGGCGCCCGTCACCTGGTCGACCTGCTCGAGCGGTAGCACCCAGCCGAGCCGCACCACCGGCCGCCCCACAGCCTTCAGCACCGCCAGCGTCCTCACGTCATGCTGGCCCACCAGCACGATGCCGGCGCTGGCCCGGGCGATGTTCTCGACCCGCTCCGGTTCGGCCGTCCAGTGGATCTGCACCTGGTATCCAGAGCTGTCCGCTTCGCGCTGGATGCCGTTCTGCATCTGCATCCAAAGCTCGCTGTTCACCGGATCATGGTCGTTGAAGATGATGTGGATGGCCGGCCGCATCGCCGCCACATCGGCGGCGCGCAGATAGCCCAGCTCCAACGCCTTGGCCGTCACCCGCTCGCGCGTTTCCCCGCTGACGCCATCCTTGCCGGACAGGGCGCGCGACACGGCGAATTTGGAAACGCCCAACTGATCGGCGATCTCTTGCAGCGTGATTTTCTTCAAGCGCACACCTTCGTGTTTTGTTAGGTTCTACCACGCCAATTTTTATGCGCAAGTTTTGTCTGTTATGCGCGATATTGCGCATATAAAACAACGATGTGTGCCGTTTGAAATTTTCGTTGCAACGATTTCAGTATGCCTATTGACCTAACAATTAGGTATTGATTGGCTAGTGTTAGCTTGAAGAGCGACACGTTAGGTCGCCCGAGCTGAGGAGGGATCGATGACCAATATTTCTCGGAGAACATTCCTGGCTGCGACCGGCGCCGCTCTCGTGCTGCCGGCCATTCCAGCCTTTGCCCAAGCCGCGCTCAAGGAAGCGCCGGCGCTCGCCGAGGCCGTTGCCGCCGGCACCATTCCGCCGCTGGCCGAACGCCTGCCGCTCAACCCCATGGTGGTGCAGCCGTTCGAAAGCGTCGGCAAGTATGGTGGCGACCTGCGCGCCGCTCTCGTCGGCGGTGGCTCGCTCAACATGATGCACCGCTATCAGGGCTATGAGCCGCTGGTGCGCTACACCCCCGACTTTGGCGGCGTCATCCCCAATGTGGCCGAAAGTTTTGAAGCCAACGCAGACGCCACGGCCTATACTTTCAAGCTGCGCGAGGGCCACAAGTGGTCCGATGGTACGCCCTTCACCACTGACGACGTGATGTTCTTCTACGAGGATATTCTCCTCAACGAAGAGCTGGCCCAGTCTCCGCCGACCCCGCTCCGCTCGGTCGATGGCAGCACGGCGACGTTCGAAAAGGTCGACGCGCTCACCTTCCGCATCGTCTTCAACCAGCCCAATGGCCTCCTGCCGCTGCGTCTCGCCTGGGCCAATGACGACCGCACGACGCGCACGCCCCGCCACTACCTCGAGCAGTTCCACATCAAGTACAATCCCGATGCGAACAAGCTCGCGACCGACCAGGGCCTGACCGGCTGGGTCCAGCTCTTCCAGATCAAGAGCGGCATCGCGGTCGATGGCGAAATCTTCAAGAACAAGGACATGCCGACGCTCTTCGGCTGGACGGTTACCCAGCCCATCGGCGAGTCCGCCGAGTTCTCGATTTCCGAGCGCAATCCCTACTATTTCAAGGTCGATACCGACGGCAATCAGCTCCCCTATATCGACCGCATCAGCTACGCCGTGGCGGCCGACAACGAGGTGCTGTTGCTCAAGGCCCTGCAGGGCGAGATCGACCTCCTCGACCAGTGGATCTGCACCCCGGCCAACCGCGCCGTGCTCTATGATGGTCAGGAAACCGGCCAGTACGGGTTCTACACCACCACCTCGACCGAGCCGAACGAGATGGTGTTCCAGCTCAACCTGACCCATCCCGATCCGATCAAGCGCGCCCTTTACCAGAACAAGGATTTCCGCGCGGCCCTCAGCCACTCGATCGACCGCCAGGCCGTCATCGACACCATCTTCATCGGCCAGGGTGCCCCGGCCCAGCCTTCGGTTCGTCCCGAAGACCCGCTCTACAACGAGCAGCTCGCCACCCAGTTCACAGCCTATGACACCGCCAAGGCCAATGAGCTGCTCGACACCATCATCCCCAACAAGGATGGCGAAGGCATTCGCCTTTATGAAAACGGCCAGCGCGTCTCGATCATTTTCGAGATCGACCAGGTCCGCCAGACGTTCGTGGACAGCTTCCAGCTCGTCCTGCCCATGCTCCGCGCCGTCGGCATCGACGCACAGATGCGCACCATGGACCGCTCGCTCTGGGAAGTCCGCGTTCGTCAGGGCGGCGAATATGACGCCACGGTGCACAAGTTCGGCGGCAATGGCGGCATCGTCGCCATTCTCGATCCGCGCTACTTCTTCCCCAACACCACCGAGGCCATGTACGCCAAGGGTTGGCAGATCTGGTACAACGACAAGAACTCCGTCGATGCCGTCGAGCCGCCGGAGGCCACCAAGCGCCAGTTCGAGGCTTACAACGAGCTGCGCCAGTCGAGCGACCCGGCCCTCCAGAACGAACTGATGGCCGAAATCCTGCAGATCGCGGCCGACGAGTTCTACGTCTTCGGCATCACCCTGCCGCTCGATGGCTATGGCATTCTCGCCAATCGCCTCAAGAACGTGCAGCCCGTCATGCCCAATTCCTGGGGCTACCCGACGCCTGCGCCGACCAATCCAGAGCAATATTACATTAGCTGACCCCTCCCAAAGTCAGCTCGGCACCGGCGGTTGACCGCCGCCGGTGCACTCCTCTTTCAAAACACCGGATCGTCCGATGCTAAAAATCGAAGACAGCCCAGCCACGTCCAGTCTGCGCACGCCTGACTGGTACAAGACCGCCACGCGCTGGACCCAGCTCACTTTCGTCGAGGACGACCCGCAGCGCTACGACCCCGCCTTCTGGGTCGACGTGTTCAAGCGCACAAAGTCCAACGCCATCTGCCTCTCGGCCGGCGGCTACATCGCTTACTATCCGAGCGAAATCCCGCTCCACTATGTGTCAAAGTTCATCGGCGACACCGACCCCTTCGGCACGCTCGTCGCCGAAGCGCGCAAACTCGACATGCACGTCATGGCCCGCGTCGATCCGCACGCCATCCATGCCGACGCCGCCGAAGCGCACCCCGAATGGGTCTCGCTGACCGTCGACCGCCAGCCGCGCGAACACTGGGCCATGCCCGGAATTTACGTCACCTGCGCCTATTCGAGCTACAATTTCGATTTCATGACCAAGGTCATCGTCGAGATCGCCGAAAAATACGATATCGACGCGCTGTTCGGTAATCGCTGGCAGGGCCATGGCGTCTGCTATTGCAAAGCCTGCGAAGACAACTTTAGAGCCGCCAGCGGCTTCGAACTCCCCGAAACCAGCACCGCCTCCGACCCCGTCTGGCAGGCCTGGGCTGCATGGCGCCGCACCACCCTGACAAAACTCGTCGCCCATTGGGACACCGAGGTCAAAAAGGTAAAACCGCACGCCAGCTTCATTCCCAATATGAGCGGTTCCTCGCTCATGGAATTCGACCTCTCGGTCATCAAGAAGCATTGCCCCATTCTCTTCGTCGACCATCAGGGCCGCCGCAATGTCGAGCCCGCCTGGTCGGCCGGCCGCAACGGCAAGCGCATCCGCGCCACGTTCCGCGATCGTCCTGTTGGCCTCATCACCTCCATCGGCCCCGAGGAAATTCCGCGCTGGAAGGATTCGGTGCAGACCGGCCCCGAAATCGAGCAGTGGATTCACGCTGGCATCACGCAGGGTCTCTTCCCCTGGTTCACCAAGTTCAATGCCTGCATCCCCGATGACCGCTGGGTCCAGCCCACGGCCAATGCGTTCAACCTGCACGCCAAGGTCGAGCCGGTCATCGGCTCCATGCTGCCCAAGGCCGAGATCGCGATCATCGACCCGGCGACAACCCTCCGGCATTGGGACCCAGACAAGCGCCATCTCGCCGAACTCAACGATAAGGGTTTTTACCACGCCCTCGTCGAAGCCCGTCTGCCCTTCGAATTCCTCTCCGACCAGATCATGACCGTGGAGGAGCTGCGCCGCTACAAGCTCGTCATCCTCGCCAACGCCACCTATCTCTCCGACGCGCAGTGTCAGGCCCTGCGCGATTTCGTCGCCGAAGGCGGTTCTGTCGTCGCGGCCCACCAGACCTCGCTCTACGACGAGAAGGGCGCTGCCCGCGCCGACTTCGGCCTCGCCGACGTCTTCGGCGTCAAGATGACCGCGGCCCCGCGTGCTGGCGTTCGCAATTCCTACGTCTCGATCAACGGCACCCATCCGATCAATGCCGGTTTCGGCAGCGCCCAGCGCATCATCGGTGGCACTGAAGATGTCGGGGTCGAACCGACCACCACGCTGGAGCAGCCGTTCCTGAAGGTTCCGGACTTCCCGGACCTGCCGATGGAAGAAGTCTATCCTCGTCTGCCGCCCCAGGGTGTCGGCGTCTCGGCCCGCACCACCGAAGCCGGCGGTCGCGTCGTCTACATTCCCTGGAATATCGGCGAGGTCTTCTGGACCTACATGGCCGAAGACCAGGGGCGCCTCATCGCCAACGCCGTCAAATGGGCCCTCGGCAAGACCCCAGAGGTCGAAATCACCGGCCGCGGCGTCTTCGATGTGGGCGTGCACGAAGACCAAAAGGGCAGGGCGCTGTGCCTCCTCAATCTCACCAATCCGATGATGATGAAGGGCCCATTGCGCGACACCTGGCCTGTCGGCCCGCTCACCGCAACGCTCGAAATTCCCAAGGGCAAAAAGGTGAAATCGGCCAGTCTCCTGGTCGCCGGCAAGGACGTCCCATTCCGAATCTCGGGCGACCGTGCAACGGTCGACATCACAGAGATCGAGACCATGGAGGTGGTCCATCTCGCCTGGGAGTGAGGAGAACCCCCACCCTTGATCCCTCCCCACACGGGGGAGGGAAACGATGGAACCGCGAACCCTCAGCCTGCGCCTCCCTCCCCCATGTGGGGAGGGATTGAGGGTGGGGGTAAGGGAGCCACAGAATAGACGGCCCGACGCTTACC
>NZ_JBEVLL010000371.1:0-5704 GCF_040509215.1 Devosia sp.
TCAAGATCGAAGGCAAGGACCTGCCTTTCGTGACTTTTGAGGACACCCCGAGCCGCGTTGGCGATTGGGTGGTTGCCGTTGGTAACCCGTTCGGCCTCGGTGGTACCGTGACCGTGGGCGTTATTTCCGGCGCCGGCCGCAATATCGGCGGCTCGAGCTATGGCGACTTCCTGCAGATCGACGCGGCCGTCAATACCGGTAACTCGGGTGGCCCGGCGTTCAACACCAATGGCGAAGTGGTCGGCGTCAACACCGCCATCTACTCCCCCAATGGCGGCAATGTCGGTATCGCCTTCGCCATTCCGGCCCACACGGTCAAGCAGATCGTCGATCAGTTGATCGATACCGGTTCGGTGACCCGTGGCTATCTCGGCGTCTCCATCCAGGACGTGACCAAGGACATCGCCGATAGCGTTGGCCTTCCCAATGCCCGCGGCGCCATTGTCCGCGAGCCGGCTGCCGATGGCCCTGCAGGCGATGCTGGCGTCAAGTCTGGCGACATCATCACCCAGGTCGATGGCGAACAGATCGATGACGCACTGGACCTCAGCCGCACCGTTGCCGGCAAGGCTCCCGGTTCGACCGTCGAGCTGACCATCTGGCGCGACGGTGCGGAAACCAAGCTGAGCGTCACGCTGACCGAGCTGACCGAACAGGCTGCCCCGACCCAGGAAGAAGCTCCTGTGCCGCCGGCCGATATTCCGGAAAGCACATCGAGCCTGGGCATGACCCTGGTTCCCAATGGTGACGGTTCGGGTGGTCTGCTGATCCAGGACGTCGAAGCCGACAGCACTGCGGCCCAGCGTGGCCTTGCCGTTGGTGACGTGCTGCTCGAAATCGACAACAAGCCGCTGAGCTCGATTGCCGATTACGATGCCGCCATCTCCGGCGTCCAGAGCAAGGGCCTTGCGACGGCCCTTGTGAAGGTGGCCCGCAATGGCGAAGCCCGCTTCATCGGCCTGCCGCTCGGCGAAGAAGGCTAAAACAACAGCGCTTTTGATTGCCTAACCGCTCGAAAGCGCCCTATGGGCTCCGGGGTTTCCCTCCCCCCGGAGTCCTTTCATTATAAAGCGCATGTCTTTGCCGGGATCACTTGGGGAGACATGCTTTAGCGGAGCACCGGCGTGAAGATTTTGCTGATCGAAGATGACCGGGAAGCCGCAAGCTATCTCATTCAGGCGCTGGACGAAGCGGGCCACGTGACCCACCACGCCAGCGATGGCGAAACCGGCTACGCCATGGCTTCGGGCATGGACTATGACGTGCTGATCGTTGATCGCATGCTGCCACGGCGCGATGGTCTTTCCATCATCGAGAGCCTGCGGGCCGAAGGCGACAATACGCCGGTGCTCATTCTTTCAGCTCTTGGCGAAGTCGACGACCGCGTGACGGGTCTACGGGCGGGCGGCGACGACTATCTCACCAAACCCTATGCCTTTACCGAACTCCTGGCGCGCATCGAAGTTTTGGCGCGACGGTCGAGCCCGGCGGAGGCGGCGACCAATTACAGCGTCGGCGGGCTGTCGCTCGATCGGCTCAGCCGCAAGGTCGAGCGCGATGGCGAGGCGATTTTGCTGCAGCCGCGCGAATTTCGCTTGCTCGAATATCTGATGAAGCATGCGGGCAAGGTGGTGACGCGCACCATGCTGCTCGAAAATGTCTGGGACTATCATTTCGACCCCCAGACCAATGTCATCGACGTTCACATGTCGCGCCTGCGCTCGAAGATCGACAAGGGGCACGACAGTCCCCTGCTCCATACGGTGCGCGGCGCCGGCTACATGATCCGGGACTAGCACGTGAGCCGCTTCGCCCAGGTCTGGCGCACCTCCACGGTTCGCCTTACGGCCACCTTCATCGCCATTTTCGTCGTCTTTGCCATCCTGCTCATGGCCTTTATCGGCTGGCAGTCTAGCGTTAGCATTCAGCGCCAGCAGACCGACGATATCGATCGCGAAGTGCGGCTGTTCCAGCGCATCGAGGCAACGCAGGGCATTCGCGCGCTGGCCTTTGCGCTCAACCGGTTATCGAGCCAGCCCGGGCCCGGCGTCTATTATCTCGGGGACGCCTCGGGGCAGTATCTGCTTGGTAATATGAACGACGTGCCGCCCGAAGTGCTGATCGATCCGGGTGTCTACAGTTTCGATTATGACCGGCCCGATCCCCTTGGCGAAGACGCCGCCGGCATGCCGGAACGGCCGAAGCGGGCCGGCGTTGCCGTGGTGCGCTCGATCGAATTGGGCAATGGCATGCGGCTGGTCGTTGGGCGCGACGTCGTCGAACGACGCGGCTATTCGGCCATCATCCTGCAAAGTTTTTTCTTCGGCGTCGTCGGCATCATTTTGTTTTCTGTCGTGGCCGGTGGGGTGACCGCGCGGCGGGTGCTCAAGCGCATCGATACGATCCGGGACACCTCGACAAAAATCATGTCGGGCAATCTTTCCGAGCGCGTGCCGATCACCAAGCGCAATGACGAATTCGACGGGCTGGCGCGCAATCTCAACGCCATGCTCGACCGGATCGAGCAACTGCTGCAGGGGCTCAAGGAAGTCACCGACAATGTGGCCCATGACCTCAAGACGCCGTTGACGCGCCTGCGCAACCAGGCCGAAGGGGCGCTGCGCGATACGGCGAGCCCGGAGACCAAGGAAAAGGCGCTGGAGACGGTGATCGCCGAGAGCGACAAGCTGATCCAGACGTTCAATGCGCTGCTGATGATCGCGCGTGTCGAAGCCGGGGCGCCTTCGGGGGCGCTGTCGGAGATCGATGTCAGCTCCATCGTTTCGGACGTGGCCGAACTCTATACGCCCGTCGCCGAAGACGAAGGTATCGAGGTGACGACCAATATTGCCGAGGGAGTTACCCTCAGGGCCAATCGCGAGCTGATTGGGCAGGCGATGGTGAACCTGCTCGAAAACGCCATGAAATATGCCAAGCCCGAGGACGGCAGACCGGGAAAAATCTCGGTGGAGCTGAAGCGCGAGGGCGCCAGCGTGGTGATTACCGTGGCGGACAATGGCCCCGGCATTGCCGAGGCGGACCGGCAACGCGTGCTGGAGCGGTTCGTGCGGCTCGAAAAGAGCAGGTCGGAACCAGGCTCGGGGCTAGGCCTGGCGCTGGTCAATGCCGTGGCGCGGCTGCACGGCGGCAGCTTCAGCATCGAGGACAATGGTCCGGGTGTGCGCGCCGTGCTGGATGTGCCGGCGAGCTAACCGCCGAGCCAGTCCGGCTCTTCGGTTTCCGGCAGATCGTAGAAATCGCGGACGACGCCCCAGCCCTCTTCGGCGGTATCGACGATCGAGAACAGTTCCGGATCGGTCGGCGAGATGGTGCCGGCTTCGGCGAGGGCCTGCAGGTTAATGACCTTGTCCCAGAATTCCTTGCCGAAGAGCACGACCGGAATGCGGTCCATGCGGCCGGTCTGAATGAGCGTCAGAGTTTCGAAAAATTCGTCCAGCGTACCAAAGCCACCGGGGAAGACCGCGACGGCCTTGGCGCGCAGCAGGAAGTGAATTTTTCGCGTCGCGAAATAGTGGAAATTGAAGGAGAGGTCGGGCGTCACATAGACGTTCGGGGCCTGTTCGTGCGGCAGGACGATATTGAGCCCGATAGAGGGCGCACCCATGTCGGCGGCGCCGCGATTGCCCGCTTCCATCACGCCGGGCCCGCCGCCGGTCACCACCACATATTCGGTGAATTTGCTCGCGGCCGAAGTCTGGCTCGCCAATTGGGCAAAGCGCCGGGCCTCGTCGTAATAGCGCGAGGCGGCTTCAAGATTGCGCTTCTGCACTTCGTTCTTGGCGGCCCAGGCCGGCTTGCCGGGCTCGGGAATGCGCGCGCCGCCGAAGAGCACAACGGTCGAGACGATGCCGCGCTCGCGCAGGCGAAACTCGGTCTTGAGATATTCGAGCTGGAAGCGGACGCCGCGCGTGTCTTCCGAGGTCATGAAGTCGTCATCGGCAAAGGCGAGCCGATAGGCCGGGTTCTCCGTCTGGGCGGTCTGCGGCGCTTTCTTGGCGGCGGCAACGTCCTGCTTGGAGGTGCGCAGCGAGGTCGGGTGGCGTCTGGCCAAGTGGCTTCTCCGTTGCGAATCCGGTCTTGACCGGCGCGCCACAATTCGGCGCCTTTGCACTGGGCATAACCAGTGCGGTGAGCCGGGGCAAGGGCGGGAGGAATCCATTCACTTCACGAGTGTGGAAGCCAGGGTCGATGCGGCGGCGCATCTGGTCCTCGCGCGATTGCCGCGCGGCCGGGTGGCAGATGGTCTTGTCGAGTTTCTCGTCTTCGGTCTCAAGCAGGCCTGGGCGTGCCTTTTCGGCGGGCTCATGCTGGGGATGATCATCATCACCCGCCTCTGGTGGCCCGAGATCGGGATCAACCGCTATGACGTCTGGTTCGTCGCGGCGCTGGTCATCCAGGCGGGCATGATCCTCTTCCGGCTCGAAACGCTCGAAGAGGCGCGCGTCATCCTGATCTTCCACGTGGTCGGCACGATCATGGAAATCTTCAAGACCTCGGTCGGCTCGTGGATCTATCCGGACGACGCGTTTTTCCGCATTGCCGGCGTGCCGCTGTTTTCGGGGTTCATGTATGCCTGCGTCGGCTCGTACATGACGCGTATCCAGCGGATTTTCGATATTACCTTCACCCGCTATCCGCCGGTCTGGCTGACGGTGCTGCTGGCGCTGGGGATCTATATCAACTTTTTCAGCCACCACTATTTCTACGATTTTCGCTGGTGGCTTTTCGGCGGCGTGGTGCTGCTCTATGGCCGCAGCTTCATGCACTACCGCGTGTTTCGCTTCCGCCACTCCATGCCGATGCTGCTGGCCTTCCTGCTTGTCGCGCTGTTCATCTGGATCGCAGAAAATATCGGCACCTGGAGCCGGGCCTGGATCTATCCAAGCCAGGAGAACGGCTGGTCAATGGTGAGCTTTGAAAAACTCGGCTCCTGGTACCTGCTCATGCTGATCTCGGTGGTGCTGGTTACCCTCGTGCATCCGCCCCGGCGCCACGAGGCTTGAGGGGCGAATATTGTTGGTTTCCTGACGGTCTGATGGACAGGTTTGGGCTCAACGTCTATCAAGCATGCAATCTTGCATAATGAGGCGGGGATGACCAAAAACCCCAAGAAGCAGACCGCGGCCGACAGGGTGCGCATGGTCCTCGCCGATGAAATCGTGCGGGGCGTCATCGGGCCGGGCGTGCCGCTGGATGAAGCCAGTATCGCCGAGCGGTTCGAGGTGTCGCGTACGCCGGTGCGCGAGGCGATCCGCCAGCTTGAAGCCATCGGCTTTGCCGAGGCGCGGCCGCATCGCGGGGCTGTGGTGCCGCATTTTACGCCCGAAAAACTCAACGAGATTTTTCTGGTGATGGCCGAACTGGAGGCGCTGTGTGCGCGGCTTGCCGCCGAATTTGCGACCTCGGCTGACAAGGACGCGCTGCAAAAAGTGCACCTGGCCTGTCGCGATGCGGCCCATGAGGGCGATATCGGGCGGTATTACGAGCTCAATATCAAATTTCACGAGACCATCTATGCCATCGGCCATAACGGCTTTCTGGCCGAGGTGACGATTGGCGTGCGCAATCGGGTGGCGCCGTTTCGGCGAGCACAGTTCCAGAGCCTGGGGCGGCTTGTGCGATCGGTCGAGGAGCACGAGGCGGTCGTGTCGGCCATTCTCGCCGGCGACGCGGAAAAGGCGGC
>NZ_JBEVLL010000372.1:0-11001 GCF_040509215.1 Devosia sp.
CCTTGCCGACGCAAATCTGCTCGGCATCGCGCCGGCCCATTTCAACGACTTCCGCCGGGACCAACTGGTCATGCACGATCACATCGGCCTGCTGCAACAGGCGTTGGGCGCGAAGGGTTAGGAGATCGGCAGCACCGGGACCAGCACCAATCAGCCAGACCACGCCCTGCCCCACGCCCTTCTCGACATGGCTCGCCAGCAGCTTTTCGGCCTCGACTTCGCCGCGGCCTTCTTCGATGGCCTGCTCTACGGCGGTAGAGGTGACCAGATCCTCATAATAGCGCCGACGGGCAGCACCATCGTGGATCAGGCTTTCAACCTTGTGGCGCAGACTGCCAGCGAGACCGGCAATCTTGCCAAGCCCTGGGGCCAGGATCGCCTCGATCTGCGCCCGCACCAGCCGCGCCAACACCGGCGCATCGCCCTCGGTCGAAATCGCAACGGTCAGCGGCGCACGGTCGATGATCGACGGCGTGTAGAAATCACACTCGCCGGGCACGTCGACGACATTGAGTGGAATGTTCAGCCCGCGGGCCTCGGCCATCGCCAACTGCCCGTCAGGACCGTCATCGGCCACGAAAACCAGCGCGGCGCCGGCAATGTCTTCGGCAGCCAGCGGGCGCTCGAAAACAGTCACGTCAAAACCGGAAAAATCGGCCTCAACCTGCCTTGCGTAAATCTCTATTGAAGCAGTCGTCTTTGCGACCAACCGGACTTTGTTCAGGGCCTCGTCGGTACCGCCGACGATGATGATACGTTTGCCCTTGACCTTAAAACTCAACGGGAATGTGTTGAGGCGAGTCATAACAGTCCTATTCCAACGATGAGGCAAAATATTCCAATGCCGGGGATTGGAGCAAGGCGTTGAAATTCAATCGCTTTTATATTTCCCTAGCAGGGGTCACCTTAGAATGACACCAGACTGGCAAAGCAAACACGGGCAAAATAATCCTGAGGCCCGCCGTTCAGCGCAAAGTGCCCGCTGCTTCGGGGCAAAAATGCCAGAATTTGCCGACCGAAATTTGGCCCGTGCAGAGCATTTTTTGCGTGTGTTTCTGCGGTTCTTGGTTATGGCCCTGGGTCTTGGCAACGCCGCGGCCTTCGCCCTGACACCCCTGCCCAAGCCTGAGGGCACGACGGAAGTCGAGATTGGCGAATCTGCGCCATTCGTCGGCGCCTGGTCGGTGAGCATGCCGACCATGGACGTGGGCGAGCCCGATACAGACTACGCCATCTGCGCCCTGCCCGTCCGCATTGAGACGGCCAACGAGACACACATCTTCTATCTCGGCCCGCGCGACATTGAGGCCGACGCGGCCATGGAACTGGTGCCCGATCGCGACGGCGCGCGATGGGAGCCAATAGCCGGTGGCCCCATCTTCTTCGCTATCTGGGTCGATAGAGATACGTTCTATCTCTACGACACCGTGCCGGAAACCGAGGCAGACTGGGGCATGCCCTTTGTCTATCGCCGGTGTGACTAGCCCTGGCGCGTCGGCACGAGCAGAACCAGCCCGTCGAGATTATCCCGCACCTTGATCTGGCAGGACAGACGGCTGGAATCCTTCACGTCGAAGGCAAAATCGAGCATGTCTTCTTCCATCATGCTCGGACCGCCGACGGTCTCGCGCCAATCCTCTTCCACATAGACGTGGCAGGTAGCGCAGGTGCAGGCGCCGCCGCATTCGGCGACAATGCCCGGAATACCGTTGATGATGGCTGTTTCCATCACAGTGGAACCGTTTTCCGCTTCGGTTTCAATGCGTTCGCCGCTGGGCGTAACAAAGGTGATCTTGGTCATAGGTCTTTTTTGGCTTGCTGTACCAATGGGATATAGACCTCCAATGCCCAGTTAGGAAGTCGCGCTTGGGCATGGACGCTTGCGATTGGCAGCATGGCTCGCCACGATGGCACAAAGAGGAAGATCGAATGACCACAGCCGAACCGCACCTGCAATTCATCACCCAGCGCCCGCGAGAAGACGGTTGCGGCGTCGTGACCCTGCAGATGCTGACGGGGCGATCCTACGACGACATCGCTGATCTCTTCGACTGGACGGGCAAAGCGCATCACCAGACCAGTTGGAGCGAACTGCGGCCCGTCCTGGCGGGACTCGGTTGGCAGCTTGGAGAAATCACCGCCGCGGCTGGCTGGGACGACATCAACAAACTGGCGATCGTCCACGTCATGGACGACCACTTCATGCTCTACGATGGTCGCAGCGGTATCTTCTACGATCCCTGGGAATGGGAAGGACCGCAGCAGACATCGAACCGCGTGCCGCTGTCCTTCGTGACTGTCACCCCGCCCAGAGCCTAGTGCAGGCCCAACAGGCCTTCGAGATAGTGCTTCTCGATGCCGAACATGGCCTTCACCTCGGCGACGCGCTTCAGTGCAGCCTCGCGCGAACCGGCCTTGCCCTTCTGCGCCACGATTAGGTTGTTCTTGGGCGTATGCGCGTCCGAGACAAATTCAAAGACCTTGGTGCGATAGCCCGAGGCTTCGAGCAGCAACGCTCGCAGCCCGTCGGTGACCATCTCGGCCTGCTTTTCCATGAACGTGCCATGGCGCAGCAGGAAATCGAGGCGATTGTCTGAAGACCCCGCCTCCATCTGCCGCCGCACCTGCTTGTGGCAGCACGGCGCCACGGCGATCAGCTCGGCGCCAGATGAAATGCCCTTGAAGATGGCATCGTCCGTCGCCGTATCGCAGGCATGGAGCGCGATCACCGCATCGGCGCCGCTCGCGTCATAATCGAGGATCGATGCAGGGACGAAACGCAGCGTTCCAAAACCACTCTTCTCGGCCAGGCGGTTACCGTCCTCGACCAGCTTCGGCCGCATCTCGACGCCAATCACCTCGGCCTCTTTGCCTTCGGACTTGAGATAGTCGAACAGCGCAAAGTCGAGATAGCCCTTGCCCGCGCCCATATCCACGATACGCGGCTTCTCGGCCGAAAGCTCATGAATCAAAGGCGCAAAAATCTCGACCATCTTGTTGATTTGTCGAAACTTATCCTGCGATGCCGCAAGTACTTTTCCATCAGCACCGGAGATGCCAAGTGCCTGCATCCAGACCTTGTCACCCGATGTCAGCGGCCGGTTCTTGGCGCGGTCATGCCCGCCCTGCACCGCTTCGCGCCCGGCAACCTCAGCCTTCTTCAGCCTGATCTTGTCGCCCTGGCGCTCCAACTGCAGATCGAAATCCGTCGTCTCCAGCCGGGCGCTGCGGAATTCATTGAGAAGGCCATCGCGCACAAAGCTCATGGCTTCGTCGATGACAAGATTCTTGGTGATGTCGCGCGTCTTGTAGCGGAAGACAAAGCTCATCCGCTCGCCTGCTTTCAGCGCCACTTTTCGCGCCTCGATGCTCTTCAGGTCCGCCTCGGCGCCATGATAGCCACCGAGTTTGAGCTTGGTGATCGACCCGTCGATAAAGCCGGTTTGCAGCGCGAGGACAAACTCCTCTATGCGGTCGGGCGCGCTCAATGTCTTTCCTTGGTGGTGAGGAACCGAATTTTTGGCCAATCCTGCTTGGCGCGATCCGCCCACCACGCATTCTGCGCCAGAAACACCGGCGCATTGTTCCGGTCCTCGGCCATATTGGTCTTCTGGGCCGTAATGAAGCGCTTCAGCTCATCCGGCTCATCGCTTTCCACCCAGCGCGCCACTTCAAAGCCCATGGGCTCGAAGGTGATCGGCACGCCATATTCCTTGGCGACGCGGCTCGCGAGCACCTCAAGCTGCAGTTGACCCACGACACCGACGATCCAGTCGGCGCCAACCATGCGGCGGAACACCTGGGTAACGCCCTCTTCGGCAAGATCGGACAGTGCCTTGGACATCTGCTTGGTCTTCATGGCGTCGATCAGGCGCACGCGGCGAATGATTTCCGGCGCAAAATTCGGAATGCCAGTGACGTTGATCGTCGCGCCTTCGGTCAGCGTATCGCCCACCGATAGCGTCCCATGGTTGGGAATGCCGACAATGTCGCCGGCCACGGCTTCTTCAGCCAGTTCACGATTATTGCCAAAGAAGAACATGGGATTGGCCACGGCCATATCCTTGCCCGAGCGCACGTTCTTGAGACGCATGCCGCGCGTAAACGTGCCCGAGCAAAGGCGAACGAAGGCGATGCGGTCTCGGTGATTGGCGTCCATGTTGGCCTGCACCTTGAACACAAAGCCCGACACCTTCTTCTCATCGGGCGCAATCGGCGCCGGCAGCGCCGGCTGCGGCCGCGGCTCTGGGCCCCAATCGCCTAGCGTGCGCAGCAATTCAGCCACGCCAATACCCTTCAGCGCCGAACCGAACAGCACCGGGCTCATATGCCCCGCGTGAAAAATCTGCAGATCGAACTCGGGCAGCATGGCCCGCGCCAATTCGAGCGTCTCAAGCGCCGTCATGAACACCGGATCATCCACGAGGCTTTCCACCTCAAGCAGATCGTCGATGGCGTCAAACTCGGCCAGCGTCTTGCCCTGCGGCGTCACCACCCGCTTTTCGAGAAGGTCAATGTAACCCTTGAAATCAACACCCTGCCCGATCGGCCAGAGCACCGGCGTCAGATCGAGCGCCAGCTTGCCCTGGATTTCGTCGATCAGGTCGAGCGGCGCGAGACCTTCGCGGTCCACCTTGTTGATGAAGGTGATGATCGGAATATCGCGCAGGCGGCAAACCTCGAACAGCTTGAGCGTCTGGCTTTCGATACCCTTGGCGGCGTCGATGACCATGATCGCGGCGTCGACGGCCGTAAGCGTGCGATAGGTGTCCTCGGAAAAGTCCGAGTGGCCCGGCGTATCAAGCAGGTTCATGGTGAGCCCGTCGAATTCGAAGGTCATCACCGAGGACGAAATGGAAATGCCGCGCTGCTGCTCCATTTCCATCCAGTCCGACCGCGTCGAACGCTGCCCCGCCTTGCCGCGCACGGCACCGGCCTGCTGAATGGCGCCGGCAGCCGAAAGCAACCGCTCGGTCAGCGTCGTCTTGCCGGCGTCCGGGTGCGAAATGATCGCAAAGGTACGACGGGTACGGAACGGTTCAAGATGAGCCCGAGGAGTAACCTCGGCGGCGGAAGACAGGGACATGGAAACTGCTGAATGCTGTGTCGCCGACGCATTGGCGCCGCGAGGACCGACTTCATATGGGCGCTCTATAGAATCTGACAACCGCGCGGTCAAACCGCGCGTTGCCAACTCCGCACCATTCGATCCATTCAGCGGCGGCTAAACCGCCTCGTTCGCCACCATGCGGCCGATGAAATTGCGCACGTCCTCCACCACGAGGCCGAGGTCGTCGATGCGTTCCGGCGTCAGCGGACAGCCATTGCGGATTTCGTGTTCCATAGCCTTGGCAAGGTCGGCAATCGCCCAGGCACCGACGCCACCGGCCGCGCCCTTGATCGAGTGCAGGACCAGCGTCAGGTCGTCAAAGCTGCCGGCCACTTTCAGCCGGCCATAGTAATCCCTAAGGGTCGTATCGAAGAGCCGCAACACTTCGAGTTCCAGCGCTTCGTCGCCGAGGCACTGATTGGCGAGGTGAACCAGATCGACCGGCCGCATGGTCCGGGTTCGGATGTCGGAATGGGGTTCCGCTTTGAGCGCGGTGCCACCGGGGGCCATGACGAATACTCCGTACACGTTCGCTCGCATGGGCGAGGGAACAATTCGCTTGGGTACAAGCCTAGAGCGACCTCATGAACAGGCCATTAAGCCCCAACTTTGCCTTTGTTTGCGGTTTCATGAGCGCCGTTTCCACGCGAAAATTAACCTTTCGCTAGGAAATTGTTCGGATTGCATCAAATTGAATGTAATAGTGAACGGTGAGCCAGCGTGCGGCGGCGGAGGGTTCTGGAACGGCGATGCATTTGCATCGAATTGTTCCGATTTGACCACGGCCCCTTTAAAGGGGGCGGGACTAGTCTCTTCCAGAAGCCCGCTTTGTCGCTAGAGTGCGGACGCGAGAGTTGTAGAGAGTATGGCCAACAATCAGAACACCCAGAACGATCCGGCCGCGCTGGCTTTTTCAGCGGTAGAAGATGCGCTCAAGGAATCGGTGTTCAGCCTCGATCCTGCGACCAAGCCCCGCGCCGAAAGAAAGCCTGACCCGCAACCGCCGCGTTCGGAACGCCTGCGTGCCGCCGACAAGATCGCGCAACAGGCTGGCGCCGTAGCCAATGACGACCGCGCTTCCGCAGCGCGTCTGCTCTATGGCCTGCAGAACCGCTCCTCCGCGACCCCGACCTGGCTTGCCACTGTTCTCTCTATTCTATGGGTTGCCGTCGCCGGCACCGCCGCAGTGCTACGCTATGGCCCGGAAATGGCCAATTTTGCCCAGTTTGCTGGCAGCATCGAATTCATCGCCATTGTTGCGATCATCGCCCTGCCCGTCCTTGGCTTCTTTGCCGTCGCGACCCTGATCCGTCGCGCGCAGGATCTGCGCAACGCCGCGTCCTCGATCACCCAGGCCGCCATTCGCCTTGCCGAGCCCGAAGTTACCGCATCCGACAAGGTCGCTTCGGTCGGCCAGGCCGTGCGTCGTGAAGTCAATGCCCTCGGCGATGGCCTCGAACGCGCCCTCTCCCGCGCCGGCGAACTCGAAGTGATGATCCACAACGAGGTCACCGCGCTCGAACGCACTTATTCCGATAATGAATCGCGCATGCGTGCGCTGATCGCCGAACTCGCCAGCCAGCGCGAAAGCGTTCTCACCAACACCGAGCGTGTGCGCGAAGCGATCACCGAGAGCCATACCGGCCTCGTCTTCGATCTCGACATGATCAGCCAGCGCATTGCCGGCACCATCACCGAAAGCGGCGGCAGCCTCTCTCGTGCGCTCGAAAGCGGCGGCGAAGCGCTCAACGCCGCCTTCTCCGAGCGTTCGGAGAATTTCGCGCAGTTGATGGACAATCGCACCACCGATTTCCTCGCCGCGCTCACCAGCACGGCCGATCGCACCGCCGGCGTCGTCGAAGACAGCACTGCGCGCGTCACCAGCAATTTCGACAGCCGCACCGCCGCCTTCACCGCGGCCATTGAACGCCACATCGACACCCTTACTGAGGCACTCGACAGCCGCGCCGGCTCCATCGGCAATACGCTCGATAGCCAAACGGTCATGCTCACGACCTCGATCGAGGACAAGACCGACGCCCTCGCCAATCTGCTCGCCATCAGCGGCAGCAAGATCGTCGACCAGCTCGGCGAACGCGGCGACATCGTCACCAAGGCGCTCGAATATCTCGGCACCCGCATCGGCGAAGATGTGTCCAGCCGCGCTCGCGATGCCGAATCCATGCTTGGCGGCCTGTCGCGTCAGCTCGACGAGTCGGTCTCCATTCAGCTCAACTCGCTCGAGAGCCGCCTGCAGACCGCGCTCATTGAAATCAACGGCGCCCTCGACGACACCGCCGAACGCGCCCGCATCACCGTGTCGACTGCTGGCCAGGATTCGCTCGGTCAGTTCGATGCGCGCCTCGGCGAAATCACCGGCTTGCTAGATGAGCGTCTTTCCGCGCTCGACAACGTCATCGGCGACAAGGGCGACAGCCTGCTCTCCCGCCTCGATCAGCACGGCACGAGCTTTGCGACCCGCGCCAATGTCCTCGAAATGGCGCTCAACCAGGAATCCGGCCGCTTCAACGATATCGTCAGCGATCGCACCCGCGAGATGAACGAAGTGATCGGCGCCAAGGCCGCCGCCATCACCGAAAGCCTCTCAAACCGCACGCGTGAAATCTCCGAACGTCTCGACACCTATGCCGAAACGCTCACTGAATCGCTCGACAACCAGACCGGTCGCATCGACAGCGTTCTGTCCGGCCGTTCCGAGCAGTTGGCCAGCCGTCTCGATGCCTACGCCCAGACGCTCAATGTCGATCTCGACAGCCGCACTGGCCGTATCGACGAGGTGCTGAACACCCGCTCCGAGCAATTGACCAATCGCCTCGACAGCTATGCGCAGGCCATTAATGTCGACCTCGACAGCCGTACCGGCCGTATCGACGACGTGCTGAGCAATCGTTCAGAGCAGCTCACGGGCCGCCTCGATGCCTATGCAGAGGCGATCAACACTGAGTTCGACAGCCGCGCCGCCCAGTTGACCGGTCGCCTCGATACCTTTGCCCAGACCGTTAGCGCCGATCTCGACAGCCGCACCGGCCGTATCGATGACGTGCTGAATAACCGTTCGCATGAACTGGCCAACCGTCTCGACTCCTACGCCCAGACCATCGACCTCAACCTGGAAGGTCGCGTCGGCGAAATCAGCCAGGCGATTGCCACTGGCGCAGAGGCGATCGAGCAGACCCTTGCCGGTCGCAGCACCGAGCTCAGCGAAGCCATTCGCGTTCGCTCGCAGGAACTGGGCCAGACGCTCACGACCAGCACCCAGGCCTTCGACCAGGCCATTGCCGGCCGCACCCAGCGCCTTGCCGATACCCTCTCCGAGCGCACCAATACCCTCTCGCTCGAAATCGAAAGCCGTACGGGCGCCCTCTCCGGCCAGCTCGAAGAACGCACGCAGACGCTTGCCTCGACCCTTGACGAAAAGCAGACCCAGTTTGCTGCCGCCATCGAGGAACGTTCGGGCCGCTTCGTCGGCGATCTCGATGCCCGCACCGCGGCCATGACCGGCGCCCTCGAAGCGCGCACCGCCGCCATGGCAGGCGCCCTCGATACGCGCACCAGCGAACTCAACGCTTCCTTCGATCGCCGCACCAGCGAACTCACCGAAGCGCTCGACACCCGCACTCAGGAACTGGCGGCCACCGTCGGCACCCGCACCAGCCAGCTTTCGAACGCCCTCGCGGCCCGCACCGAAGCGCTGTCCGACATGCTGTCGACCCAGACCAGCTCCATGGGCGAAACCGTCGGCCTGCACACGGCCGAACTCGCCCAGACGCTCGACCAGCACCGCGCCGCGGCGCGCGAATCCATCGACGCTTCGCTGCGTACGGTTTCCGAGACCATGGCCGGCCGCCTCGGCGATATGTCGGCGACGGTTGCAGGCAAGGTTGCCGAAATCGGCCTGGCGATGACCGAGAAGCTCAACTCTGCCCTCTCGCGCGTCGACGAAGCCCAGACCGGCGTCACCTCGCGCATCGATGCGGCTAGTGCCAGCTTCGACGAGAACGTCCGCAAGGCGACCCAGATCGTCGAAACCGGCGTCGAAGCCGCACGCAATTCCATGGTCGACCTCGTGGACAAGCGTCTCGGCACCCTGCCGGAAGCCATTACGGCCCGCGCCGACATCACGGCCGAACGCCTCGCCGCGCTCAACGCCTCGATCAACACCTCGATTACCCAGTCCATGGCCGATCTCGAAGCCGGCGCCGACCGTATCGAGGAAACCATCTCGACCCGCATCACCGCTGCGACCCACGCGATTTCCTCCGACGTGGCCGCCACGGCCGATCGCATGGACTCGGCCGTTCGCACCGCGCTCGACCAGATCCGCATCGCTGCCGGCTCGATCGACCAGATCGTTTCGGTCAAGGCCGTGCAGACCGTCGACTCGATCGAACAGCGCCTCAGCGAAATCAATCAGTCGGTCGAAGGCCACACCTCGCAGTTCGCCGCGCTCGTCGATCAAAAGTCGGACGAGTTGCAATCGGCTCTCCGCAGCCACGGCAATCTCCTTCGCGAGGCCCTCGCCGGCAACGCTCGCGATGCCGAGGAAATCATGTCCGTCTCGTCGAGCCGGATCCTCACCGACGTCAGCGCTGCGCTCAACAAGCTCAACGACTCTAACCTGCTGCTGCAGCGCGTTCTCGACGCCTCGACGACCAACCTGGCGACGCTCGAAACCTCGATTGCCCAGCAGACCGCCAGCTATGCCGGCACAATGCGTGACGCCATGGGCCAGACCGAAGAGGCCGGCCAGATGGTCAGCCGCCATGTGGGTGCGCTCCAGCACACCATCGGCGCCATGGTCGACGAGTTCGCCAATGTCCTCGGCAAGCTCGACATCGAAGTCGTCAGCATGTCCCAGGCATCGCGCGCCCTCGAAGCCACCAGCTCCAATGCGCTGGAATCGCTCGAAGAACGCCGTGGCGCCATGGATGCCCTTGCAACCAGCTTCACCACCCGCGCCGACGACATCGACGGCCGCATGCGCATGTTCGCCCAGTCGATTGCCGACACGGTCAACGATACCGAACGCCGCATGATTGCCGCCCGCCGCGCCATGGACGAAGCACTGTCTTCGACCAGCGTCACCGTTACCGAAGCGCTCAACAACGCGACGGCCAGCGTCAACGACGCGCTCTATGTCACCAATGAGCGCTTCACCTCGACCCTCAACGAGCGCTCCTCGCAGGTCGACGGCGCCGTCCAGCGCGCCGCCGAAGCCGCTGCTGCGGCCCTCACCCAGACCTCGTCGTCGGTCCGTGCCGCCCTCGCCGCTCAGGCCGAACAGGTCAACGCCAACCTCGAAGACAATGCCAGCCGCGTCAGCGACCTGCTTGCCTCGACCGCTGGCAGCGTGACCGATGTCCTGACCTCGACCACGAGCTCGCTGGCCGACACCATCACCGACACGACCAGCTCGGTGCGCAACACGATCGCTGCCAATACCAGCCAGCTGCGTCAGGCCATCGACCAGTCGACCTCGACCTTCCGCCAGACGCTCGACCAGACGACGGAAGAAGTATCGACCCGCCTCGGCGACTTCCGCGAAACCGCCGATGGCGAAAGCCGCCGCACCAATGCCGCCTTGCAGGAAGCCCAGCGTCGTCTCGCCAGCGAAATGCAGCAGGCAATCGAGGAAGCCACTCAGCGCTTTGCCGAGACCGCTCGCGCCATGCGCGAAACGGCCCGCGAAGTCGGCCACGAACTCGAATCGACGCGTGCGGAACTTGCCCGCGGCGTCAACGAGCTGCCTGAGGAAACCCGTGCCAGCGCCGCAGCCATGCGCCGCGTCGTGGCGGAACAGATCGAAGCCCTCAGCGAACTCAACGCCATCGTGCGCGGCCAGCCGGCAACGCACGACCTCACCGACCGCC
>NZ_JBEVLL010000373.1:0-11842 GCF_040509215.1 Devosia sp.
GCCCAGGCTCTCGTCCCGCATGGGATCATGGTGGTCACGGCGACGGTCTATGACATGGTCGCCGAATCAGATTTCCCCGATGACACGCTCGTCGCGCTCGAGAGCGGTGGCTTTGATGCTGTGATGGTCTATTCGAGGCGAACGGCGGAGATTTTTTGCACGCTGGTGGGCCAAAAGCTCAGCGCGGCAAAAAAGCGCGATCTGGCGCTGTTCTGCCTCTCCGAAAATGTCGCGCAACCGTTGCTCGGCAATCATTTTACCCGTGTGCATCTGGCCGACCGGCCGGATGAAGAAGCGATGATGTCCCTGGCGCTGGCTTTTGCCCGCGAGCAATCTGGGTCATGATCGGGCAAGGCAGAAGGAAGGCACATGGCTGATCCCAAGGATACCGCAGGCGCCGCGACCCCACAAAGCCCCGCCGCCAAGTCCGGCGCGGTGAAGCCACCTGTGCTGGAAGGTACGGCGCGACCGGCCGAATCGGTCAAGCCGAGCCCGGCGCCAAAGCCCGGGCCTGCGCCCAAACCTGAACCCACAAAGAGCGCGGAGCCGACAAGGCCCGAATCAAAGCCGATCACGCCGCCGCCGGTTTCGTCGGCCGAATCAGGGGCAGGAACGGCCTGGCTCGCCGGTCTTGTCGGCGGTGTCGTTGGTCTTGGGGCTGCCTATGGGCTGGCGCTGCTGGGCTATTGGCCCGCGGTTGCCCCGGCGCCGCAGCCGGCCGATCCGCGCATTGCCACCATTTCAACGGCTGTGCCGGAACTCGAAACCGTCACCTCGACGCTTCAGGACGAGTTGGCGCGGCTGACGGCGCGTGTTGCCGGGCTCGAAACCAATCCTGGGGCCGCCGCGCCTACAGGCGATTCGACGCCATCGGCTCAGGTTGCGGGTGACCTTGCAGCGCTCAGCGCCCGGGTTGATGAACTGACCGCGGCGCCGCAGGCTGCAAGCGAGACAACGGCGCAAAATGCTGCCGCCATTGCCGCGCTCGAAACCGAGATTGCCGCCCTGCGTCAGGCGTCGGCACAGGCGCAGACGGATCTTGATGGTGTTTCCGCCAAGGTCGCGACGCTTGAAACCGATGTTTCCGAGGGTGCGGCGGTCGAAGCGGGTCAGGTGCGTTTGCCGCTGATCGTCTCCGGCTTCGAAACGGCCTTTGCCACCGGCGCGGCCTATGACGCCGAAGTGGCGGCGCTGCGCCAGGCGCTTCCCAGCCTCGCCGTGCCTGAAGCGGTGCTTGCCAATGCCATGACCGGCCTCAAGCGGCCGGATCTGATTGCGCGCGATTTCAACGCCGTGCTGCCCGATATTCTGGCGGGCCGGCCGGTTGGAGCAGATGCGGGCTGGCAGGAAGCCACATCCGACTGGTTCCGCGGCATCATCGCCC
Source organism: Devosia sp. (assembly GCF_040509215.1). Lineage (GTDB taxonomy): Bacteria > Pseudomonadota > Alphaproteobacteria > Rhizobiales > Devosiaceae > Devosia. The sequence continues at coordinate 1,385 of NZ_JBEVLL010000373.1, forward strand.
TGCGCCCCACCGAAGCGGTAGAGGGCGATGGGCCCGAGGCCATTGTGGCTCGGCTCGAAGGCGCCGTCGGGCGCGGTGATTTTATCGCGGCCAAGACCGAGCTCGATGCTTTGCCGCCGTCCATGCGCACCGCCACGGGCCCCGTTGCCGGTGAAATCGCCAATCAGGCTGCGGCGCAGTCCTTCCTCGCCTCGCTTCGGCAGGCGGCGCTGACGGGAGGGAGTGGCGCATGATCCGTCTTGCCCTCTGGATCGTCGGCTCCCTCGTCGTTGCGGCGCTCGCCGCCTGGCTGATGGCCTTGCCGGGCACGCTGACGCTTGAACTGGCGGGCTATCGCATGCAGCCGCGGCTCGGTACGGCCGTGGTGCTGCTGCTGCTCCTGGCTGCGCTCATCATTCTCGTCTGGACCGTGTTGCGCCGCATTTTCGGGGCGCCCCGCGCCATGGCGCGTCGTCGTGCCCTGCGCCGCCGTGCTCAAGGCGTCGAGGCACTCTCCGATGCTGTCATTGCCCTCCAGTCGGGCGACCCGGCACGGGCGCGGCTTCTGGCCCGCGAGGCGCAGGCGCGCCTGCCTGAAAACAGCGCGGCAAAGCTGCTCGAAGCGCGGGCCGATCTGGCGGTGGGCGATATGCCTGCGGCGCGCGAGCATTACCGGGCGCTGATCGCCAGCGACAAGACGGCGCTGGCTGCCCTGACGGGTCTTTACGATCAGGCCCGGACCCAGCAGCGGCCGGAAGCGGCGCTGACCTTTGCGCGTAAGGCGCTGAGCCTTGCGCCGGACAGCTCGTGGGCGGCGGAAGCCGTGTTCGACGATCTGGTGCAGCGTGGCCACTGGGCCGAGGCGGTGGCCATGGTCAATGCCGAAGTACCGCCGGGCCGCGAGGGCCGCGCCAGAAAACGCCGCCGCCAGGCTGTCATCGAAACGGCGCGCGCCCGTGAAGCGGAAACCAGCCAGCCGCTGGCGGCGCTCGAACATGCGCTCACGGCCCTGAAACTGCTGCCCGATTTCGTGCCGGCAGCGCTGATTGCGGCACGCATCCACATCAACCAGGGCGAGAGCCGCAAGGCGATGAGCCTGCTGCGCCGCATCTGGCGGGCAACTGGCCATCCCGATATTGCCGCCCTTTATGGCCATGCCCAGCCAGGCGCCTCGGCGGTCGAACGCCTCAAACGCATGCGCGAAATCGTCGATATGCCGCCAGAACACCGGGCCGCTGCCATGGCCTTGGCGCGGACCGCCATCGACGCCTATGACTGGCCGCTGGCGCGCGATGTGCTGCTGCCCTATGCCGGGCCCGATCTCACCGAAGGCGTTGCCAGCCTCATGGCCGAAATCGAAGCGGGCGAGAGCGGCGACCAGGGCAAGGCGCGCGAATGGTTGGCGCGGGGTCTGCGGGCCGCGCGCGATCCGGCCTGGACCGCCGATGGGCTCGTCAGTGCCGAATGGGAACCGACTTCCCCGGTGACAGGCAAGCTCGATGCTTTCGAATGGAAAGTGCCGGTGACCAGCAATGCGCGGCCCCTGCCACTACCGGTGGCATCGAGCGAAGGGCCTGAGGATTTCCCCAAGCCTGCCCCGGTCTTGCCTCTTGCGCCCGCCGAAAACCAACAGTAAAAGACCGCAATCTGTTCGGGCCACGGCCCGGCCGGAGCCGCTTTAGCTCAGTTGGTAGAGCACATCATTCGTAATGATGGGGTCAGGTGTTCGAGTCACCTAAGCGGCACCACTTCCCCCACTACTTCCCGCTAGAGTTGTTCAGCCATTTCTGCGCGCGCGCTTTCATAAGCGTGTCGGGCTGAGGCGCGAATGCGCAGATGCGTGCCCTGCTTGACCGTCTGGGTGAAGAGCTGCTCGCGTTCCTGGCTCGTCGAAAGGAAGAACGGAAAGCGCTGGGCGACGCGGGTGCGGATGTTTTCGACCGGCGCGCCGAAAAGGGCGACCGGGAAATGGAGGCCCGGATAGGTCCGCACGTCGCTCATGATTTCGGAGCCGAAGACGCGCTTGTAGAATGGGCCATGCTCGGGCCGCACCAGAGCCAGACACAGATCGGCATTGAAGTGGACCGAGGCCATGGCAGCAACGCGCAGCGTCAGGAAGGGGAGGGCCGGATACGCCAGCGAGGCTTCGCGATCGGCCGTAAAACGGCTGGGATCGATGAAGGTTTTGCCGGCATCAACCATCGGGGTAAGGATATCGGGACACACCTTCATGCTGGGTGAGCGGCGATGCTCGGCCGTCAGGTGATGCAGGCGGATGGAACTGACCAGCTCGCCTTTGATATAGATGCCAAAACTCATGGCATTGGGCGTTTCATCGAGATCGTCGATGCAGATTTCTTCTGCATTGTGATCCATGAAACCCTCACGCACATAGGCGCGATAGCGCAGTTTATGGATGGGATCGTCGATGACGCTGGCATCGACCCGCGCGTAGCTTACATCGTCGAGGACATCGATGAGCGCCCCCGAAAAGCGCGAGGGCTCGCCGGCGCGGGCCGCAGCCGCGCTGTCCTTGTCGATCGCCATGCTGATTGGTCCGCCGCCTGAAATTGCCTCTGCGGTGGACGTTAACGATCTATTAACCCTGGCAAAAGTTTACATTCCGCGCATGGTTAATATGCTGGTTTTGACCGCATTAGGTCGAGGAGACGAGCCGTAGCGGGACGGTGTTTTGACGGTAAATCTGCTGTTCGAGCAGGCGCGAGATCGCGTCGAAACTCATCGGGGCGCCGTAGAGGAAACCCTGAATCAGATCGGCCCGGGTGTGGTTGGTGACGAAGTTGAGCTGAACCTCGGTTTCGACGCCCTCGATGGTGGTGGCGAGATCGAGGTCCTTGCCGATCTGCACCACATTGGCGAGCAGTTTGAGGGCGTGCTCGTCGGTTTCGATGCCGGTGAGGAAAGAGCGGTCGATCTTGAGCTTGGTGAAGGGCAGGGCGCTGAGATAGCTCAGCGATGAATAGCCGGTGCCAAAGTCGTCGAGCGCGATGCCGACACCCTGCTTGCACAATTTGAGGAGGGCGGCCGCGGCGGCGTCGCGCTCCTCGATAACCGTGGTTTCGGTGACTTCTATTTCGAGCCTTGCGGCTGGGAGACCGCTTTCCTCAAGCGCTCCGCCGACCATTTCGGCAACATCGGTCGCGCGGAAATCGTGCGCCGAAATATTGACCGCGACATGGGTGATGCCGGGCCAGGTGTGGCAATCGCTCGTTGCCCTGGCGAGCACGAAGCGCGTCAGGTCGGTGATCATGCCGGTTTCTTCGGCGATCGGAATGAAGGTTGCCGGCGAGATCGCGCCATAGGTTTCGTGATTCCAGCGCGCCAGCGCCTCGCAGCCCACGATGCGGTTTTCGCGCGGGTCGACGATGGGCTGATAGGCGAGGTGCAGTTTGCCCTCGGCAATGGCGGTCTTGAGGTCCGTCTTGAGCTGCTGGCGGAGCTGGTATTCGGTGTCCATGCGCGCATGGAACTGAATGAAGCGGTTCTTTCCGCCCGATTTGGCCGCGTTGAGCGCCAGATCGGCCTTGATCATCAACTGCTCGAAATCATTGTTGCGGTCGGAAGACGCAACGAGACCGACGCTCACATCGATGTCGAGACGACGATTGGGCAGTTGATAGGCCTGATGGAGGTTAGTGAGCAGGCGCTCGGCATCGGCCTCGATGCCTTCGGGACCTTCAGGGGAAGTGTAGAAAGCGATGAACTCGTCGCCGCCCAGGCGACCGACAATGGCATCTTGTGGCAGGACGCCGGGCAGGCGCCGGCCGAGTTCGTGCAGCAATTGATCGCCGGCAAGGTGGCCCAACGTGTCGTTGATATGCTTGAAATCGTCGATATCGATGATCAGCAGCGCCGCATGGCCGGAAGCGACTGTATCAAGCCGGGATTCGAGCGCCTTTTCCACCAATTCGGCGAAATGGGCGCGGTTGGGCAGGCCGGTCAGCGCGTCATAGCGCGCCATATAGCTGATACGCTCCTCGGCGGCGATGCGATCGGAAACGTCCTCGAACAACAATACCGATTTGGTATCGCGCGAAGAGATCGAGGCTTCAAAATAGTGCCCGCCCGCATTGGAGATCAGCACCTTGCCGCTCGATCGGGTCTCGACCAGCACCTCGATGCGGCGCGCGGCGGCCTGCGGCACGGCGCCGGTCGCCAGTGCATGTTCGAAGAGTTCGTAAAGCGGTCGCCCGATCCAGTCCGAGGGGTTTTCGATGCCGAAGGCCACAAGGGCCGTGTCATTGGCAACCTCGATCAGGTGGTTGCGGTCGAGCATGAGAAGGCCATGCGCCATGGTGTCGAGCGCGGCATCGAGCTGGCCGGCAAGGGCCGAGGCCTTGGTGCGACCATGCACGGCGCGCAGCAGCACGTTTCGCGCATTGCCCGCGATTTTGCGCAGCGACAGGAAAAAGGGCAGCAGCAGCAGGGTCAGCAGCGCATAATAGATATTGCCCACCAGCAGCAGCCCCAGGCAGAGGGGCACGGCGATGAGCAGGACCTGGATGGTCATCAGCTTGTCGATGGCGAAATTGCGCTGGGAGACGCCGACCAGCACCGAGACCGAAACGCTGGCGGCGGTCAGTTCGGCAAAGGCATCGTCGACGACCCAGAAGCTGACGAGGCACCAGACGCCATAGAGCAGCGCGATGGCGGCAGCGCCCAGGGTTGCCCGGCCTTCCCAATAGAGCGCTCCTTCGACGTCCTCATCGCCGAGCACCACATCGTCAAAGGCCTTCATGTCGAGATGACGCAGAGCGCCCACGACGATGAACAGAACGGCAAAGCAACCGAGTTCGGGAGATTTGGCTTCCAGCGCTGCCACGGCTGCGGCCAGCGCCGAGCCATAGGCGCCGAGCAACATCGACATCCGGTCGGCGTAAAGGGAGCGGATCATCGACACATAGTCGACTGGGGGCAGCAATTTATGGGCGGCTTGGAACATGCCGGTCCTGTTGAGGGTTCGGATCTCTTGGGGCGCGATCCGCTGCCCCCGACTCCGGTCGATGGCAGTTTGGTGTCGTTCGCCACGGTCGTGGCTTATGGCCGCCCATTCTTGGCATGGCCGTTTTGATTGTCGTTGAGTTCAACGCATATGCGGTTAAGAGCGTCTTGAATGTTGAGGCTAAGATGAACTTCGTCGCCGCTTTCCCGTTGCCAAGGTGAACCCTTGCTTAATGCGGTTCGCTCAAGCGCGTGGCGATTTCAAGGAAACGCACCCGCGCCGGCTTTTCGCGCATGTTCCAAAACCGCTAGCCGCTTTTGGGCACGCGCTTCAGAACGAGGAAACCACAATGGCAGACAAGCTCAAGCCCGAAGAAATCACCGCGGCGCGCAGCAAACTGACGGGCTGGACGCTGGCGGATGGGGACAAGCAGCTCAAGCGCTCCTTCAAGTTCAAGGACTTTTCGGAGGCCTTTGGTTTCATGAGCCGCGTGGCGCTGCTCGCCGACAAGGCGGAGCACCATCCCGACTGGTCCAATAGCTACAACAAGGTCGAGATCGTGCTGTCCACCCATGATGCGGGTGGGTTGACGCAAAAGGATGTCGATCTCGCCGAAAAGATCTCGGCGCTGATCTGATCGACAGGCTCAGTGGAAATTCCGGCCTTTGGGCATGGCGCCATAGGCGCGGCGGCGGGCCATTTCGATTTCACGAATGGCATTGCGGTCGCGGCTCTGGCTGCCCGGCGGGCCGGATTTGCCTTCATCGGCCCGGGCCACGACCTTGTCGCCAAAATCCTTGCCATGGGAAAGATCGAGCAGTTGCGGGGTGAGGTCGGTCATGTCCTCGGCGATGATGTGGATCACCAGACCCTCCTTCTGCAATTGACCGCGCACGGCGAGCATGCGGCTCGACAGCAGGGTTTTTCGCATGGCGTCATTCTCGAACAGTTTTGGCCAGACGACGATATTGGCGACCCCGGTCTCGTCTTCGAGGGTGACGAAAATGACCCCGCTCGCCGTGCCCGGCCGCTGTCGCACCAGCACAAGACCGGCTACTTCGATGCGGTGGCCAGGCGTCACCGTTCCCAGATTTTCCGCCCGTGTCGTGCCGCGCTGCATCAGCATGGGCCGCAGGAATTGCACGGGATGGCCTTTTAGCGACAGCGACAGGGTCGCATAATCGTGGATGACCTCTTCGCCCGGGGCCATGAGGGGCAGGCCGGCGGGTTCCTCGACCGGGGTTTCCTTGGGTGGCTCGATGGCAAAGAGCGGCAGGGTTTCGGCGCCGTGGGTGCCGATGAGGCCCTTCACCGCCCAAAGCGCTTCGCGGCGATTGAGCCCGAAATCGGAAAAGGCATCGGCGCGGGCGAGCTTTTCGAGGCTGGCGATGGGCACGCCCGTGCGCAGCCAAAGATCGCGAATGGACGTGTAGCGTCCCTTGGCGCGCACCTCGACGATCCGTTCGATGTCTTTTTTGGCAAGGCCTTCCACCTGGCGCAGCCCCAGCCGCAGGGCTTTGGTGGTCCAGATGTCCTTTGCCATGACCTGATGGCGCGGCCAGACGTGCTTCCTGGCATCCCAGCCATCCTGCTCAAGGCTGGAGTCATGGGCCGAAACGTTGATATCGGGCGGCCGGATCTCGACGCCATGCTCTGTCGCGTCGCGCACGAGCTGGCTCGGGGCATAAAAACCCATGGGCTGCGAGTTGAGCAGGGCACAGGCAAACACATCGGGATAATGGCATTTTAGCCAGCACGAGGCGTAGACGAGCAGGGCAAAGCTGGCGGCATGGCTTTCCGGAAAGCCATATTCGGCAAAGCCTTCGATCTGGGAGAAACAGCGCTCGGCAAATTCTTGGCTGTATTTCTTGCGTTCGTTGTTCATCATCCCGGTGATGAAACGTTCCTTGAAGATCTCGATCTTTCCGGTGCGGCGCCAGGCGGCCATGGCGCGGCGAAGCTGGTCCGCTTCGCCCGCCGTAAAGCCGGCGCCCTTGATCGCCATCTGCATCGCCTGCTCCTGAAACAGCGGAATGCCCAAAGTTTTCTTGAGCACCTGATCGAGCGGATCATCAGGATCAGCCGTCCAGGGCTCGATGCCTTCGCGCCGCTTTAGGTAGGGGTGGACCATGCCGCCCTGAATCGGGCCGGGCCGCACAATCGCGACTTCAATCACGAGATCATAAAAGACGCTGGGTTTCAGCCGCGGCAGCATGGACATCTGCGCCCGACTTTCGATCTGAAACACACCAATCGTGTCGGCGCGATGGGTCATCTCATAGACCGGTTTGGCGATTTCTGTGCCGTTTTCCTGGTCGCTAAACCCTTCGTTCTGCAATTCGGTCAGCGTTACCTCATGCTCGTAATGATCCCTCATCAGGTCAAAGGCGCGCCGCAGGCAGGTCAACATGCCGAGGGCCAGAATATCCACCTTCAGGATCTTGAGGGCGTCGATGTCGTCCTTGTTCCATTCGATGATGGTGCGGCTATCCATGGCCGACTTGCTGATCGGCACGAGGCTCTCAAGGCTGTCGCGGGTGATGACGAAGCCGCCGACATGCTGGCTGAGATGCCGCGGAAAACCGCGCAGCACTTTTACGATCTCGAACATCTGGGCCAGGACCGGGTCATCGGGGTTGAGCCCGATATTTTTCACGTTCTTGAGGTCCAGAGAGGAGCCCCAGCCCCAGTGGAGCTGGTTGAAGGCGGCAACGGTGTCGTCGGAAACGCCAAAGACCTTTGCCGTTTCCCGAATGGCGCTTTTGGAGCGGTAGGAGATGACATTGGCGGTCAGGCCCGTCCGTCGTCCGCCGTATTTCTGATAGACATATTGCATCACCTCCTCGCGCCGCTCGTGCTCGAAATCGACGTCGATATCGGGCGGTTCGTCGCGCTCGGTGGAGATGAAGCGGCCAAAGACCAGCGTGGCTTTACGAGGGTCGACCTCGGTGATTTCGAGGCAGTAGCAGACGGTCGAATTGGCAGCGGAACCGCGGCCCTGGCACAGGATGCCTTTTTCCTCGCGCGCAAATCGCACGATGTCCTGAACGGTCAGGAAGTAGGCGGCATAGCCCTTTTCGTCGATGAGCTTCAGTTCCGTGCGGATCTGTTCCTCGGAACCCGCCGGCAATCCTTCGGGAAAGCGCTTTTTGGCTCCAGCCCAGGTCAGCCGTTCCAGCGTCTCCTGCGCTGTCTCGCCATTGCCAATGGTTTCCTCGGGATAATTGTATTCGAGCTGGTTGAGCGCAAAATCGATCCGCCCGACGAACTTTTGGGTTTGCGCAATGGCGTCCGGATGCTCGGCAAAAAGCCCGGCCATTTCGCGCGGGCTCTTGAGATGCCGCTCGGCATTGGCGGTCAGGCGAAATCCGGCTTCCTCGAGCGTAACGTGTTCGCGGATGCAGGTGACGACATCGAGAAGCATGCTGCGGTCGGGCTCGTGATATTGGGCGTCATTGCTGGCGATCATGACGGCCTTGTGCCGCTTGGCCGTCGCCTCCACCCGGTTGAGCCTGGCGCGATCGAGACCATCGAAGCGTGGCGTGCCGGCAATCCAGGTCCGTCCGGGCGCCTGTCGGCTGAGGCGATCCAGTGTCTTTTCGGTGAGCGCCCAATCGCTTTCGTCCGGAAGGAGGATAAAAAGCTGGCCCTGCGAAAAATCTTCGCTTGGGCCCTGCTCGGTTTCGGAGGCCGGATTGGACGAGCCAAAGAGGTCGTCGAAAAAGAGCGTTGGATTGCCCTTCTCGCCGCGATGATTGCCAATGGTGAGCAGCTTGCAGAGCCGCCCATAGGAGACGCGATCGCTGGGATAGGCGACGATGTCGGGCGTGCCGTCGGCAAAAACCAGCCGCACGCCGACGAGATAGCGGAAATCGGGGCTGATTTCCTTGTTGTCCCGGGCCGTCACATAGCCGCGCACCACGCCGGCAAAGGTATTGCGATCGCAAAGCCCGAGCGCCGTCATGCCCAGATGCATGGCCGATGCCACCATTTCCTCGGGATGCGAGCCCGAGCGCAGGAAGGAAAAATTGCTGGTGGTGATAAGCTCGCTGTAAAACGGCGGCTCGATCTTGATGATTTCTTCGGGCGTGGTGGCGAGGGCGCTCATGGGAAGAATCCATGGAGGTACCAGATCGGCCTATTTCCCTCGCCATAAAGCCCCTGCCGAAACACCCAGAAGCGGCTGCCGTGCTGGTCCTCCACCACATAATAATCCCGCGTTCCGGCCGTGGGGCTGAACTCGGGCAGGTTGGGTTCATAGGGTTTCGGTTTTTTGGGATCTGGCTCCACCAGTTTGAGCTGTTCCTGCTTCCGCCACCATTCGGCGCTCAACCGCTCCGGTCCCTGGCCGCTGACCAGGCGATAGCTCTCGCGGCGCCAGACCATGGAAGCGGGGAGGCCATGGGGCACTTCGGCCAGGATGGCGACGACCTCGGGCATGGGCAGCAGTTTTACCGGGCGCTGCAGGGCAGGGGCTGCAATCGTAGTGCCGGTCTCGCCTGATTGCGTGGGCACCAATCTTGTGGCGCGCTCGGGCAGGCGGCTCGCCACCATTTCCGTGCGCAGAACCGCGAGAGGACCAAGCCGGCTGCTCAGCCGGTCGTTGAGTCTCGCGATATCTTCGGTGCCGTCTTCGACGGAAAAAGCGCCGGTTTGCAAAGCATCGAGCCGATCGAGGCTGCTGGCAGCAAGCCGCACCATGTCGATGCCGAAGCCGGGATCATATTCTGCTTCCAGCCGCTGCGCCCGATGGCGAAAAAGGTCGGCAATATGCTCGGGGTCGCGCGTCACGCGTCCGGCATTGAGCGACAGGGTCATCACCTTGTGGTCGACCCGATAGAGAAAGAGATGAAACGTCTGGCCGCCCAGCCCTTCGGCTTCGAGGGTTTTGCTCAGTTCCACCGCCAGGTCGTGCGTCGTGCGCAGCACATCGTCCATTAGGCTGATGGGATCGGCAAAGCGCCGTTCGGCAAGATAATCGACCAGGGGCAGGCGCGGCGTCATCCGCTCCTCGATCGCGCCAAAAGCCTGGTCGATCCGGATGAGGAGTTTTGCGTCAAACCGGGCCTGCAGCGGTTTTCGCGGAAAGACCCGCAATTGGCCCACGGTCTTCAACCCCATCTGGGCGAGGGTAAACAACTGGGCTTCCTCAAGCCGCAAGGCCGCGACGGGCAGAGTGTCGAGCAGAGCTGCAAAAGTGTCGTCTTCGACCACCTGGCTTTTGGCAAAATGGCTGACGGCCCAGGCGGCGCCGATGGTGGGGGCAATGGCGCCGGAAACGCGATAACCCAGTTTTCGCAGGCGGAAGATGAGCTCCCTCAGCATCTTCTTCTCGCCACCGAACAGATGGGGCACCCCGGTAATGTCGAGCACGAGATCGCCAAAGCGGCTCACATCGGTCATCACCGAGACGAGGGGACTGGCATTGGAGTGCCAATCGGCAAAGTCCTCGAAGGCAGCTTCGAGCATTGGGCGGTCGATCTCGCGCACAGTAAGAACCGGCCAGATGGCGCGGG
>NZ_JBEVLL010000374.1:0-4249 GCF_040509215.1 Devosia sp.
ACCGATCGCAAGGGCAACCGGGTGCCCGATAATCCCGAACCTTCCTCTAGTCCCGCCCTCGCTCAGCCGACGCGAGGGCCGAGCCTGATCAACAGACTCAAATCCATTCTGACGCTTCGTCCAGTCAGCCTGCGCAACGATCTGCAGGTGGCGCTCGATGAAAGCGCCGGGGCCGAAACGCAGGACTTCACCGAGAGCGAACGCACGATCCTGCAGAACGTGCTGAAACTGTCAGCCGTCTCGATCGACGACATCATGGTCGAGCGCTCCGATATCCAGGCCGTCGAGGCCGATATCAATCTCGGTACGCTCCTCGCAAAATTCCGCCAGGTCGGCCATTCACGCCTGCCGGTCTACGAAGACGAACTCGACAAGATCATCGGCTTCATCCACATCAAGGATGCCATGGCCAAGATCACCGAGCCGGTGACCGATCCTGAAAAGGATGTGCCGGTCAAACTGCTCTCGGCCGCGCTGCGCCAGAAAATCAACAAGCTTGGCATTACCCGCACGGCCATGTTCGTGCCGACCTTCATGCCGGCCGGCGATCTCCTCCAATCCATGCGCGCTTCCCGCGTCCACATGGCGATCGTCGTCGACGAATATGGCGGCACCGATGGTCTGGTGACCATCGAAGACCTTCTCGAAGCCATTGTCGGCAAGATCGAGGACGAGCACGACGAAGCCGTCCGCGCCATGGTGCGCAAGGTGGGCGAAGACACCTATATCGCCAATGCCCGCGCTGAACTCGACGAAGTCCGTGCCGTTGTCGGCCCCGATTTCGACCCCGGCGAACATGCCGAGGACGTCGATACATTGGGTGGTCTCGTCTTCGACCTCGCCGGCCACGTGCCGCGCCGCGGTGAAAAAGTGACGGGCCTCGACGGTTTCGAGTTCGAAATCCTTGCAGCCGACGGTCGCCGCATCAAGCGCCTGCGCATTCGCCGCAAGCGGGCAGAGGGTGACGAAATTCTCGCCATCACCGACCAGCGGTCGGAAGACCAGAAGACCGCGGCCGAATAAGACGCGTGCCCGACTGTCTCGGTTTCGAGGCAGTCGGGAAACTTATCCCCCGCCGACCCAGATCACCGATAATAAGCAGCCAAAAAGTCAGAAGCCCCGATGATCGCTCATCGAGGCCCCTGGCTTGCTGCTTAACTGGTCGTGCGGGTCTTAGACCTGCTGAACTGACTCAACGCCCGGCACAAAGTGACGGAGGAGGTTTTCGATACCGCTCTTGAGGGTCGCGGTAGACGAGGGGCAGCCCGAGCAGGCGCCCTGCATGTGCAGGAAGACGGTGCCTTCCTTGAAACCGCGGAAAATGATGTCGCCGCCATCCATGGCCACCGCCGGACGCACGCGCGTTGCCAGCAGTTCCTTGATAACTTCGACCATTTCCTTGTCTTCTTCCTCGAAGAACTCTTCGCCGGCGGCAAAATCGGTGTCGACCTCGCCACCTTCAGCGATGACGGGCTTGCCCGAAAGGAAGTGGTCCATGATCACGCCGAGAATGGCCGGCTTGATATGGGCCCAGTTGGTGTCATCCTTGGTCACCGAGATGAAATCGGAGCCGAGGAAAACGCCGTTGACGCCGGAAATGCCGAAAAGGCTGGCGGCCAGCGGAGAGGCTTCGGCTGCATCGACGGTGCGGAAATCGCGCGGCTCGCCGACCAGCACATCGCGACCGGGCAGGAATTTCAGCGTGGCCGGGTTCGGCGTGGCTTCGGTCTGGATGAACATAAACTCTCTCCGTGGAGTAGACTTAGAACGCTTCTAAATTAGAGACGGGTTGGCTGCAAGCCCAATTTGCGCTGCTTTGTCGCGTGGCGCGATATGGCTGCCATGCGCTAGCACCATATCATGATCCGTCTGTTCAGATATACCGGCGTCGCCGAAGGCATTACAACCCTGGCCCTGTTCCTTGTCGCCATGCCCGCCAAATACTGGTTCAGCTATCCCGGCCTTGTCCCGCCCGTGGGACTTATCCACGGGGTCGCGTTCATCGCCTATATTCTGGCGATGACCATCTGCCTGCCGGGGAGGGGATTTTCGGGGTTTGACTGGGTCCGGACCACGCTTGCGGCGTTTTTTCCGTTCGGGACATTTTTGAATGATCCGTTTTTGAAGCGGAAGCAGTTGGCTGAGGTTTAGGAGCGAAAGCTCGAACCCTGTGTCTCCGTCATTGCCCGGTTTATCCGGGCAATCCATCTTGTGGCAGGAGCGGTGGCAACCGTCTGAGCGTGGGGCTTGGCCCTTCGAGCGTAGCTCTTCGGGCCTGCTTCGTTAAAATCAGTCCACTGGACTGATTTTGCCCCAAACGGGGCCACTCAGCAGATAGCAATAATCTCTTCGTCGCTCATTCGGCCCGGCACGATGGTCAGCGGGATCGGCAAGGCATTGGCGCGGGCCGCGAAGTGGGTCACGAGCGGGCCGGGGCCTTCGGTCGACTTGGAGGCCGCCAGCACCAGGATGGCGATGCCGTGGTCCTTGTCGATCAACTGCTCGATCTGCTCGGGTCCATTGCCTTCGCGGATGACGGTTTCGGCCCGTACATCGCCGATTTCCTTGATCCGGGCGAGGCGCGAATCGAGGTTGCGTTCGGCGTCCTCCACCGCCTCGGCCCGCAACACGTCCTCGACGCCCATGCCGATGAATTCAGGTTTTGGGATCACCGTGACCAGCACGACCGTGCCGCCGGTTCGCTTGGTGCGAAAGGCGGCGAAGGTCAGGGCGCGGTCGCACTCTTCAGTCTCATCGATAACGACGAGGAATTTGCGCTTGTATTCGGTATCGTACAAAGGCGCCTCCGAACTAGCGAACGAAGCCGACGATCTTGCGGACGTCGGCCATGATTGGCTGGGCAATGGCGCGAGCACGGTCCGCCCCATCGCGCAGGATGCGATCCATCTCGCCCTTGTCCGAGACAAGACGCTTCATTTCGTCGGCAATCGGCGCCAGCACAGTGACCGACAGGTCTGCGAGCGCCGGCTTGAACGCGCCCCAACCCTTGCCGCCATATTCGGCCAGCACCTGGTCGACGCTAAGATTGGCGAGCGCCGCATAAATGCCGACAAGGTTCTCCGCTTCCGGACGACCTTCAAGGCCAGCGGCCTCGGTTGGCAAAGGCTCGGCATCGGAGGTGGCGCGCTTGATCTTCTTGGCGATGAGATCGGCGTCATCCATCATATAGATGGTGGCGAGGTCCGAAGCTTCGGACTTGCTCATCTTCTTGGACCCGTCCTTGAGCGATTTCACCCGCATTGCCGGGCCGGTCGCCAGGGTTTCGGTGATCGGGAAGAAGTCATCCTTGATACCAAGCCCTTTGCTCTGCTTGGCAAAATCGTGGTTGAACTTCTTGGCGATATCGCGCGTCAGCTCAAGGTGCTGGCGCTGATCTTCCCCCACCGGCACGGCTGTCGCCTTATAGAGCAGGATGTCGGCAGCCATCAGCGAAGGATAGGCGAAAAGGCCCAGCGAGACATTCTCGCTGTTCTCGCCGGCCTTGTCCTTGAACTGGGTCATGCGGGCCATCCAGCCCATGCGCGCAACACAATTGAACACCCAGCTCAGCTCGGCGTGTTCGACGACCTGGCTCTGGTTGAAAATGATCGACTTGGCGGGATCGACGCCGGCCGCGATGTAGGCGGCGGCAATCTCATAGGTCCAGCGCTTGAGGTCCTCGGGGTCCTGCCAGACGGTGATCGCATGCATGTCGACCACGCAATAGATGGTCTCATGGGTATCCTGCAGGGGCACGAAGCGCCGGATGGCGCCGAGATAGTTCCCAAGGTGCAGGTCGCCCGATGGCTTGATTCCCGAAAAGACGCGGGGAGTGAAGGACATGAGAGGAACGCCGTATATGGAGTGCAGTGCGCTCGTTCTATACGGAGCCGAGCCGATTGGAAACCATCACCGGGAGCGACGCAGACGCCGCAGCAGCATGCCGAGGCGCTGCGTGCCGGTGACGTGGATCAGCGTAAAATAGAACACTACGCCATAGGCGATGAGCGCGCCGACGACCGCCACCTGCCGCCAGAGCGGGGCCCCCGCGGCGATGTGGTGGGCACCGTGATTGGCCAGCAGCATCAGGCTCAGCCCCATCGCGGCGCTGATCAGCACGATCATTATATGGCCCCACCACTGGCTGCGCGGCAGGGAAAAATGTCCGCGAATGCCGAGGGTCGCCGCCAGCAAGACGACATTGATCCAGGACGACACGGCCGTTGCGATGGCGATGCCGACGTGAAGC
>NZ_JBEVLL010000375.1:0-14671 GCF_040509215.1 Devosia sp.
GGCAGCGTTGGCATCGCTCTCGCCACCCGGCAAAAGCAGGATGCCTTCGGCATCAGCATCGACGACGACGCGATCCCCGTCCGAAATCTTGCCCGAGAGGATTTCCTCGGCCAGCCCATCCTGCACTTCGCGCTGGATGACACGCTTCAGCGGACGCGCACCATAGGCCGGATCATAACCTTCATTGGCGAGCCACTCCCGCGCCTTGGGCGTCAGTTCAAGGCTGATGTCGCGATCCCGCAGCAGTTTTTCGAGCCGCCCGAACTGGATGTCGACGATCGAGCCCATATGCTCGCGCCCGAGGCGATGGAACAGCAGAATCTCGTCGATACGGTTGAGGAATTCCGGCCGGAACGCCGCCTTCACCGCATCGAGCACTTTCCCGCGCACCAGCTCCACCGATTCCCCATCATTGAGATCGACCAGATATTCGGCCCCAAGATTGGAGGTGAGGATAATGACCGTGTTGCGGAAATCGACCGTCCGCCCCTGCCCGTCCGTCAGTCGTCCATCGTCGAGCACCTGGAGGAGAACGTTGAACACGTCCGGATGCGCCTTCTCGATCTCGTCGAAGAGCACAACCTGATAGGGCCGACGCCGAACTGCTTCGGTCAGCACGCCGCCTTCGTCATAGCCGACATAGCCCGGAGGGGCGCCGATCAGACGGGCCACGGAGTGCTTCTCCATGAATTCCGACATGTCGAGCCGAACCATCGCGGTTTCATCGTCGAAGAGGAACTGCGCCAAAGCCTTGGTCAGCTCGGTCTTGCCCACGCCCGTTGGTCCCAGGAACATGAACGAGCCGATCGGCCGGTTCGGGTCCTGCAGGCCGGCACGCGAACGGCGCACGGCCTTGGCCACTGCAGCCACCGCTTCCGCCTGCCCGATGACCCGGTTACCGAGCGACGACTCCATATGCAGGAGTTTTTCGCGTTCGCCTTCCATCATCCGGTCGACAGGAATGCCGGTCCAGCGCGACACCACCTGGGCAATGTCGGTCGGCTCGACGGTTTCCTTGGCCATCAGCGGATCGGGCTTGCCGTCACCATCCGGATCGTCGGCCGTCTTCAGCCGCTTTTCGAGATCGGGAATGACGCCATAGGCAAGCTCACCGGCACGAGCCAGGTCGCCCTGGCGCTGCGCGATTTCGAGCTGCGAACGAGCTGCATCGAGCTCTTCCTTGATCTTGGTCGAACCCTGCAGCCTCTCCTTTTCGGCCAACCACTTCGAGGACAGCACCTGCGCCTGTTCCTCTAACCCGGAAAGCTCATGCTCAAGTCGGTCGAGCCGGGTCTTGGAGCCGTCGTCGGTTTCCTTCTTCAGCGCCTCGCGCTCGATCTTGAGCTGCATGATGCGCCGATCGAGTTCGTCGAGCGCCTCGGGCTTGCTGTCGACCGCCATGCGCAACCGCGCCGCCGCCTCGTCCATCAGGTCGATGGCCTTGTCGGGCAGGAAACGGTCGGTGATGTAGCGGTTCGACAAAGTCGCCGCACTCACCAGCGCCGAGTCGGCGATGCGAATGCCGTGGTGCAGCTCGTACTTTTCCTTGAGCCCGCGCAGGATCGAGATCGTGTCTTCGACGGTGGGCTCCGAAACGAACACCGGCTGGAAACGCCGGGCGAGCGCCGGGTCCTTTTCGACATGCTTGCGATATTCATCAAGCGTCGTCGCGCCCACGCAGTGCAGTTCACCGCGGGCCAAAGCCGGCTTCAGGAGGTTGGATGCGTCCATGGCGCCATCGCTCTTGCCCGCGCCAACCAGCGTGTGCATTTCGTCGATGAACAGAATGATCTGCCCTTCGGCCGACTGCACTTCGGCAAGCACCGATTTCAGGCGCTCTTCGAATTCGCCGCGATATTTCGCGCCGGCAATCAGTGCGCCCATGTCGAGCGAGAGGAGGCTCTTGCTCTTTAGCGACTCCGGCACGTCGCCATTGACGATGCGGATGGCCAGGCCCTCGGCAATCGCCGTCTTGCCGACACCGGGTTCACCGATGAGCACGGGATTGTTCTTGGTCCGGCGGCTCAACACCTGAATGGTGCGACGGATTTCCTCGTCGCGGCCAATCACCGGGTCGAGTTTTCCTTCGCGCACATCCTGGGTCAGGTCGCGCGCATATTTCTTCAGTGCGTCATAGGCATTCTCGGCCGAAGCCGAGTCAGCCGTGCGCCCCTTGCGAATTTCTTCGATGGCTGTGTTGAGCCCCTGCGGCGTCACCCCGGCCGCAGCCAGAATCTTGCCCGCATCGGTGTCCTTCTCGACCGCCATGGCCAGGAGCAGCCGCTCGGCCGTCACATAGCTATCGCCGGCCTTCTTGGCTGCGCTCTCGGCCGTGTCGAACACACGTGCCAGTTCGCGGCTCAGGGAGAGCTGCGCGGCATCGCCGGAAACCTTTGGAATCTTGTTGAGCGCCGCTTCAACGCCGGCGCGTGCCGCCTTGGCGTCGCCACCCGCGCGTTCGATCAGTCCGGAGGCAAGCCCCTGGTCATCGTCGAGCAGTACTTTGAGAAGATGGACCGGCGCAAACTGCTGATGGCCCTTGCCCAGCGCTGCCGTCTGCGCGCTCTGGATAAAGCCGCGCGAGCGCTCGGTGTATTTTTCGATATTCATTCAACTCTCCTTGTCTCGCTCGCCACCCGGCCCTCGAAAGGCACCGGCATGGCGACGGAAGCGTCGCGTAATGGAACGCCCGGCAATCCGGCGCGCTCCATCATCGAGAGTTATATGGGGAGGTTTTTGGAGGGAGCAATGCTGCAGCCCGCCTAAATCGGACACCTGCACCGGGGGACTATCCCCTTGGTGCAAGGTTCCTAAATTCCAGCGCGACCACGCAAATGCATCGCCGCGCCTTCCGGCGTCACCACCAGCGTGGGTGCGACGCGCTCAGTCCGCCGACAGTGGCGGCGTCGATGGCGGCGATTTCCTCGGGCGCGAAGTCGAGATTGCTGAGCGCGCCGAGATTGTCCTGTAGCTGAGCCGGGGTGCGGATACCGATCAGCGCCGAGGTCAGTTCAGGCCGGCGCAGCACCCAGGCGAGAGCCAGTTGCGGCAGGGTCTGGCCACGCGCCTTGGCGATGGCGGCGAGCTTGCCGACGGCATCGAGCGTCTCGGGCTTGATCCGATCAGCTTTGAGGAACGGGTTGTTGCTGGTGCCGCGAGCCCCGTCCGTGTCCCCGGTATTGTATTTGCCCGAGAGCACGCCCTGCGCCAAAGGCGAGAAGGCGATCATGCCGATGCCGAGTTCGCCACAGGCGTCGACCGTCTTGTCGTCCTCGATCCAGCGGTTGAGGATCGAATAGCTCGGCTGGTGCAGGATGCACGGCACGCCGAGCGACTTGAGGATGGCGTGAGCCTGCCGCGTCTCGGCTTCGGGATAATTGGAGATGCCCACATAGAGCGTCTTGCCCTGAGCAACGAGCGTTGCCAGCGCCCCCATGGTTTCCTCGAGCGGCGTCTTGGGATCGAAGCGGTGCGAATAAAAGACGTCGACATAGTCGAGGCCAAGGCGCTTCAGCGATTGATCGGCCGAGGCAATGAGGTTCTTCCGGCTCCCCCATTCGCCGTAGGGGCCGTCCCACATCTGGTAGCCCGCCTTGGACGAGATGATCAGCTCGTCGCGATAAGGCTTGAAATCGCGCGCCATGACCTGGCCGAACAATTCCTCGGCCGAGCCGGGAGGCGGGCCATAATTGTTGGCGAGATCGAAATGGGTAATGCCCGCGTCGAACGCGGCGCCGAGCATTTCAAAGGCCGAGGGATAATCCCGCGCGCCGCCGAAATTCTGCCAGAGGCCAAGACTGATGACGGGCAGCTTCAGGCCGGACCGGCCGGCATGGCGATATTGCATGGTCTCGTAGCGACCGGGGGCAGCGCGATAAGTCATGATAAGTCCAGAAATGTTGGGTCGGGCCTAGCGGCGCGCGCCAGTGTTGAGATCAAAGACATGGATGAGGTTCGGCGCAACCGAGGCAGGCAAAGCCATGTCGGGCACCACATCGAGCGAGCCATCGACGATGACGGTGAGGTCCTGCCCCGCCATGGCGACAACGAGATGCGTCTGGGCCCCGGTCCGCTCGACGAGCTTTATGGTGCCAGCCAGCGCATTGGTGCCATTGCCCGGCACGAAGTTTTCAGGCCGCAGTCCGATCGTGACCCGATCGCCGGCCGACACTTTGGTGGACGGGTCGAGCACGAGGGTTTCGCCGGTCTGGAGCCGCGCCGTCGGCCGATCGGCCGCAATGATTTCGGCAGACAGAAAATTCATGGCGGGCGAGCCGATAAAACCGGCAACGAAGAGATTGGCCGGGCGGCGATAGAGATCCATCGGCTCGCCTGCCTGCTCGATCTTGCCCTTGTTGAGCACGACGACCGTGTCGGCGAGCGTCATGGCCTCCACCTGGTCATGCGTCACATAGATCGAAGTGCGCCGGATTTTGGCATGCAGCCCCTTGATCTCGGTGCGCATCTGCACGCGCAGCTTGGCGTCGAGATTGGAAAGCGGTTCGTCGAAAAGGAACACCGCCGGGTCGCGCACCACCGCACGCCCCATGGCGACGCGCTGGCGCTGGCCGCCCGAAAGCTGCGCCGGGCGACGGTGCAATAGTTCGCCAAGTTCGAGCAGTTTTGCCGCATCGGCGACGCGCTTGTCGCGCTCCGCCGCGGGCAGGCCCGCGATCTTGAGATTGAAGGCCATGTTCTGCGCCACGGTCATATGCGGATAGAGCGCATAGGACTGGAACACCATCGCGATGTTGCGGTCGCGCGGGCTCAGGTGATCGACGGGCTCACCCCCAAAGAGGATTTCCCCGTCGCTCAGCTCTTCGAGACCCGCGATCATGCGCAGCAGCGTGGACTTGCCGCAGCCCGACGGCCCGACCAGCGCCACGAAGGCGCCGTCGGCGATGTCGAGATCGAGGCCGTGGATGATGGGTACGGCCCCAAAACTCTTCTTGATACCCTTGAGCGTGACCGACGCCATTATGCGGCCCTCGAAGCGGGCGGCCCCATGGTCACCACATCGACCGGCAGGTCGAGGCTTTTGACATAATCGATCAGCGCCAGAAGCGGCAACTGGTCGTGGCGGCCGAGGCTGTCATAAATGGAGCGGCAAGTGGTGGCGATATCGACGCCGGCATTCTGGCTGACGAAGTACTTTGCCGAGGCGGGATATTTCGAATTGATCGAGTGCTCGGCAATGGCAAGGATTTGCTGCACCTTGATCGCAGTAGCACGGTCTTTCGCGTAGTTGAGCGACACCCACTGCACCAGTTCTGGATAGAGATTGGCCGCATAGCTCGAAAAGCCGTGTCCGCCGGCTTCAAGCGTGTCGATCAGCGTGCCCATCTGGGTGTTGAAGAATTTGAGCCCCTTGCCCTTGGTGGCAGCGAGCTTTTGCTTCATCAGGTCGAGATTGTGGCAGGTATCCTTGTGGAACAGCACGCGGCCGCTATCCGCCGCCCAGGCGAGATCAGCAGGCGAAACGCCGCGCTTATAGGGACGCGGACATTCATAAAAGCCAAGGGGAATATCGCCGGTCTTGGCAAGGATCTGCTCGACCCGGCTGCGCCAGACCGCGTCGCTTTCGCCCTCCCCCGCGATCAGGCACGGCAGCAGCACGACGGCGCTGACGCCGGTATCGGCAATGGCCTTGACCGCATCAGCCTGCTCTTGAGGCGCAGAACCGGCAACGGCCGAAGCGATCACCGGAACACGGCCGGCCGCGCGCTTGACCACGCGCTCCGCCAGGGTGACGCGTTCCTCGGGGCTCATCTGGTAGATTTCGCTTGAGAGGCAGACGGTGAAAATGCCGCCGACCTGGGCCTTGGCATAGTAGTCGACAAGGGCATCGACGCCGTCCCAGTCAAAGGACCGATCGTCCTTGAACGGGGTGAGCATGACGGGCCAGCAACCATTGGGAATGATGTCTTGAGACATGGCAGAAGTTCCTTTGAAGTCAGCCCTTCACGGAGCCGGAGATGAGATCGAGCCGCCAATAGCGCTGGAGCACCAGGAAAAGGGCGACGAGGGGAAGGATGGAAAGGAAGGCCCCGGTGATGATCAGGGTGTACATGCCCGGCTGCTCGGTGCCGGCATTGAGCATGGTGTAGAGCCCCACCGTCAGCGGGAAGAGCTTCTCGTCCGAGAGCATGATGAAGGGCAGCAGGAAGTTGTTCCAGATGCCGATGAACTGCAGCAGGAACACGGTGATGAGGCCGGGGATCATTGGCGGCAGGCCGATGGAAAAGAAGATGCGCACTTCGCTGGCGCCATCGACGCGGCCGGCTTCGAGCAATTCGTTATGCACCACCGCATCGGCATAGATGCGGCAGAGATAAATGCCGAGCGGCGAAAGCACCGAGGGGATCAGCACCGCCCAGTAGGTACCGGCAAGACCGATCTTGCTCATCAGCAGATATTGCGGCACCGCCAGCACCACGCCGGGGATCAACACCGCGCCAAGAAGGAAGGCGAAGACCACGTTCTTGCCGGCAAAATTGTACTTGGCGAGGCCATAGCCGGCCGCGGCCGAAACGATGGTCGAGAGCGAAGCACCGCCCGCTGCAAAGAGCAGCGAATTGAACGTCCAGAGCCAGTACCGACCGCCCCGATAATTGGAGAGGGCGACGATGTTGTCGACGAACCCGCCATTGAACGCCAGGGCGAAGGAGGGCAGCGAGAACAGCTCGCCATGATACTTGCTGGTCGCTGCCACCAGCCAATAGAGCGGCAAGAGGCAGTAGAGCGCTCCAATAAGAAGGATCAGCGTCGGCACCCAGGCCACGCGCTGATGGTGACTATGGGCTCGGCGGCGGGCGGTCGCGATATCCATTGTCATATCGCCTTCCCCTCGCTGCGCCTGCGGGTGACCCAGAAGAGGGCCACCGACGAGACGATGGTGATGAGGGCGACCAGCATGGCCGAGGCCGCGCCGCCATAGACGTTCTGCCCCACAAACGTATCGCGATAGACCAGCATCATCGGCACCCAGGTGGAAGAGAGGGCATCGGTGAGCGGGGCCAGCGTCGTCGGCTCGGAGAATGTCTGGATGGTGCCGATGAGCGAGAAGAGGCCCGTCAGCACCAGCGCCGGCACCAGCAAGGGCAGTTTTATGTCGCGGGCGATCTGCCACTCGGTGCAGCCATCGATGCGAGCCGCATCATAGAGCTCGCCGCTGATGCCACGCAGGGCCGTATAGAGAATGACCATATTGAAGCCCACGCCGCCCCACACATTGATATTGGCGATCGACCAGAAGACGCTGTCGCGGGTAAAAAAGTCCGGCAGCGGCAGGCCCAGATTGCCCGCGAGCTCGCGGAACGGGCTGACGCCGGGCAGATACATGAAGCCCCACATCAGCGAGGCGATAACGCCGGGCACCGCATAGGGCACGAAAATGGCGATGCGCGAGAACTGCGCCAGACGCAGCCGGGGCGTGTCGAGCAAGAGCGCAAAGAGCAGCGCCAGGCCAAGGGTCAGCGGCACAGTGATGATGCCGAGATAGAGCATGCGGCCGAAGCCGGCCCACAGCTCGGCGTTGAAGATGGCGCTGACATAATTGCCGAAGCCGACAAACACTTCCTCGCGCCGCCCGAGGCCACCACCGGCAACCTTTACGCCGCGCAGGCTCTGGTAGATCGAATAGACGAATGGCGCGACGATCATGGCCAGCGACAGCAGCACTGCGGGGCCGACGAAGAGCCAGGGCGCCAAGGGATGAACCGCTCGAAACGGTCGCTTGGCAGTTTTCCTCGATGAGGTCATTGCATAGATCCGGCTGACAAGTTTGGGCGGGGCCTGAGCCCCGCCCTACCCGGGAGGGATTTGGAGGCTAGGCCGTTTGGACGGTTGAGCCAGAGCGTGGCGAAAATGATGGGTTTCGAGACCCGGAGCGCAGCATACGTTTGGGTAGGTGAGCACCGGAAGCGAAGAAAACTGTCATTTGCAGACCGCTATGGCCAAGTGTCCACACGGCCTAGTTGCCTTCGGCGACAGTGTAGCCCTGGTTCTTCATGTCATCGAAAGCGGCCTTCTGGACCACGTCGAGCACATCGGCGAACCCGGCCTTGTTCTGTACGGCCTCGCCCATGGCGTTCTTGTAGGCGTCGAAGGCCGTGCTGGTGTTCGGGCCCCATGAGATTGCCGGCGTTTCGGCGTCGATCTCGGCGGCCATCTGGTAGAAGTTCGTCGCATCGGGAATGAAGGCCGGCGCCTGCTGCAACTGCGGCAGGTTGCGGGCTTCGAGGCGGGCCGGCCAGATGTTCATCAGGCGAACATAGGCGGCAAGGGCCTCTTCGTTATTGGTGATCCAGATGGCGAATTTCTTGGCTTCCTCGGGATGCTTGGTGAGCGAGGAAACGGCAGTCGCGCTGCCTCCGGTGACACCACCGGCATATTCTGCGCCAACGCCTTCGCTCCAGCGCGGCAGCGGCACGACGCCCCAATCGCCCACGGTATCGGGTGCCAGGTTCTGGATCAGCGGCGGCGCCCAGACGGCACTGATGATGCCAAGCAGGCTACCATCGGCGATGGCTGCACCCCATTCCGGGCTGAACGCCTGCATGGTGGCAACGGAGTCGCTGGCAACCAGCTCCTGCCAGTAGTTCGCCACGCCCTTGGCCGCTTCGCTATTGATGTCGACGGTCCACTGGTCGCCTTCAAGCGTCCACCACTTGGCGCCAACCTGATGGGTCAGGGCCGCGAAGGTGCCGGGATCGCCGGAGGAGAACTGGGTGAGATACTTGCTGTCGTCAGCGGCGCGCACGGCCTTGGCGGCCTCGGCGAACTCTTCCCAGGTCTTGGGCACGGCGACGCCGAGTTCTTCCAGCAGGTCCTTGCGATAGAAGAAGAACATGGGCGAGGTGCCCTGCGGGGTGGCCCAGGTCGTGCCGTCAAAGGTCACGAGGTTCCAGGCGACGGGCGTGATCTTTTCCTGCAGCGGCGCCATTTCGGGCGTGAGATCGGTAACGAGGCCATTGACGATCAGGGCCGGCAGATCGCCATAGGTGACATTGGTCACATCGGGCGGATTGCCGGCAGTGTGCGCCGCCGAAAGCTTCTGCACGATTTCGCCGGCAGCGGCCGCGCGGCTCACCGTCACGTGAATATCGGGGTTCTGCTCGTTCCAGATGGCGATGACTTCATCGATGTGAGGCGCCCAGTTCCAATAGGTCAGTTCGACCTTGTCCTGCGACAGAACAGGGGCAGCCATCAGCACGGACGCCATGCTGGCAGCAACAAGCAGGTGAGAGGCGCGAGCGCGCTTCAGCAAAGACATAGATGTGTTCCTCCGCGGCCAGCCGCGGGTGCGCGGCAGCCTCAATTGTTCAGCGATCAACATGTGCCCTCCGGCGCATTCTCCCTTTGGTCTGGGCTTGTGCCCTTGGACCGATCCGGTTTTTGTTTGCGCTCTGTTCAGGCTGACCATACGCTAAACGAAGCGTTGGATCGTCGTCTCGTGGGATGGGCATTGCAAAATGTGGAATGGTAAGACGCGCGGAAAAATTCTGAACCAGCTCGATCACGAGTTGGATGTCTTCCCAGACAAGCTCCTGGCGCGCGTCAATGACACCTGCATCATGGCCGTGCCGCACTGGCATGCGCAGGTCGAAATCAACTTCATCTATTCAGGCGGCATGTCCTACCGCATGAGCCACTACGGCGTGGACCTGCAGGCCGGCGACCTCTGCATTTTCTGGGGCGGGCAACCGCATCAGGCGATCGACCTGCAGCCGGGTACCGAGCTTGCCGCCATTCACCTGCCGCTCGTCCACTTCTTCCGGCTGCGGCTTTCGGCCGAATTGATGCAACGCCTCACCCGCGGCGGTTCGGCCGTCACCAGCACCCAGGGTTCCTCGGACCCCGAGCTGTTCCGGCGCCTCACCGACTATATGAATGGCGACGACCCCGCCCGCCGCACCTATGCCATCGAAGAGCTGCTGATGCGGATCAACCGCCTCAATTTCGAACCGCACCGGGTCATCGATGGCGGCGAGGAAACCGAAACCTCGAGCGAGCCGCTCGATGCCAGCGCCTTCCGCAACATTCTCGAAATCTGCGCCTATGTGACCGAGAATTTCCGCGATGATATCGGCTCGGCGGAGATTGCCTCCTCGCTCGATATCCACCCCAAATACGCCATGCGCGTCTTCACGAACTCGAGCGGGATGACGCTCAACGAATACCTGACGCTGATGCGCCTCAGCTATGCCCAGTCATTGCTGCTCGAAGACGACGCCAATATCCTCGACGTTGCCCTTGCCAGTGGCTTTGGCTCGCTCAGCACCTTCAGCCAGGCTTTTCGCAAGGTCACCGGTCAGTCCCCCTCCGACTTCCGCCGCCAGCGTGGATCGTACCTCTTGGCCGTCTAACCGGCCAGCGCCGCTACAGTCGGAGCAGAAGCTTTGTTGCGGAGCAGCACGACGCCAAGCACCAGCGTCCAGATCGCCCAAAGCGTGTAGCTGATCGAATTGATCATCCCCGTCATCGGCACGCCAAACGGCTCGAGCATCCCCGAGACCACGCCGAGCGCAATCACCACGCCGCTGACGGCCAGCAGGCGACTGGTGCGAAACAGCAGGGCGGCCGTCAGCACGGTCCAGATCGCGGTGAAGAAGTAGCCAAGATGCTCGCCGACACCCATCCCCAGATAGTGATTGGCCGCATCGAACAGTGAGACTGCCATGGCCTTGTCCAGTTCGGACGCCCCCGGGGCCAGATAGGCCGCTGCAAGGCTGGGGACCAGGATGACCCAATGCAACAGCCCAAGCGCCTGAACCAGTCCGGCCAGCACGCCGAACCCCATCGCCAGCGCTGCCAGAAGGTTGTCCTCCTTCCAGAAGTGAAGGCCAAGCGCGATGACCGCGCCGATCATCAGCAGCGAAGCGAACATCATCGCGTACCAGTAGAAATGAAGGTCGGCCCCGGCCGCCGCAAATCGGGTCAGCACCTCGCCGGCCGGATGGCGCAGGATATCGGGATAGTCGAAGGTCATCTGCAGGCCGGTAAAGCCGGCGGTAAAGATCAGCGGTACTGCAACAAGCAGACCACCGGCAGTTCGAGACGTCGCACTCATGGCGAAGATCCTTTGAGATGTGGGTTGATGAGACGCCGGAACAGCCGGACGCCCTGGTCCATGTCGGCCTGGCTGAAATCAGCGCCGCCGGTATCCTTGAAGACGAGCCAGAAATCCCCGACCAGCCAGAGCAACTGCGCCAGATCATCGAGCGCCGTGTCGTCGCCCATGGGCGAAACCACGCCGGCCTCGATGAAGAGGTTGATCAGGAACCTGGTATTGCCAAGCCCGGCCTCGCGACTGGCCCGATAGGCCGCAGCCAGCTCGGGGTCGGCATTGAGCAACAGTGTAAGATCGCGAAAGAAGAAACGGTACCGCGCCTGGATATCGAAATTGCCGGCCACCATGACCTCCATCATCGCAATGCTGGGCATGGTTGCGGGCGGGACGGCGTAGTTGGAGGCCCACTCCGCCGTAATGCGGGCAAAGAGCTCGCGAACGACCTCCGCCTTGTTGCGAAAATGGTAGTAGAGATTGCCCGGGCTCATCCCGAGGGCCTCGGCAATATGATTGGTCGTAACGGTGTCCGTGCCCCGCTCGTTAAAGAGGGCCAGGGCAGCGTCGAGAATGCGGGTTTTGGTCGGAGAGGGCACTGTGTGGTCCGTTAGAGTATTAGCTCTAACAACAGAATTAGAGCTAATACTCTAAATTGTCAACAGGCAGCTTTTTCTGCTACGCGCCGGCCGTCATCGCGCCCCCTCCAAATACGCCCACAAAGGGAAAAGCAGCCTCCGTCAAACCTCGCTCCAGCATCCATCTGGAAGGGAATTCGACCGCGCAGCAAACTAAACCGGACTGCAGACTAATCCCGGATGCGAAACAAAATTCTCTCCATGCAGCAACATGATCGACAAGGCTTCAGTCGGCTTGCAAGTGCTGGGGAATTGGAAATAATCGCGCCGTCTTCGGGGGAGAGGCTGCGTGGTAACTCTGGCATTGATCTTGGCGGTCATCGCTCTTGGCATGGTCGTTCGCATGCAAAAACAGGTCGAGGCCCTGCAGTCTCGCCTGAACCACCTCGAACGTCAGCAATCGCCCATAAAGGGCGTCGAGCCCAAGCCGGTCGTCGCCCCTGTCGTCCCCACTTCTACCGCGTGGCGCGCTGCAGTGGCCGAAGCGCCGCCGCCCGCTGAAACCCCGCCGGAACAACCTGCACCGCATCTGGGCGAACAACCGCAGCGCCCCGACGACACGACAGAACCGCCCACTGCACGTCCGCAAAAGTCCGCAGCCTTCAGCATCGAGCGGCTCGTCGGCGTACACCTGCCGGTCTGGGGCGGCGCCGCAATGCTGCTTATTGGCGGGTTTCTCCTTGCCCGCATGGCAGCCTCGAGTGGTTTCTTCACCCCCGGCCTCGGCATAGCCGCCTGCGCTGCCGCCGGTTTTGCCATGCTCGCGGCCGCCTTCGTGCTGCGGCGTCTGCGCATCGCCAATCATGAACAGATTTCGGCCGCCCTCGCCTCGGCCGCCATCGGCACGCTCTATGCCGCCTCTTTCCTGGCCAGCGCCCTCTTCGAACTGACCTCGGTCGAAACCGGCTTTGTCCTCGCCGCGCTCACCGGCTTTGTGTCGATCGCCATCTCTCTGGTCTTTGGCCGCCCTGTGCTGATCATCGGCCTGATCGGCGCCTATCTCGCCCCGGCACTCCTCGTCACCGCCTATTCCGGCGGTTTCCTGATTCAGCTTTACCTTGCAGCCCTCCTCGTTGCGGCAACCATCGCCTGCGCGCGAAAATCCTGGTGGGGACTTCTCGCTCTCGTTCTCCTGCCCCACAGTCTCTGGCTGTTGGGCCTGTCCACCGTCACCCAAGCGGATTGGGGCCAGGCCCTCGCCATTGCCCTCCTCCTCGTTTTCACGCCCGCCGTGGTCGGCATTGCTGCCTGGCAGCGCGGCGCCCCGAAACCCGCCGGATTTCCTCTGTTCCTGGCGCTCGCGCTATCCCTGTTCCTCGCCACCACCGGCGTCACCGAGACGGCCTACCCGCCTCTCTTCCTCTCGACCACCATGGGCCTCTTCCTTATCGGCGCCATCATCTCTTTCATGACCCCGGTAAGGCCGACCTTGCCGGTGCTGATGATCACCCTGGCCTGGGTTTATCTCGTCCTCATCTGGCGCTTCCCCGAGCCCCCACACCGCCTGATCATGGCCCTTCTCGCCCTGGCAGCGATCGGTACGCCCCTCGTGCATCTGCTCCGCCAAGGCAGGGATTCCGTTGAGGCAGCAACGCTCCTCTGCGCCGCCCTTTCCTTCACCGCCGTTTCCACCATGTTCGACCTCGACGGCTGGGCTGGCATACGCGACCTGCCGCTGCTCTGGGCTCTGCTATCCCTCGCCCTTTCCGCCTCGGTCGCTTATGCAGGCTTCCTCTTCTGGCCCAAAACGCCCGAAAAAGACCGGCCCCGCCTCGGCTCCATCTTCGCCGTCACTGCCAGCGGCTTTATCTCGATGGCCGTCGTCGCCATCGTCGATCCCAATTATTTCGCCCTCGCCGCAGCGCTGCAGGTTCTGGGCATTGCCCTCGTCCAGCAGCGCTTTGCCGCCGTCAATCTTCGACCGCTGATCGCGGCGTATCTCGCGCTCTATGCTGGGCTCCTTTTCATTGCCGCAGGTCTCTCCGAAATCGGCGCGCCGCTCACCTTCGCCCGATACCTGCCGCACACCGCCCCATGGGACGCCGCGATCGCTGCGCTCCTTCTGCCGGCAATAGCCTTCCTCGCCGCAGCAACCGTGCTGACACCCAAAGGCACGGACGCGCTGACAAAAATCCTCGACGGCGCCGCAGTGCTCCTGCTTGCCGCGGCCGCAAATTTCCTGATCATCCCCAACGACACCGTGCTCGATCCCCGCGACACGCTCTATTGGGCTTCCATCTGGCTCAACCCCATTCTGCTGATCGGCCTGCTCGGCGTTTTCGCTGGCACGCGCCTTGTTCGTGATGGGCTCAAATATGCCGGCATGGCGCTGTCCCTCTTCGTCCTCGCCGTGGCGGTCGCCTTTGTCGGCTTGCCGCCTTATCAGCTCTGGCCAGAATGGAACGTGCCGGGCCTGCCTCTCTTCAATCTGTCCATTTCAGGCCTCATCCTCCCCGGCTTGCTCGCGCTGGCCCTGGCGCATCTCCTCCGTGCCATTCCGCCACTGCGCTGGACTAGCGTAGCGGTCGGCGGCTTCCTGATCATCATCGGCCTGCTGGTTGATATCCGGCATCTGTTCCACCCGGACCTGCTGCAGGGCGCCTCCGGCCCAATCGAGCGCTACAGCTATTCCGGCGCCCTTCTGGTGCTCGCCTTTGGCGCCCTCGGCGCCGGCACGCGGTTCAACAGCCAGCCACTGCGCCTCGCTTCGCTCGGCATCATGCTGCTCACCGTCGTCAAGGTCTTCCTGTTCGATTTCGGCGGCCTCGAAGGTCTCTGGCGCGTCGCCTCGTTCGCCGCCCTTGGTGTCGCGCTGCTCGTCACCAGTTGGATCTACGCCCGCTTCGTCTTCCCACGCACCGAGGCCGCAAGCAGTGCGTGAACGGGAGCCTGCCTTTGTCGAAGAGGCAGGCATTTCCCGGGACCGCCTGCTGGCAGCCCAAATGGAAAGCCCAGTGTCAGGACCATC
>NZ_JBEVLL010000376.1:0-3123 GCF_040509215.1 Devosia sp.
GGCTTGCTGCGCAACCCGACCTCTCCCCCCTAGGGAGAGGTGTCGCTCCGCGATCTTGGCGCACTCCCACGTCTCCCTAGGGGGGAGAGGTCGCCGCGTAGCGGCGGGTGAGGGGGCCTTGCTATCCTCCATCCGCCCCGCTTTCATGGCGGCATGACGCTTCCCGCCTTCGACACGCGCCTTTTCCAGATCGCCACCAAGCCGCTCGACCCGGCAGATTGGCTCGATCCCAACGCGGACATGGCGGCGCAACTGGCCGAAAAAGCGCGGCTCCACAAAACCCATCTCGCCGAGATTTTTGCCGAGCTGCCTGAAAGCCGTCCGGCTCAGGCTGAGCTGCTTTCGCTGTTATTCGATTATCTGCCCACCCGCTTTCCCCACCTTTGGCCAAAGCGGGAGCAGGGGCTGCTGGTCGTGCCCACCGGCGAAGTGGTTGATCTTGCCGGTATTCCCCTGCTGCAGGCGGCAAAGCTGGTGCAGGACGATCTGCTCATCCTCTCGCGCACCCAACCCGGTTGGCGTCTCGTGGCGGCAAGCCTGAGTTTTCCGTCCTCCTGGGTGCTGGCCGAAAAAATCGGAAAAGTGCTCGACGCCATCCATGACCCGGTGCCGGGCTTCGGCCCCGAGACAAGACCAGCCCAGCTCATGGCGCGCATGTTCGATGCCCTGAGGCCGGAAGCGCCGATGATCCGCTGGAATTGGTCGCTCTATGGCGATAGCAGACTGTTTCATCCCGATGTATCGGGGCCAGACAAACCGCGCTTCGGCACGGGCGACAGGGCCGATTCCGTGCATCTGCGCATCGAGCGCCAGACCCTGCGAAAACTGCCTGAAACCGGAGCCATCGTCTTCACGATCAGGATTTCGCTGGTCGATCTCGACACTTTCGCTGGCCTGCCCGACGCCAAAGCCCTGGCCGGGCAGCTCCATACCCAGCTTCTGGCCCTGACAGCCGAACAGCTCGACTACAAGGGGCTGACGCGCGAGCGTGAGTGCGTTTTGGCGCGTCTCGCAGACATAATCTGAAACGCTTGCCCAAATCAGCGCGTCGCGCCTAAATGGGAAAAATCCTGAGTAGGCTCAGTATATGAACGAGACCACCGTCGCCGACCAGTTGAACTGGGCTGCCCGTCTTCTGGCGCGCGAAACGGAAACCATGCTGGGCCCCATCGGGCTCAATCCCGCCTATGTGCCGGTGCTTCTTGCCCTCTCGGCCGGCGGCGCGCATACGCCAAAGGGCCTTGCCGAAGCGGCATCCGTCGAACAACCAACCATGACCGCCACCATCCAGCGCATGGAGCGCGATGGCCTCGTGACGCGAAAGCGCAATCCCGACGACGGCCGCAGCGCCCTGATCGCGCTGACCCCGGCTGGTTATGATCGTATTGCCGATATGGACCGGGCCCTTGGCGCGCTCAACGAACTGCTGCTCGAGCAGTTCACCACGGCCGAACGCGAGCAATTTCTGGGCCTCCTGGGGCGTGTGGTTTCCGTACTGGAAGTACAGACCGGGCGCTGACCGTTTTTCCAGTGCTTGCTGGAATCCCTTGCATCGCAGCAAAAACGTTCGCGTTTCACGGAAATGACAACCCGATCTAAGGCACTTTCACAGTTTACCTTTTGATCGTGTCTTTGCCGATGCAGACCCGCCCTGCATCGGGAGCGCTTGTTAAGAGTGCTGTTTTTCTATATGAGCCGCACCGAAAAGCGCCAGTCTGCCCCGAATGCAGCTGGCGTTTCCTGTTTCCCGCATGTTTTGGCCGTTTGCCCTTGGCGCCGCTGGACCATGCCCAACGCCCCGGTGCCCATGTCCCTGCGCAATATTGCCATCATCGCCCACGTTGACCACGGTAAGACCACCCTGATCGACGTCCTGCTCAAGCAGTCGGGCTCATTCCGCGAAAACGAGCGCGTTGAAGAACGCGCCATGGACAGCAACGATATCGAGCGCGAGCGCGGTATCACCATTCTGGCCAAGGTGACCTCCCTGCTCTGGAAGGACACCCGCATCAATATCGTCGACACGCCCGGCCACGCCGACTTCGGCGGTGAAGTCGAGCGCATCCTGTCCATGGTCGACGGCGTGGTCATCCTCGTCGACGCTGCTGAAGGCCCGATGCCGCAGACCAAGTTCGTGCTTGGCAAGGCGCTGGCCCAGGGCCTGCGTCCGATCGTTGCCATCAACAAGATCGACAAGTCCGACGAGCGTCACCTCGAAGTGCTCGAAGAAATCTTCGATCTCTTCATCGCCCTCGACGCTTCGCCTGAGCAGCTCGATTTCCCGGTTCTCTACGGTTCGGCCAAGCAGGGCTGGATGGCGCTGGAGCCGGAAGGTCCGAAGGAAAGCCTCGGCCCGCTGCTCGACAAGGTCATCGAACACGTGCCGGAGCCCAGCGTCGAAGAAGGCGCGTTCCGCATGCTGGTCACCACCATCGAGCGCAACCCGTTCCTCGGCCGCATCCTGACTGGCCGCATCACTTCGGGTTCCGTCAAGGCCAACGACCCCATCCACACGCTCAACCGTGAAGGCAAGGAAGTCGAAAAGGGCCGCGTTTCCAAGGTTCTGGCCTTCCGTGGTCTTGAACGTACTCCGGTCGATATTGGCGAAGCCGGCGACATCGTCGCCATCGCCGGTCTTGTGACCTCGACCGTGGCCGATACGCTTTGCGCCACTTCGGTGACCAAGCCGATCGCCGCCAAGCCGATCGATCCCCCGACCCTGTCGGTCACCTTCCGCATCAATGACGGCCCGCTGGCTGGCCGTGAAGGCGATAAGGTGCAGTCGCGCGTTATCCGTGAACGCCTGATGCGCGAAGCCGAAGGCAACGTCGCTATCCGCGTGACCCCAGGCGACGACAACGACTCCTATGACGTTGCCGGCCGCGGCGAACTTCAGCTCGCCGTTCTCATCGAAAACATGCGCCGCGAAGGCTTTGAGCTGACCATCGGTCGCCCCAAGGTTCTCATGCAGGACATCGATGGCGTCCGTCACGAGCCGATCGAAGAAGTCATCATCGACGTCGATGACGAATTCACCGGCGCCGTCGTGCAGAAGCTGACCGAGCGCAAGGGCGAACTGACCGACATGCGTCCGTCCGGCGTTGGCCGTACCCGCATCCAGCT
>NZ_JBEVLL010000377.1:0-2700 GCF_040509215.1 Devosia sp.
GATGTCGAAAGCGCGCGCGAGATGATGGCGGAGGTCGAAAGGGCTCTGCCCGTCGATGCCGCGATCATGGTCGCCGCCGTCGCCGACTGGCGGCCAGAAGCAACGCCCGATCAGAAGATCAAGAAGGATGGAAAAGCCGTTCCACCGCTCGCATTAACCGAGAATCCCGACATATTGGCAACGCTCGCCAAGCATAAGCTGCGCCCGAAGCTGCTGGTTGGTTTTGCGGCGGAGACCGAAAAGATTGTCGAACATGCGCAGGCGAAGCTCGCCAAAAAGGGATGCGACTGGATTGTCGCCAACGATGTGGCCGCCGACCCGATGGGCGGCGAGAGCAACCGGGTGCATATCGTTAGCAAAGACGGCGTAGACAGCTGGGACCGGCTGCCCAAACAGGCCGTCGCCCGCAAATTGATGGAAAAGATCGCCGATGAGCTCGAAAAACGCGCACCCCTTGAAAGAGATTGAAATCGCCCTCCAGCGGTTGCCCAATGGCGGCGGTCTGCCCCTGCCCGCCTATGCCAGCGATGGCGCAGCGGGGATGGATGTCGTCGCGGCCGAGACGCTGACGCTGCGCCCCGGGGCACGCCATGCGGTCGCGACGGGCTTCGCGATGGCGATCCCCGCCGGGTACGAGGTGCAGGTGCGCCCGCGCTCGGGCCTCGCGCTCAAGCACGGCGTCACCTGCCTCAACACGCCCGGGACGATCGACAGCGATTATCGCGGCGAAGTGAAGGTGCTGCTCGTCAATCTCGGCGAGGAGGATTTCGTCATCACCCGCGGCATGCGCATCGCCCAGATGGTGGTGGCGCCGGTGACGCAGGTGCGGTTCGCCGAAATCGGCGAGACGACCGAAACCACCCGCGGCGCCGGTGGCTTCGGCTCGACCGGGGTGTGACGGGGGCCAAGGCGCCCTTCCGTTCACCGCACTCGGCAGTCAAGAAGCGCCGCTAATGCGCTGACGGCCGTGTTACCTTTGCAGCCATTTTCGTCAAATCCCGGCGCTTGCGAAAAGATGACGCTCTGGTCATCGCGCGGCCTCGGCCCTATCCTCCCCGACAGAAACGGATCATTTTCGAAACAACGTTTTCCAAGGGAGAAACAGTCATGGCCGATACGAGAAAGCCGGGCCGCGGCAGGGTCTATGCGTCGATCACCGAAACGATCGGCGATACCCCGATCGTGCGCCTCGACAAGCTGGCCAAGGAAAAGGGCGTCAAGGCCAACCTGTTGGCCAAGCTCGAATTCTTCAACCCGATCGCTTCGGTGAAAGACCGCATCGGCGTCGCCATGATCGAGAGCCTCGAAGCGCAGGGCAGGATCACGCCCGGCAGGACGACGCTCATTGAGCCGACATCGGGCAATACCGGCATCGCGCTTGCCTTTGCCGCCGCGGCCAAGGGCTACAAGCTGATCCTGACCATGCCCGAGACGATGTCGATCGAGCGCCGCAAGATGCTCGCCCTGCTCGGCGCCGAACTGGTCCTGACCGAAGGTCCGAAGGGAATGAAGGGCGCCATCGCCAAGGCGGAGGAGCTTGCCGCCTCCCTTCCCGATGCCGTCATTCCCCAGCAGTTCGAAAACCCGGCCAATCCGGAAATCCACCGCAAGACAACGGCGGAAGAAGTCTGGAACGATACCGACGGCGAGATCGACATTCTCGTCGCCGGCATCGGTACCGGCGGCACGATCACCGGCGCCGGCCAGGTGCTCAAGGACCGCAAGCCGGGCCTCAAGGTGATTGCCGTAGAACCGGAGGAATCACCCGTGCTTTCCGGCGGCGAACCGGGGCCGCACAAGATCCAGGGCATCGGTGCCGGCTTCGCACCGAAAATCCTCGACACCCATATCTATGACGAGGTCGTCACCGTGAGTGGGCCTGAGTCCATGGAGATGGCACGGCTGGTCGCCCGGCTCGAAGGCGTACCGGTCGGCATATCCTCCGGTGCCGCCCTCACCGCCGCCATCGAAGTGGGGAGCCGTCCGGAAAATGCCGGCAAGACCATCGTCGTCATCATTCCCTCCTTTGCCGAACGCTATCTCTCGACTGCGCTGTTCGACGGCCTCGGCGAATAGTTCCCTCTCTCAAGCCGCCGCTATGGCCAGTCGCTCGCTGGCCATGCGGTAGGAGATCGCCTCGGCAAGGTGAAGGCGGCCGACCGTCGCCTTGCCGTCGAGATCCGCCAAGGTGCGCGCCACCTTCAGGACGCGGTGATAGCCCCGGGCAGAAAATTTCAGTTTCTCCGCGGCATCCCTCAGCAATTGCAGACCGGACGGATCGGGCTCGGCGAATTTCTCGATCATCGCGGTGGAGCAGCGCGCATTGGTGATCGGGCCGCTGCCTCCCGCAGCATCGAAACGATCACGCTGCAGCTCCCTTGCAGCAAATACCCGACGCGCCACGTCGGCACTGCTTTCGGCCGGGGCCGGGCGGATGAGATCGGCCGCGGCGACCGCCGGCACGTCGATTCGGATATCGATGCGATCCATCAGCGGTGCGGAGATGCGACCCTGATAATCGGCAGCGCAGCGTGGACCGCGGGCGCAGGTATGGCCCGGTTCGCCGGCCATGCCGCAGCGGCAGGGATTCATCGCCGCGACGAGCTGGATATTGGCGGGATAGGAGACGCGATGATTGGCGCGGGCGATGACGCATTCGCCGGTTTCCAGCGGCTGGCGGAGCGCATCCAGAACCTGCGG
>NZ_JBEVLL010000378.1:0-16325 GCF_040509215.1 Devosia sp.
CACGAACGTTGAAGCCGATGACGATGGCGTTGGATGCCGCCGCCAGGGTCACGTCCGACTCGGTGATGCCACCGACGCCGCTCATCAGGATCTGCGCCGACACTTCGTCGGTCGAGAGCTTGTTGAGCGAAGCAACGATCGCTTCGACCGAACCCTGCACGTCGCCCTTGATGATCAGCGGGAACTTGGAGATGCCGGCGATCTTGAGCTGATTCATCATCTGCTCGAGGCTCGTTGCACCGCCGCCGGCCGTTTTTTCACGGATGGCGCGCTGACGATATTCGGTGACTTCGCGGGCACGGGCTTCGCTTTCGACGACCGAGAAGCGGTCGCCTGCGCTTGGCACGCCGGTAAAGCCGAGGACTTCCACCGGAATGGACGGGCCTGCGGATTTGACCTGCTCGCCCTTGTCGTTGATCAGGGCACGAACACGGGCAAACTCGGTGCCGGCGACGAGAATGTCACCGATGGCGAGCGTACCGCGCTGCACGAGGACGGTTGCCACGGCACCACGACCACGATCGAGCTTGGCTTCGATGACGAGACCTTCGGCACGACCATCGCGAGCAACGCGAAGTTCGAGAACTTCGGCCTGCAGCAGGATGGTTTCGAGCAGCTTGTCGAGACCAGCCTGGGTTTTGGCCGACACTTCAACGTCGAGCACGTCGCCGCCCATCGATTCCACGAACACTTCATGCTGAAGCAGTTCCGTGCGCACGCGCTGGGGATTGGCTTCCGGCTTGTCCATCTTGTTGATGGCCACGATAATCGGAACACCAGCCGCCTTGGCGTGCTTGATGGATTCAATGGTCTGCGGCATGACGCCGTCATCGGCCGCAACGACCAGCACCGCGATATCGGTTGCCTGCGCACCGCGGGCACGCATGGCGGTGAACGCCTCGTGGCCCGGGGTATCGAGGAACGTGATCTTGTTGCCGTTCTTTTCGACCTGATAGGCGCCGATATGCTGGGTGATGCCACCGGCTTCGCCCGAAACCACATTGGCTTCGCGGATCGCGTCGAGCAGCGAGGTCTTGCCGTGGTCGACGTGACCCATGATGGTCACGACCGGCGCACGATCGGTCAGATCCTCGGCCTTGTCGTCTGCCGGGATGTCATAGAGACCTTCTTCAACGTCGGCATCCGAAACGCGCTTGACCGTGTGGCCCAGTTCCGAAGCGATCAGTTCTGCCGTATCGGCATCGATCACGTCGTTGATGGTGGCCATCTGGCCCTGCGACATCAGCATCTTGATGACGGTGACGGAGCGTTCGGCCATGCGGTTGGCAAGTTCTGCAACCGTGATGGCTTCCGGGATGACGACTTCGCGGCTGAGCTTTGGCGCTTCCTGCTGGTTGCGGCCCATCTTCTTGTCGCGACGGCGACGCATGGCGGCGAGGGACGGACCCTTGTCGCGATCGTTTTCCGTCGTGGCGCTCGAAACGGTCAGGCGGCCGCGGGCGGCACCATCATCGGCGCGACGCGTCGGACGCTCCGGCTGGGCACGCGAGGCGCGACGAGCGTTTTCGAGTTCGGCTTCGGTCGTCGGACGCTGCTGCGGCGCACCGGTACGAACGCGACGGCCATCGGCCTCGCTCGGTGCGGCGGGCGGCACATTGCCGATCGGGGCCATGCCAGCGCCAGCGGGACGACGATCGCCGGCCGGACGGGTGCCGGTGCCTGCGGGGCGCGTGCCGGTGGAGCCAGCCGGGCGGGTATTGCCGGTCGGACGGGCATTCGGGTTCGGCCGTTCGCCGTCTGGGCGAGTATTGGACGGACGCTCGTTGGACGGGCGTTCGTTCGAAGGCCGCTCGCTACGCTGCGGACGCGTTGACTGACCCGGACGGCCCGAAACGGTACGGACGGCGGATGGACCAGGATTGCGCTGGCTTGCCGGCACGAAGGGCTGGCGCGGCTCCGGCGCGGCAGCAGCGGGTGCTGCCGGCGCGGCGCTGACGGCCGGCTCGGGAGCGGCGGCAACAGTGTCTTCTTCGGTGCGACGGCTCTCGTCGGCCTGACGACGCTCTTCTTCCTGGCGCGCGGCTTCTTCGCGGACCTGGCGACGACGATTGTCGTCCTCGATCCGGCGAGCCTCTTCAGCCGCAAAGCGCTCCTTGTCCTCGGCGGCGCGGGCGCCGGCAAGAGCAAGTGCCTTCTGACGGGCTTCGGCTTCCGCCGCGGAGAGACCAAGCGGGGCACGCTGGGTCTGCATGGGGCGACCCTGGCCGGGACGACCCGAACCGCTGGGACGGCCACCACCGGCCTGTGCGCCCGAGGGCACGCCGGCGGGTTTTGGAACCACGCGCGTCCGCTTCTCCACGACCACCGTCGCTCGCGAGGGACCGCGCGACGTGCCGGCACGATTGCCCAGACCCGGACCCCCCTTGAGGGTCAGCGTCTTCTTGGCGCCGGAATCGTCAGAACGCTTGTCGTCGTTATCAGCCATACTTCCTATCGTCTTTCGTCCTGTTCCACGGACAAAAGCACACCGGTTACCGCAGGGCGGTCGGTGTCGTTATCCGTCGGATTGGCGTCGTAGCGGGCCAGTCTATTGGCCTTGTCCAGCGCCGATTGGGCTGCCGCCCCTGTCATGAGGGCAGCATGTATCACATTTTCTAGTCCAAGTGCCAAACCCAATTGCACGCTTGAGAGCAATTCGAAATGCGGCACTTGCTTGCCGACTGCGCTGCCCTCGCGACGGGCATGATTGAGGGCGCGCAGGGCCCCCAGCATCTTGTTCTTGCCATCGGCGGCGCCGTCGGTCGCTGTCAGCAACGCGATGAGCTTTCCGGTCTCGATGGCACTCTTCACCTTCATACCGCCAGAGGTGAACTGGCCGGCTTTTCTCGCCATGGCGAGAGCCGAGGTAAATCTTTGTTCGAGCCGCAGCCGGGTCAGGTCCGCCAGATCGGGCGGAACATCGACATTCTCTTTCAGGCTCTTGGCAAAGGCCTTCTTGCGAACGGCCTCGGCAACGGCCTCATGGCTGAGGCTGATCCAGACGCCCCGGCCTTCGGCCTTGGCATCGGTATCGGGCACTATGGTGCCATCGGGCCCCAGCACGAAACGGATCAGGTCCTCAACCGGCTTTTCGAGCCGGGTGAGAGCACATGTCCTTATAGTTTCTTCGCGCCGGGCCACGTTTTCACTCCGAAGAAGGCGGTCCTTAGACCGCCTCCTCCGCGGTTTCGTCGCCGACTTCGTCGGCTTCGGCGGCCACTTCGTCAGCCTGGATCCAGCCGGCGCGGATGCGGGCCTGCAGGATCATGTCTTCTGCCTCTTCGCGGCTCACCGGGAAATCCTTGAAAGTTCCCTCGAAGCGCTTGGTTTCGCCATCCTTGCGTTCGCTCCAGCCAACGAGATCGTCAGCGGCGCAACCGGCAAAGTCTTCCACGGTCTTGATGTCTTCCTTGCCCAGGGCAACAAGCATTGCCGCATTGAGGCCCGGGATTTCGTAAAGCTCTTCCTCGACGCCGAGGGCAATACGCTCGTCGTCGAACTTGCGTTCGATCTCGGCGAGATATTCGGTAGCGCGGTTCTGGATTTCGCCAGCCGTCTCTTCGTCGAAGCCTTCGATGGAGGCGATTTCGTTGGGCTCGATATAGGCGAGCTCTTCGACCGACGAGAAACCTTCGGAAGCCAGTAGTTGGGCAACCATCTCGTCAACGTCAAGGGCCTGCATGAACAGGGTCGAGCGTTCTGTGAATTCCTTGTGGCGGCGTTCGCTCTCTTCCTGCTCGGTCAGGATGTCGATATCCCAGCCGATGAGCTGCGAAGCGAGGCGCACATTCTGGCCACGACGACCGATGGCGAGCGAGAGCTGCTCATCGGGAACGACGACCTCGATGCGCTCTGCCTGCTCGTCGAGAACGACCTTGGCGACATCGGCCGGCTGCAGGGCCGAAACGACGAGGTCCGCAATGGTGTCGGTCCAGGGAATGATGTCGATCTTTTCGCCCTGGAGTTCGGCAACCACAGCCTGAACGCGCGAACCACGCATACCGACGCAAGCGCCGACGGGATCGATCGAAGAATCGTTCGAGGTCACGGCGATCTTGGCGCGCGAGCCCGGATCGCGAGCGATCGAGCGGATGGTGATCACGCCATCATAGATTTCCGGCACTTCCTGCATGAACAGCTTGGCCATGAACTGGGGATGGGTGCGCGACAGGAAAATCTGCGGACCGCGCTGTTCGCGGCGCACGTCATAGACATAGGCGCGGACGCGATCGCCATAGCGGAACATTTCGCGCGGGATCAGTTCGTCGCGGCGGATGATGGCTTCGCCACGGCCGAGATCGACGATCACATTGCCATATTCGACGCGCTTGACGGTGCCGTTGACGATTTCGCCGACGCGGTTGGTATATTCCTCGAACATGCGGTCGCGCTCGGCGTCGCGCACCTTCTGCACGATGACCTGCTTGGCCGACTGGGCGGCGATACGGCCGAATTCCATCGGCGGCAGCGGCTCGGTCAGGAAATCGCCGACCTTGGCTTCGGGCGACTTGGTCTTGGCGAACTTGAGGTCGACCTGGCGGCTCGGCTCTTCGACGGCGTCGACGATTTCGAGCAGGCGCCACATGCGGGTTTCACCCGAGCGCGGATTGATCTCGACCTTGATCTCGGTCTCGGCGCCATAGCGGCCCTTGGCGGCCTTTTCCATGGCATCCTGCATCGCCTCGATGACGACCATGCGGTCGATCGACTTTTCACGGGCGACGGCATCCGCGATCTGCAAAAGCTCAAGGCGATTCGCGCTAACAGCCATTTATTTCGTCTCCTCGGGGAGGTTTTCGTCGTCATTGTCGGCATCGGCATATTCGACCGTTTCGGTCTCATCGTCGTCGATCGGATGCAATTCCTGATCGGCGCGCGCCATGTCCATCAATTTGTCGGTCATAACGAGCTTGGCATCGGCAATGGTGACGAAGGCAAGCTTGTGGTCGGGGTTGGTGCCGCCGGGCGCGTCGGGCAAACGGATCGTCACGCCCTCTTCGTCAACGGCAAGGATGTCGCCGCGGAAACGCTTGCGGCCATTGATCATGTCGAGCAGTTCGACCTTGGCCTCATGGCCGACGAAACGCTCGAAATCGCGCTTGCGCACCAGCGGGCGGTCAATACCGGCGGAAGAAACTTCCAGGTGATATTCGCGCTCGATCGGATCTTCGACATCGAGAACCGGCGAGAGATCCTTGGAAAGGGCCTCGCAGTCATTGATGTTGAAGCGGCCATTCTCGTCTTCCGCCATGATCTGCAGCGTGCAGCCATTTTCCGGCGTGACTTTGACTCGGACGAGCGCGTAGCCAAGGCCATTGGCCACCGGCTCGATGATGCGGGAAAGACGGGCTTCGAGGCCGGTTTCCTTGATGTAGCGTTTCTCGGTGAGATCGAAAGCCATTGGGTCCCAGATAAGCAAAAAGAGCGGGGCCGGTCAGGGCACCACTCTCTGTATGAGAGCAACGATGTTGGCCCCATATAGCCCCACTCCCGACAAAAGGCAAGGTCGGGCTTGGCAACCCTTCATAAAGCCTCCTCGGGAAAAGCCCCGATCCGAACGGGGGCGTTAGCCTTCGCGAAAGCACCACGGCTTAGAACTTTGCCAAAGCTGTTATCCGGGACCTGCAATGTCTGTCGCGCTCGACATATTCCCCCTGCCCCAGAAATCCGAAGACGAGCGCCTTGCCGCGGTTGAGCGCTACGACATTCTCGATACGCCGCGCGAGCCGGCCTTTGACCGTATCGCGGCGCTGGTGCGCTTGGTCTTCGGGGTCGAGACCTCCATCGTCTCGATGATCGATGCGCATCGGCAATGGTACAAGGCTTCCGAGGGCACACCCCTGACCGAAGTGCCGATCAGCGAAACCTTCTGCCGCTATGCCATGACCGGACCCGAACCGATGATCGTTCCGGACGCGAGCCAGGATGAGCGGTTTCGTGATTCCCCGCATGTGACCGCCGAGCGCGGCGTTCGCTTCTACGCCAGCGTTCCCCTTACAACGGAAGACGGGCACAATATCGGCACCATCTGCGCCATCGACAGCCATCCGCGGCAATTTTCGGGGCGCGAGCTGGAAATTTTCCGCGAGCTGGCACGTGTCGCCATGAGCGAAATGGAACTGCGGCGCCTCGCCACGACCGATGGACTGACGGGCATCAACACGCGCCGCGCCTTCAAGGAAGATGCGGAAAAATATGTAGCGCTGGCGCGCCGGCATCGCAGCCAGCTCAGCGCCATTGCCTTCGATATCGACCGGTTCAAGGCGATCAACGACACCTATGGCCATGCCGCCG
The DNA here is from genome assembly GCF_040509215.1 of Devosia sp. Lineage (GTDB taxonomy): Bacteria > Pseudomonadota > Alphaproteobacteria > Rhizobiales > Devosiaceae > Devosia. The sequence goes on from NZ_JBEVLL010000378.1 coordinate 6,295, forward strand.
GCGATGCCGTGCTCAAGGCCGTGACCAAGGCCGTCGAGCCCATCCTGCGCCAGAGCGATATCTTTGGACGTCTCGGCGGCGAGGAGTTCGGCGTCATCCTGCCCGATGCCGATGGCAATGCGGCCATGGTGGTCGCCGAAAAACTGCGCCACGCGCTCCTGCAATTGAGTTTTCCCGGTAGCCGGCCACCCCTTACCGTTGCCGCCAGCTTTGGCGTCGCCACCTTCGACCCCAGCGCCGACACCTATGACAGCCTGATGCTCAAGGCCGACGAGGCTCTCTATGAAGCCAAGCGCTCGGGGCGCAACAAGAGCATGCCCTGGAGCGGGGCAACCCTGGCCACCACCCGGCAGGTGGAGCGCCGCCGCGTGCTCAAGGCCGGCAAGCTGGTCTTCAATGACCGCCGATCGGTGATCGATTGCACGGTGCGCGCGCTGTGGGAGGACGGTGCCGAGGTGCAATTGTCCAATTCGGCCGACGTGCCGGACGAACTGACCCTCGAAATCCCATCGTCCAATTTCAAATGGGACGGCAAGGTCGCGATTCGACGCCCCAACAGTCTCGAACTCTCGTTCGGCTAGGCTTTCATTCCCGGAGCACACCGGCGCTTTTTGCGCTGGCTATTTCTCCCAGGTCACATTGCTGACGTCGGCGCCAAGCTCTTCGAGCATGCCGCGCAGCTCCTCGACCATAGGATCTGGTCCGCAGAGGTAGAAGTTGCCGGAAAAATCGGTGATGTGGCGCTTGAGGAAATCGGCGTCGATCCGCTCCTGCAGCAGTTTCGATTTTTGGTCATTGGTGACGGTCCAGAGCGTTTCGAGGCCTTCCATGGTCTCGAACTCATCGCGGAGGATGATGTCTTTCTCGCTCTGGTTGGAGACGATCAGCCGATTGCCGGCGATCTTTCCGGTCGCGTTAAGATTACGCAGGATGGCGATGAAGGGCGTGACGCCGGCGCCTCCCGCGATGAAGGTGCCGGGCCCGCGATACTGGATCGTGCCCCAGACATCGCGCAGGATCAGCTTGTCGCCCGCACCCAGCGACCAGAGCTCGTTGGTGACGCCGGCATGGTCGAAATAGCTCTTGATGGTGAATTCGAGGTTGTCGGCGTCGGGCAGGCAGGTGAACGTGAAGGGACGCTTCTTGTCCTGCCAACCGTCGCGATCAATGCTGACCTCGGTGGCCTGGCCGGGCGAGAAATTGTAGCCCTTCGGACGCTCGAGCCGATAATGGCGGACATTGTGGGTAACGGGCACGGTGTCGAGAATATTGACGCTGATCTGCATGGCTGACTCCTTGCTGTCATGAAACAACATTAAGCCGTATCGCCCGGTTCCAAGCTTCGTCACAGCGAGGGAACCTGGTTTCCTCGGGAGAACCGGGTTTCTTTCTAACCACCTGATTTACTTGTGAAACCGTCGGGGCACCGAGGCGTCTTTCAAGAGCAAGATTCTTGTTTTTCGTGTCTTGGAGCCGAAATTGCCGGGCCTATCTCTGGGGTGTTCAAACGAAAGGAACACCTGAAATGATCAAGAACAGCATTCTCGCCCTGACCACTGCCGCTCTCGTTGCCGGCATTGCCATGCCAGCCTTTGCCGCCACGATCGACCCCTCCTCGACCGACAACGACAAGAGCTATCTCACCGGCGAAGTCGCCAATGACTATACCCTGCTCCGTCTGCAGGAAAAGGGCATCAATGCCACCTCCGTCGAAGACTGGAACGGCCTCGTTCGCGCCTTCGTCATCAAGGAAGACGGCACCCAGGCCATGCAGCTTTTCGACGCTGACTCCCTGGCTCCAGTCGGCCTCTAAGCTTCAGCTCGTCGCGCCTTCGACCGGAAAAGCGGCAATCGCTTTTCCCGAAGGCGCCCTGAGCGTGACACTCCTGGCGCTGCCGTTCCCGGCGGCGCCCGAAGTCTCCGTCAGCGGAGGCTGATACTGTTTGAGAGATCAAAATTCTGCCGTGCGGCAGCAACGGCGTCGCGATTGCGGACGACGAAGGCCCGGCAGACATCGACGAGATCGAGCAGATCCCGACCTAAAGTCGTCAGTTCATAATCGACCCGCGGCGGAATGGTGGCGAAGGCCGTGCGGGAGATAAAGCCGTCGCGTTCGAGTTCGCGCAGGGTGGACGCCAGCGTCTTCTGGGAAATTCCGTCCATCGAGCGCCGCAGTTCATTGAAGCGGCGGGTGCCGCTACTAAGCTCAGCCACCACGACCAGCGTCCATTTCCCTGTCCTCATCGCCAGAAAACTATTGTCCTCATGCGAGAAGGAAAGCGTGGCGGACATTTGTGAGGCTCCGGAAAAATCGGCGTGCAGCCGATATGGGGAGCGAATGGCAAAGGTCCAGTGCCGCGACGGCGAACTTGTCGTTCACCGTCACGAAACGGTAAAGATTTCAGCGCCGGTCGAAGGTGAAATAAAAGCTGATCATGCGGCCTTCGCGCCGCGCCTTCTGCTCGTAGCGCGTCGGCTGCCAGCCCGGATAAGGCGTATGCCATGAGCCGGGCGCTTCCGGGGCGAAGGAAAATTCGGGCTCGCGCACGATATGGGCGAGGGTCCAGTCGGCATAGTCCTCGATGTCGCTCGCGAAGTGGAATGTGCCGCCCGGCTTGATCACGCGCGCCAGTTCCTTGAGCGTCACCGGCGAGACGAAGCGGCGCTTATGGTGGCGCGTCTTCGGCCAGGGATCGGGGTAGAGGAGATAGATCGCGTCAATGCTGGCATCGGGCAGCGTGACGAGCAGTTTGAGCGCATCGTCGGTGAAGAGCCGGACATTGCGTAGATTCCTGGCGATGGCCGCCTGCACCATCTTGCCGATGCCACCGGTGAAAACCTCGCAGCCGATAAAGCCGGTGTCGGGCTCTTCCTCGGCCTTGCGCGCCAGATGCTCGCCGCCGCCATAACCGATTTCAATGACGAGGCGCTTGGCATCCGGGAACAGCGTTTTGGGATCGAGGTGCTCGCTGAGCGCGATTTCGAGCTCTGGCAGCGTCTCGTCGACCATGGCCTTCTGGCCACCATGCAGTTTCTTGCCGGAGCGGCGGCCGAAAAAAGCGCGCGGTTCGCCGTCGCGGGTTTTGGGGAGCTGGTGGTCGGTCATGGCAAGAAATCTTTAGAAAAGCGAAGGCCTCTCCTCCGCATCGCGGAAAAGAGGCCTTGGGTCAATCATTGGCGTGAATCAGGCGACGGCCTGCTTCAGCGCCTTTACGAGATCGATCTTCTCCCAGGAGAAGCTGCCATCGCGGCCCGGCTTGCGGCCGAAGTGGCCATAGGCCGAGGTTTTGGCATAGATCGGCTTGTTGAGGTCGAGATGGGTGCGGATGCCGCGCGGCGTCAGGTCCATCACCTCGGCCAGGGCTTTTTCGAGCTTGGCCTCATCGACCGTGCCGGTGCCGTGCAGGTCGACATAGATCGACAGCGGCTTGGCGACGCCGATGGCATAGCTGAGCTGGATCGTGGCGCGATCGGCAAGGCCGGCGGCAACGACGTTCTTGGCGAGGTAGCGTGCGGCGTAAGCTGCCGAACGGTCGACCTTGGTGGGATCCTTGCCCGAGAAAGCGCCGCCACCATGGGGCGCTGCGCCACCATAGGTGTCGACGATGATCTTGCGACCGGTCAGGCCCGCATCGCCATCGGGACCACCGACGACGAACTTGCCGGTTGGATTGACGTGCCAGACGGTCTCGTCGCTGATCCAGCCTTCCGGCAGGGCTTCGCGGATATAGGGCTCGACGATCTTACGCACGTCGGCAGAAGTCAGGCTTTCATCGAGGTGCTGAGTGGACAGCACGATCTGGGTTACCGCAACCGGCTTGCCATCCTCATAGCGCACCGTCACCTGGCTCTTGGCATCGGGGCCAAGCTTGCCGGCGGGGCCGTGATTGGCCTTGCGGGCGTCGGTCAGGGTCTCGAGGATCTTGTGGGCGTAGTAAATCGGAGCGGGCAGCAGTTCGGGCGTTTCGCGCGAGGCGTAGCCGAACATGATGCCCTGGTCGCCGGCGCCGACATCCTTGTTGCCGCTTTCATCGACACCCTGGGCAATATCAGCCGACTGGCCGTGCAGCAGCACGTCGATCTTGCAGGTCTTCCAGTGGAAGCCGGACTGTTCGTAGCCGATGGCGCGGATGGCCTTGCGGGCGGCGGCCTTGAATTTGGACGGGCTGACGATCGGGGCACCGGCCTTGTCCTTGAGGACCTTGCCGTCCTTGTCTTTCTTCAGCAGCGTTTCGGGAACGCGCACTTCGCCGGCAATGACGACGCGGTTGGTGGTGGCGAGGGTTTCGCAGGCAATGCGGACTTGGCTCGCGTCCATGCCGACCTTCTTGGCCTCACGGAAAACGAGGTCGACGATCTCGTCCGAAATCCGGTCGCAAACCTTGTCCGGGTGACCCTCGGAGACCGACTCAGAGGTGAAGTGATAGGACGAACGGGCCACGTAAATGCTCCGGAAATGCAAAAAATGCCCGAAAATGGGCCAAACTGACCGTTTTGTGACACCGACTGCCTCTGCGGTCAAGGCGGATATAAAGAAAGCTTGATATGATCGGGCCGCAGGGTTGAGCAATTCTTGCCTTGGCACAGTGCCTTTCCATCGCCGTCTTGCTGTGCCAATGAAAGCAAAACACAAGAATGGAAAAGCCATGGCCATCAGGTTGCATCGCGGCGATTTGCCTAACCTCTCCAATTACGGCCGTGAGGTGGCGATCGACACTGAGACCATGGGGCTCGACCCGCATCGCGACCGGCTCTGCGTGGTGCAGCTTTCCCCCGGCGACGGCAGCGCCGATGTCATTCAGATCCCGCAAAACGCCACCGAGGCGCCCAATCTGGTTCGCCTGCTAACCGATCCCGGCGTCACCAAGATTTTCCACTATGCGCGCTTCGACGTGGCCGTTCTGCAGCAGCGTTTCGGCGTTGTCACCGGGCCGATCTATTGCACCAAGATCGCCTCGCGCCTCGTGCGCACCTATACCGATCGCCATGGCCTCAAGGAACTGGCGCGCGAACTGCTCAATGTCGATCTTTCCAAGCAGCAGCAGAGTTCTGACTGGGGCAATGAGAAGCTGACCGATGCGCAGCTCGACTATGCCGCGTCCGACGTACTCTATCTCCACGATTTGAAGCGCCATCTCGATCGCATGCTCAAGCGCGAAAACCGCATGGAACTGGCACAATCCTGCTTCGATTTTGTGAAGACCCGTTGCGCCCTCGATCTGATGGGATGGCAAGAGACGGATATTTTCGCTCATAGCTGAGGAACAGCCCTTGGCCTTTGCCGATCAGCCCGGCCGGACCAGACAGTATAAGCGCCTGCTGCGCCGCAACCGCGTCGTGGGCCTGCTGCGCTTTGTTGTACCCGCCGCGGGTTCGGTGCTGCTGGCAGCGCTGCTGATCCAGATCGTGATTTCAAGCTTTGGTGCGCGTTTTGGCATTGGCAAGATCGAGGTGACCCCCGACCGGATTCGGGTTGAAACGCCAGAATATGCCGGCACGCTGAGCGATGGCTCGACCTATCGCGTCTGGGCCGAAGAGGCGGCGGCGGCCATAGACAATACCGACCTCATCACCATGACCAATGTGCGGGTGATGCTGGAGCGCACCGACGGGGTGCGCCGGGAGGCCACGGCGGAGGATGCCATTCTCGATACGGTCAACCAGCAGGTTCGTATCGAGCATGGTACGGAAATCAGCGAATCAAGCGGCATTTCCGGACACCTCAATGATTCCATTTTCGACTGGGCCAGTCAGACCCTGACGGCCAGGGGCCCGGTGACCATCAACTATTCTGATGGCTCCACCGTGCGCGCCGAGGGCCTGGTGCACGAGGCTGATCGTAACCGCTGGACTTTCACCAAGGCGGTCGTCACGCTGCCCGAAACCCCCGGGGAAGAGCAGGAATGAATTTCAGTCGCTTCGCTTTGATCGCTGTTTTCGCAACTTTGCTTGCTGCGCCTGCGCTGGCGCAGACCGACGTGCAGATATCGGCCGACACCTTCACCATCGAAGAAGGGACCAAGGAAGCGGTTTTCGTCGGCAATGTCGTTATCAAGCATCCGACGGTCAATGTCTGGGCCGACAAGGTCGTCGCCACCTATGGCGATGGTGGCACCAGCGACATCAAGAGCTTTGAGGCGACCGGCAAGGTGAAGCTCGAAACGGACGAGCAGACGGCAACCGGCGATCGCGCCGTATTCTCGCCGGGCGATCAATTGCTGCGGCTGACCGGCAATGTCGAGGTCAGCAATGCCGCCGGCAGCGTCAATGCGCAGGAACTGGTGGTCAATCTTGCCACCAATGTCTCGACATTCACCGCCAGCGAGGGCGGGCGCGTCACCGGGGTTTTCACCACGCAATGAGCGAAAAAACGCGCATAGATCAGTCGGGCTGGCTCGTGGCCCAGGGCCTTGCCAAGAGTTTTGGCAAGCGCACTGTCGTGCGCGACGTGTCGCTGGCTGTGCGTCGCGGCGAGGCGGTGGGCCTGCTCGGCCCCAATGGCGCCGGCAAGACCACTGTTTTTACCATGATCATGGGCTTGGTGCGGCCAGACGCCGGACGCATTCAGCTCGATGGCAATGACATTACCCGCTTGCCGCTGTTTCAGCGTGGCCAGCTCGGTATCGGCTACCTGCCTCAGGAACCGTCCATTTTTCGCGGCATGAGTGTCGAAGGCAATATTCTCGCTATTCTGGAAAACACCGTGCGTGGCCGGACCGAGCGCAAGCGGCGGCTGAAACAGCTTCTCGACGAGTTTTCCATTTCCCACCTCGCCAAGTCCAATGCCCTCTCGCTCTCGGGCGGCGAGCGGCGGCGCGTCGAGATTGCGCGAGCCTTGGCGGCCGAGCCGATCTTCATGCTGCTCGACGAGCCCTTTGCCGGCGTTGATCCCATTGCGGTGGCGGAAGTGAAGGGTCTTGTGCGGCAATTGACGCAGCGCGGCATTGGCGTGCTCATCACCGACCACGCGGTGCGCGAGACGCTTGGTCTCGTTGATCGGGCCTATGTCATCCACGGCGGTTCGGTGATGATTCAGGGCAAGCCCGAAACGATTTCGGCAAGCCCCGAGGCACGTCGCGTCTACCTCGGCGAGAGCTTCGAGCTCTAGTATTCTTTTGGAACTGGCACGGAACTTGCTCTAGCGCTTGCCCTCCCCGGCGAAATCAGCCATGTTGCGCCCGGGAAGCCGCCCTTCGGGGCATCAAGTGACGCGCCAAGAGGTTGAATAGATGGCACTTTCGCCGCGGCTGGAGTTTCGCCAGGCTCAAAGCCTGACGCTGACGCCGCAGCTCATGCAGTCGATCAAGCTGCTGCAATTGAGCCATCTCGAACTCAACGATTTCGTCGACGCCGAACTGCTGCGCAATCCCCTGCTCGAACGCGAAGAAGGCGGCGAGGGGGGCGATGCCGAGCCGGCGGAGGCCCCCGAACAGGCGGTCGAACTCAGCGCCTATGAGGATACGGTTGCACAGGGCGACCGCATCAAGGATGCCGACCAGATCGCCGAGGGCTACGATACCGCGGTCGAGAACATCTTTCCCGAATCCAATCCCAACGAGATGGGCAGTGTCACCGGACCTGACCGCAACGGCAGTTTCGAGGGCGGCGAAGCGCCCGACCTCGACCAGTTCGTCGCCTCGCGCCCGCGCCTGTCCGACCATCTCGAAGCCCAGGCGCAGATGCTGTTGCGCACCCCGGCGGACCGGCTGATCGGCCAGCACCTGATCGATGGGCTCAACGAAGCGGGCTATCTCACCGTCGAACTCGACGCGGTGGCTGAACTCCTTGGCGCCGAACTCGGCGACATTGAAGCCGTGCTTGGGGCGCTGCAGACCTGCGACCCCGTCGGTATCTTTGCCCGCTCCGTTGCCGAATGCATGGCGCTGCAATTGCGCGAGCGCGACCGGCTCGACCCGATGATGCAGCGCCTGCTCGACAATCTGGGCCTCGTTGCCGAGCACAATATGGCGGCGCTGATGAAGGCCGTCGGCTGCGATCGCGAGGATCTGTCGGACATGCTCGGCGAACTGCGCCTGCTCGATCCGCGGCCGGGTCTCGCCTTCGATAGCGCGCCGATCGAAGCGGTGGTGCCCGATGTCTTCGTGCGCTCGGGGCCCGATGGCGGCTGGCAGATCGAGCTTAATAGCGAAACGCTGCCGCGCGTGCTGGTCAACCGGGTCTACTATGCCAGCGTCACCAAGAAGACCCGCGATACCGCCGAAAAGACCTTCCTGTCCGATTGCCTGCAGACGGCCAATTGGCTGACCAAGAGTCTCGACCAGCGGGCGCAGACCATTACCAAGGTCGCGGCAGAAATCGTGCGCCAGCAGGATGGGTTTCTCACCCATGGCGTCGCGCATTTGAAGCCGATGACGCTCAAAATGGTCGCCGAAGAAATCGAAATGCATGAATCAACGGTCAGTCGCGTGACCGCCAACAAGTATATGGCGACGCCGCGCGGCCTCTACGAGATGAAATACTTCTTCACGACCGCGATTTCGTCGGCTGATGGCGGCAGTGATCATTCGGCTGAAGCAGTTCGGCACCGGATCAGGCAGCTTATCGACGCGGAACTGGCGAGCGATATTCTGTCGGACGATACGATCGCCGACATGCTGCGCAAGGAGCAGGGCATCGATGTTGCCCGGCGCACGGTGGCGAAGTATCGCGAGGGCATGAATATTCCCTCCTCGGTGATCCGTCGCCGCCAGAAAAAGGCGCTGCAAAAGATCGCCTGAGGCGTCTTGCGTCACATCGTCTCGTTGAATGCTGTTTCTGGAACCACAGGCCGGGGCCTCGGCGTTGAGCTATTGCCCGGGGCGGCTGGGTTCACGGTGGGAAGGCTAATGGAGCCGCCCCGCCCTGTCATCCCCTCATTTGGCCATACCGGGCATGATGCGGATTGCCCCTGCCTTTGGCTGGGTCTAGCATCCTCAAGTCTGGCACCCCACATCAAAAGGGTGACAGTAGGCAGGAACCCGGATGTCGGGAAATCGGCTTCGGGACCTCTTGCGTCGTACACACGACCGAAAGGAAGAAGAAGCCATGGCCTTGCGCGTTTCGGGAAAGAATATGGATGTCGGCGATGCTCTGCGCGGTAAAGCAGAGGATCACTTTTCCACCGTTGTCGGAAAGTATTTCGACGGCGGCTATGACGGCCATCTGACCCTCACTCCAGACGGAATCGGCTTCCGTGCCGACTGCGTTGTCCACCTCGATTCCGGCGCCGTGTTGCAGGCCAGCGCCCAGGGAGGCGATGCGACCTCGGCCTACGAAGTGATGGCGCTCAATATTGAAAAGCGCCTGCGCCGCTACAACCGCAAGCTCAAGCAGCACCGCCGCGGCAATGGTGTCGGTGACGACGACGTGACGGCGCAGTACACCGTTTTCGGCGCCTCAGACGCCTTTGACGAGCTCGACGAGGACTATGCTCCCCCGGTCGTCGCCGAGACCACCAAGAACCTTCGCCAGATGAGCGTTGAGGAAGCCGTGATGGAGCTCGACTATTCCGGTCAGAATGTTGTGATGTTCCGCCACGCTGGACACGGCGGCCTGAATGTGGTCTACCGCCGCGCGGATGGCAATATAGGCTGGATTGATCCCGCTCTCGGGGTAAATTGACAGGCCCTGCTGCCATAGCAAAGCTGAAGTAGAGCCCAAGGCAGACTAATGGAATTGGCTGACATTCTGGCAGAGGATGCCGTACTTGACTGTACGGGTGTCACCTCAAAGCGCCAGCTGTTTGACATCTTGTCCAAAAAGGCTTCCGAGATCACCGGCAAGGACCAGAACGATATCCTTGCGGCCATTGCTGGCCGCGAGGAATTGGGGTCGACGGGTCTCGGGAATGGCATTGCCATTCCGCATGGGAAGCTCAATGGTCTCAAGGGTGTAACCGCCGTGTTCGCGCGGCTGGACACCCCCATCGACTTCGACGCGGTCGACGACCAGCCGGTCGATGTGGTGATCATGTTGCTCGCGCCTGTCGGCGCCGGCGCCGATCACTTGAAGGCGCTCTCGCGCGTGGCCCG
>NZ_JBEVLL010000379.1:0-16297 GCF_040509215.1 Devosia sp.
TCCTGCCGGGCCCGGAAGGTCTCGAGGTAAAACTCGAAAAAGCCGATGCCGAAGGCCAGCATGATCGCGGGCAGCAGATAGGCAACGGAGTCAGGCGCAAAGGCCCCGATGCCAAAATAGAGCACCGGGATGAGCAGCGTCAGCGCGATGAAAGCAAGCCCCGCAGTCACGCGGATATCGGTCCCGCTGTCGTCGGCCGTGAAGGGCACGACCGAAGCCTTGATCCAGCCAAAGACCAACGCCGAAATCATCGCGGCAATGCTGAAGCCGACGATATAGATGCCGTATTCCTGGGGTGCCAGAACACGGGTGAAGATCACCACCGACGCGAAGCCGAACATTGCCGAAACAATGTTGGCGATCATGTATGAGGAGACCTGCCGGAACATCAGCCGCTATTGTTCCGCGCAGAAATCTTGGATGACTTGCATCATCGGCTTGGGCTTGTAGTCGGCATCGAGCGGCAGCGGCCGATTGGGCATGCCATCGGCACGGCTGAACCAGACCGGCACCCAGGTATGCTTGTCGCTGATGCCCCAGGTGAGCACGGCTTCGGGGCGTTTCCCCGCCCCAATGGCCTCGAGATAATCCTTGGCGCGCTGGGCAATGATGCCATCGCGCTCGATTTCGGGCCCCGGCAACAGATTGTCGATCACATCGAGTTCGGTCACCAGCACGGCAAGGTCCATGCTCGCAAGTTCGGCCACGAATGCGGTCAAGCCGGGCTTGTCGATGGTGAGCTCGCCCTGGATGTGACCCTGAAGGCCAATGGCGTGCAGCGGCACATCGCGCGACTTGAGGCCGCGCACCATGTCGAGAAACGCCTTGCGCTTGGCCCGCGCCTTGTCGTTGGATTGCTCGAAATCGAAGTCGTTGATGACGAGCTGGGCATTGGGATCGACTGCGGCGGCGGTGCGCAGCGCCAGTTCGATATAGTCGGGGCCGAGGTGCCTGAGCCAGATCGAGTCGCGATAGAGCGCGTCGGTCTTGGGGTGGTCGGCCATGGGCTCGTTGACGACGTCCCAACTACGCACGCGGCCTTTATAGCGTCCCACCACCGTTTCGATGTGATGCACCATCTCGGTCCTGGCCTCGTCGGCGCTGGCAATGGCCTCGACCCAATCGGGATTGGAGGCATACCAGACGAGCGTGTGCCCACGCATTTCCATGCCGTTCTTGTCGGCAAAGGCCATCAGGTCATCGGCGAGCTGGAAGGCGAAGGTCTCGCGCGTCGGGCGCAATTCCGACCACTTGAGATTGCCCTCGCCGACGACAAGCTGGCAGTAGTCGATAATGGCCTGCGGATAGACCGGATCGTCGATCATCGCCCCGTCGCGAATGGCCGCGCCATAGGGAATGGCCGCGCGCTTCGTTTGCGCAAAAGCCGGGGCCGGCAGAATGTACGGCAAGGCACCCGTGCCCAATGCACCGAGGACGAAGTCTCGCCTGCGCATGAAAGATACCCTTTGTCTGATGGCGCCGTCGCGCCCGGCAAAAGCCTATCCGTCACCATAGCTGCACTGGCCGAAAATCTCACTCGCGCAAGGCTGGCACCGTTAATGGCGGGCTAATTCGTCCTTTTGCATGAAGGAATTATCCAGACTTTCCGCCTAGACTTCCTCAGTCTTCCCGCGCCGGCCGATATTGTCCGCGCTGGAAACGAAAGTGCGATTGGCCCCGATGGAGGCGCCGGTGTCTGACATGAGCGCGCAGCCATACAACCCCCAGGGTGGGTGGTTTGCGTCCGCGCTTTTCGTCGTCGTCTTTTTCTACTTTTGGGTCGGGCTCGACCCCATGCCCAATCCCAGCACCAGTAGCCAGCTCGCCGCCTATGGCGAAAGCTCCAATGCCTTCAACCAGCTTATCGTGCTTGGCATGTCCGTGCTGGTCCTCACCATGCTGTTCCTGCACCCGGCGCGCGAACTGGCGCTGCGGGCCTATGGACCATTGGCGCTGGTTTTTGCCTGGATCGTGCTGACCATTTTCTTTTCCGATACGCCTGACGCGGCCCTCCGCCGCACCATCTATTCGGCGCTCGTCGTTCTCTCCGCTAGCGCCGTGTTGCTGTTGCCGCGCGACAATGCCCAGTTCGCCAGGCTCGTTGGCTTCTGTATTTTCTTTGCCGTCGGCCTTTCATATTTCGGCGTCCTCGCCTTTCCGGCCCGCGCCATCCATCAGGCAACCGATGCCGCCGAAGCCGCTCTTGCCGGCGATTGGCGCGGCCATTTCGGCCACAAGAACGTTGCCTCCGCCGCCATGGGCTTTGCCGTGTTCTTCGGCCTCTATCTGATGAAGACGCGCTCCTTTTGGCCCGGCCTGATCCTCACGGTGCTGGCGGCCATTTTTCTCCTCAATTCGGGCGGCAAGACCTCGGCCGCCATGCTGCCCGCCATTCTGGTTCTCGTCTGGATGTTCGAGCGCGCTGGCGCCTTCAAGACCATATTGGTTGCGGGCAGTCTCTTCCTTCTCAATGCCACCATTCTCTCGGTCGTCGCGGTGGCGCCGGTCAAGGATTTCGTCAATGGCGTCGGCATCGACGCGACCTTCACCGACCGCGCCTCGATCTGGCAGTTGGCGCTTGGCGCCATCGGCAGTCGCCCATTCACGGGTTACGGCTTTCAGTCCTTCTGGCAGACCGACGCGCTTTTTTATGGCAATCAATCGGCCACGACCTGGGCCGTCACTGCCGCCAATGCGCACAACGCCTATCTCGACCAGCTCATCAATGGCGGCGTGCCGCTGTTGATCCTGGTGCTTGTGTGGCTGGTTTTCCTGCCCAGCCATCACGCCTCGGTGGCGTTGAAGCGGGGGACCGATCCGGATTTGACCCGGCTCTATATCCGCATCTGGATGTTCGCGCTGTTCTCGAGCTCGTTCGAAAGCCCGTTCTTCGAGAACAATGGCCCGATATGGTTTACCATGCTGATTGCCGTGTTCGGTCTGCGCTTGCAGGCCTATGCCCATCTGGTGGAAAAACCCGCCGCCGGGCACTCTCAACTCTACCCGGCGCCAACGTGAGCGGCAGCAAGTGATGGGCCAAGAGCAAACAGCAAAGCCGATCCTCGCGGTTGTCTGCATTCCGACATTCCGCCGCCCTGATTGGCTCGAGCGCACGCTGAATTCCGTGCTGGCGCAAGAGACCGATTTTGGTTTCGCGATTGTTGTTGTCGACAACGATGCCGCCAAGGCCGAAGGCGCCGCGCGTGCCGGCACCATTCTGGCCGCCAGCGCCATACCAAACCTGATCCTCACCGAGCCCAACCAGGGCAATTGCCACGCCATCAACCGGGCCTTCACCGAGGCGCAGGCGGCGTTCGTTGAGGCTGAATTCTTCCTGATGATCGACGACGATGAAGAGGCAATGCCGAACTGGCTCGCCGCCATCGTCGCTACGGCCCAGAAGCAGAATGCCGACATCGTCGGCGGCCCGGTCCTCCGCCGCTTCGATGTCCCGGTGCCCAAGGCCATCGCCGAGCACCCGCTCTTTATTTCCATCGAGGGCACGACGCGCCCCGTCGATCAGATCCACGGTTCGGGCAATTGCCTCATTCGCCGCCGGGTTTTCAACGCCATGTCCAGGCCGCCCTTCGACGTGCGCTTCAACTTCCTTGGCGGCGGTGACATGGAATTCTTCACCCGCTGCAAGCTGGCGGGATTTGTCACCTGGTGGTGTGAGGAAGCGGTCATTCATGAGTTCGTGCCGGCCGAGCGCGTCACGGCGAAATTCCTGACGCGCCGCTCCATCCGTACCGGCAGCATCAATTATGTCGTCGACCGTACCCACATGCCGGCGGGCACTGCCACTCTGAAAAACATTGCTAGCCTCGGCCTTGGCGTTGTTCGCGGTGCTGCCGTGCTGGTTCGTACCGGCTCGTGGCTCGGCGCCAGCCATCCACTGCTTCTGCCCGTGGGCCGCATCATGGCGAGCCTGGGCATGTTGCCGACGCCCTATAAGGCTGCGCGCTAACCGAGCACCACGCGCCGGATCACATCGGCCGGCGTACTGGTGTGCGATTGGATGGTGATGGAGTTCTGGTGCGGCGCGAGCTGAGCGATGAAATCCGCCAGGCCCTTTTCGTCGAGCGCCGGCCCTTCCCAATAGGTGAGGCACCAGGAGGCCGTCGTGCGCTCATGCCGGTCCTTGATGGTCACATCGCCGGCGACGGCCGCGCCATAGATCAGATATTCGGAAAACTGCCGCTGCCTTGCGATTGCCGACCACCATGGCTTTCCCGACAGGTTCTCGATTTTCTCGACCATCTGCCGCACCGTCTCACGCTCCCAGACGATCATCGGTCCGATGAAATCGTCGCCGGGCAGCGCAGGGGCCGAAAGGCCGAGCAGCGCGTAGGCATTGTTGAGCCATTTGACATGGTTCGGCCGGTCGCCCTTGATGCCGTCCGGCGTCACGAAATGCGGTACCTTGTTGCTGCGGGTGACCTCGCTCAGATCGAACGACCGACAGAAGCAGTTGTCGGAATCGACGCACATGATCAGGTCGCTCTCCTGGGCGAGCGTCATGGCAATCTTGCGCAATTGCTGCAGGTGCCAGCCATAGACCGGCAGGCTCAGGCCCGGCGCCCAGAAATAGCGCCGGCCGCGCCAACGCCCGATCGACCAGAATTTTGGCAGCAGTTCCGAATTGGAAACGACCCGCCGTTTCGGTCCGGCAAGAGGCGAGAAGAGCGCCATGTCCTCGTCGCCGACGACGATGTAGTGCGTGTCATAGCCGGTGACGAAACGATCCATCGAGGCGCAGAGGAGCTGGCAGGCGGCAAAATCGCCCGAATAGCTCGGGGTAATCAGCGATATCGAACCGGCCATAGCGCCCTCCTCTGGGGTCAAGCCCCCTCAAGTCCATGTTAACGCTGGGAATCTAAGGTTGCGTTACGCAAAAGCCGAGACTTCGGCGCAGTCCGGGATGCATGGTGAGCCAGAACTATCTCGTATTCGTCTCTGCGGCCCGCCAGCTTTGTGGGGTCGAGGCCTTTTCGCGGCTGCTGGCGCGCCATTTTGGCGCCCGGGCAGAAACGCATGTGCTCGACGCTGACATGCCCGGGCTGGTGCGTGCGCTAGAGGGCAGGGATGCCGTCGTTTTCAATTTTCCGATCGTGGGCTGGAAGCGCCAGTTGTTCACGCCCGGTCTTGCCGCCGTTCTGGCCCGGCTCATGGGGCGGGATGTGGTGGTGTTCCTCCACGAATGGCTGGCGCTCGACTGGAAGCGGCGGATCGTTCTGGCGCCGGTTGTCCTTTGCGCCACGCGCCTGGCGTTTTCGGCGCCTGAAATCGCCGATGAATTTGCCCGGACCCGCTTTGCCCGCTTGGTCACGCGCAGGCGGCAGGTCGTGCCCATACCGCCCAATGTCCTGCCCGTCGGCGCAGAGAAGGCAAGCGATATCAGTCGCGCTCTGTCGGTCCAGCGGCAGGGCGGCCGGCTATTGCTTGGGCAGTTCGGCTCGATCTACCCCAAGAAGCAATCCGCCATCGTTCTGCAGGTCGCAGCGGAGCTGGTGCGGCAGGGCCATGACGTCGGCGTCGTTTTTGCCGGCTCCTTCATCAAGGGCCTCGATAATGTCGAAGAGAATTTCTTCGCCAGCGTGCGCGATCTTGGCCTTGCCGACCGGGTGACGGTGACGGGCTATGTGGCTGGCGATGACGAATTGGCGGCGATCTTCAAGGAGATCGACGTCTTTTGCTACCTGTTCCCCGAGGGGCTCACCTCGCGTCGGGGGAGTGTGCTTGCCGCAGCGCTTTCGGGCCATGCGGTCGTCGTCAATGCGCCCCTTGAGGCCAATGCCCTTGGTCATCACGGTCTCTTTCAGCGTCTGATCGAGACCCATGCCATTCGGCTCGTGCCGACCGAGGCTGATATTCCCACCGTTGCGGCAGCCGTACTGGCTGCCAGGCAAGAGCCGCCGGAGCCGCTCGATGCCGAGGCGGAGATCGCAAAACTCTGGCACTCGATCTGTGAGGGTATCGACGCATAAGCGATTTCGATCCAATGCAATCGATTGGCCCAAGTGCTGGTTAAGCCTCTATCGAAAAAGTGTTTTCCACGCGCTCGCGGGCGTGCGAGGGGAGTGGGAAATCGATCGAGGGTAGGGCCATGCGGCCGATTGAACTGAGCGAAATGACCCATCCCAAGGCAGAGCCAAACACCACGATCGGCGGCTTGCCCATTTCCGTTCTCGGCATGGAAGAATCCGCCCGCATTCTCGTGCGCACCGCACTACGTGCCCGTGGCCAGAACGCATTGCCGTTCTATTCGACGTCGGCCAATGGCCAGGTCATTGCGCTTGCCGCGGAAGACGCCAATTTCAAGCAGTTGCTGACGCAGGCCGACCAGATCCAGGCCGATGGCATGCCCATGGTGCGCCTCTCGGGCTATGTGTCGAGCGAAGAGCTCAGCGAACGTGTGGCAACCACCGATCTCGTGCATGCCGTGGCGCGCCTGTCGCAAAAAGCCGGGCTGCGCTTTTACTTCTTCGGCGCCACGCCCGAGGGCAATCGCAATGCCGTCGCCAATATGCAGGATCAATATCCCGACCTGATCTTTGCCGGCGCCCGCGATGGCTACTACAAGCCCGAGGAAGAGGCCGGGATCGTTGCCGATATCGTCGCGAGCAAACCCGACATTCTCTGGATTGGGCTCGGCGTGCCGCGCGAGCAGGAATTCGTCTCGCGCAATCTCGAGAACCTGCGCGGTATCGGGGTGATCAAGACCTCGGGCGGGTTGTTCGATTTTCTCTCGGGCAAGAACAGCCGCGCGCCGCAATGGATGCAAAGTGCCGGGCTCGAATGGGTCTATCGCACCATGATCGAGCCGCGGCGCCTGCTTGGTCGCTATCTCAAGACCAATCCTGCCGCCCTCTGGCAGATCATTTTCCACTCAAAGTAAGTCGCGTGGATCCGGCCCTGTCGGGTCGCCGTATCCTCGAACCTCAGGCTGCCCGCATGCGCGGCGGGGCCGTGGGGCGCGGCCGCTTGGCCGCGAGAAGGTATTGCAGGAACCCCAAGCCCGCTGCGAGAGCCAGACCCGCCACGAGGCCACCAATGAGCCCACCGGCGGCGAGCAGCACGGTGCGTGGGGGATAGCTGCGCGAAATCGGCGCCAGGGCCGGAGAGATGACGCGCACCTTGCTGGTGTTGAGTTGGCTGCGTTCGGCAACCTGCTGGGCGCGGGTCAGATAGGCTTCATAGATGGCCACGGTCGAGGTGGATGTGCGTTCGAGCTGGCGCAGTTCAAGCTCGGCCTGTTCGTCGGAAAAGACGCTGCCCAACTGGGTGCCGGCGGCATTGCTGAGCTGGTCAAAGACATCGCGGGCGCGCTGCAGGTCGATGCGGGCGCCCTCGACGATGCGCGACACTTCCTGGTCGACTTCGCCCTGCAAGGCGGTCTGTTCGGCGCGCGCCGTGGCAAGGCTCGGATGGCGGGGGCCGAGGGTGGCCGCCAGCGCATCGGCCTTCTGCTTGGCCGTGGCATAGTCGGTGCGCAATTGCGCCAGGGTTTCGGATTCCTGCGAACCGCCGCCGGCGCCCGAGGTCAGCGCTGCGTAGCGCGCTTCGGCGGCGATCAGGGTTTCACGGGCGGTATCGACCTGGCTGTTGATCTGCACGGCTGACTGGGCACTGAGCTGGCCATCACGATTGGCGGTCAGGCCATGTTCGCGGCGATAGTCGACAACGGCAGTTTCAGCTTTTGCCGCGTCATTGCGCAGTTCGGCGAGACGCTGGTTGAGGGCGTCCGAGGCGTTGCGGGCGCCGTCCGATTCCACGGCAGCCAGTTCGACAAGGAAGGCGCTGACCAAAGCGTCGGTCAGGATAGCAGATTTTTCCGGCGTATTGGCCCAGATCGAGGCGGTAACGACATAGGAGCGTTCTTCGCGGCTGACGCGGACACGGTCGCTTAGGGTCCGGACGGCGGCGATGCGCTTGTCCGCGTCCGAGGCGGCGGCGTTGTCGGCATCGGCGAATTCGGGGTCGCTGGTCAGGTCGAGCTGGTCGACGACGCGGCCGAGCACGCTGATCGAGTTGAGGATGCGCATCTTGCTCTCGACATCGATCAACTGCGCTTCGCCCGACGAGACGCGCGTATAGAGATCGTCAGCCACGAGCTGCAGGTCGTTGGGGTCGAGCAGGATGTCGGAATAGCTGGTGTAGCGCGGCGGGATCATCGTGCCGGCGGCATAGCCGGCGAAACCACCGAGCACTGCGAGGATGACGACGACCAGCCAGAAGCGTCGTACCCAGCCGATTATGACGAACGGGGTGACGCTGGCGAGGAGGCTTGGTCCAGTGCGCTTGGGCATTGCGGCAGTGGCCGGGTCGCGCTCAACGGCGCGCAGCGGCGCAGCACTGGGCTGAGGCGCTGGTGCGTCTGGCTTGAGGGACTGGTACATGAGGCTCGGCCGTCTGAGAGTTCCAGCCTTAAATATAGGCCAGAACCCGACAATTCGCTTGGCCTAATGCCCAACGAGGTTAAGGAGAACCTGCTTACTCGGCCGGCTCGGCGATCGCCGCCTCACTGGGCAATGCGCTCGGCAAATAGAGGCGGAGCGGACGGATTTCGTAGGAGCCCTGCCCGGGATTGGCGACAGCCAGCCTTTTGGCGAAGGCGACGGCCTCGTCGATGGTTTCGACGTCAGCGACGTAAAAGCCCAGAAACTGCTCCTTGGTCTCGGCAAAGGGACCATCGAAGACCACGTGCTCGCCATTGGCCTTGCGCAGGGTCTTGGCTTCAGTGGTGTTCTCGAGACGCACCACGGGGCCGAGGCGGCCATCGTGGCGCAGTTCATCCTGAACCTTGCCGAGCCTGATCATGCAGGCCTCGTCTTCTTCCTTGGTCCAGGCGGAAACGGCCTTCTCGTCATTATAGCACAAAACGGCATAGAGCATGTTGCACCTTCCTCTCCCAGGGGATGCACTATGCCCATCGCCGCATGAAAATCCAGTCTTTAGGGGACCGGGTCCTTGGCCGGACGGGCAATGGTCGCCGTGGCGCCGATCGAGGCGATGATGATCGCCGCCATGCCGCCAACCTGTCCCAGCGTCAGCCTTTCCCCGAGGATGACGAGACCCGACAGCGCCGCCAAAGCCGGCTGTCCGCTCATCAGAATGCCGAAGAGCCGGGCGGGGATATGGGGCAGGGCGACCATGTCGAGCGCATAGGGAATGGCACTTGAGAGGAGGGCAACGGCAAGGCCAAGCGGCAGGATTGCCGGATCGATCAGGGCCGGACCGGCACTGGCAATGCCGAAGGGCAGGGCGATGAGCGCAGCGGTCGCGACCCCGAGCGCGGCAATGTGCGGACCGCCACCGGTGCCGGCCTTCTGCCCGAAGATGATGTAGCCCGCCCAACAGGCGCCGGCGCAGAGCGCGAGGCCGATGCCGAGCGGGGAAATATCGCTGGCAAACCCGGTCCAGGGCAGCAGCATGGCAAACCCGCATACCGCGAGGCCAATCCAGATGAAATCCATGGGTTTGCGGGCGCCAAACAGTGCCACCGCCAAAGGCCCGGTAAATTCGAGCGCCACGGCGATCCCAAGCGGAATGTGCTCGAGCGCCGCATAGAAAAAGAGGTTCATGGCGCCCATGACGACGCCATAGAGCAGCACCGCGCGCCACTGCCTACCGTCGAGCTTGTAGCGCCAGGGGCGGAAGACGATGACCAGCACGATCGCGGCCAGGGTCAGGCGCAGTGCCGTCGCGCCATTGGCACCCACCAGGGGAAACAGCATCTTGGCAAAGCTGGCGCCGGTCTGGGTGAAAACCATGCCGAGCGCGACGAAAAGAACGGGAACGAGGATAGACTGGGGTCGCACGGGAAGGCTTTCAGGCAATATGTGGGGCGCTTCAGTGGAAAAGGCCGGTGCCCGCCGAATCCTTGTAGCGTATATCGGCCGCCGCGAGGAGTTTTGGATCGAGCAGCCGCGCATTGATGCCGAGGTTTTCCCGGCCGGCCTTGCGCGGATACCAGTGGGTCACGCAGCCGCAGCCCGAACAGCGATGGAAATCGACGTTCTTGCCGCCCCAGGCATAGGTGTCGGTGGGGGTCTTGGTTTCGATCACCACTTCGGCAATGGCATAATAGCTCCAGAGCACGCCATAGCGCCGGCAGAGACTGCAATTGCAGTGGGTGATTTCAGCAGGCGCCTTGGGCAAGCGGATCGACACGGCACCACAATGGCACGTGGCAAGCAAATCCTGCGTCGCATCCGGCATGGTGTCCGCCCCCGTTCGATGACGCTGCTTAGCCGTTTCTGCGCAAGCCGGGCAAGGGATTTAGCAACTGCCAGATTGACCCGACTCCCGCAATTCTTTAGCCCTGTTGGCCGAGAACAAAGGAGGAATGCCGATGGAGTATCGCTATCTCGGACGCTCGGGCCTCAAAGTCTCGGTCCTCACCATGGGAACCATGACTTTCGGCGGCAGCGAGAAGATCGGCAATACCAGTCCGGCCGACGCCGCGCGCCAGGTCGACCTCTGCCTCGAAGCCGGCATCAACCTCTATGACACCGCCAATGTCTACAATGCCGGCGTGTCGGAAGAAATCCTGGGCGACATTCTCAAGGAGAATGGCCGCCGCCAGAAAGCGCTGATCGCGACGAAAGTGCGCTTCAAGATGGGCGACGGGCCCAACGATATTGGCCTGTCGCGTCATCACATCATCGAGCAGTGCAAGGCCAGTTTGAAGCGCCTCAAGACCGACGTGATCGATCTTTATCAGGTGCACGAATGGGACGGCAAAACGCCCATCGAAGAGACGATGGAGGCGCTCGATACGCTCGTTCGTCATGGCCATGTGCGCTATATCGGCTGTTCCAACTATTCCGGTTGGCACATGATGAAGGCGCTGATGGCCGCCGAAAAGCGCGGTGGCCAGCGTTTCGTTTCCCAGCAGATCCATTATTCGCTGCATAGCCGCGACGCCGAATACGAACTCGTGCCGGTTTCGCAGGATCAGGGCCTTGGCATTCTCGTCTGGTCGCCGCTGGCCGGCGGGTTGCTCTCCGGAAAATATCGCCGCGACAGCGAGCCCGACTCCGGCCGGCATGTCGGCGGTTTCCGTGAGCCGCCGGTCTATGATTGGGAAAAGCTCTATTCGGTCATCGATACGCTCGTTGCCATTGCCGAAGCGCGCGGTGTGTCCGGCGCGCAGGTGGCGCTCGCCTGGCTGCTCGGCCGGCCGGGCGTTACCTCCGTCATCATCGGCGGGCGCAATGAAAGCCAGTTCCGCGACAATATCGCGGCGGCCAGTTTCAAGCTCACTGCCGAGGAGCGAAAGCGTCTTGACGATGTCAGCCGCCCGCCGCTGCTCTATCCATATTGGCACCAGTCGTTTAGTGCACAGGACCGGTTGAGCCCTGTCGATCTCGACCTGATCGGACCCTATGCCGAGGAGTTTTCGCGTGGCTGATTTTCTGTTCGAGCCGCATGCGCCTGTGTCCATTCCCATCGCCCGCGGTGGGCTCTTTGCCGTGCGCCGGGTCTATTGCGTGGGCCGCAATTATGCCGAGCACATCAAGGAAATGGGCAATGACGTGCGCGATCCGCCGTTCTTCTTTGCCAAGCCCGCCGATGCTGTCGTGGTCGGTGGCGCTGCAATCCCCTATCCGCCCCAGACCGAAGATTTCCATCACGAGGTGGAGCTGGTGGTTGCCATCGGCAAGGACGGCGCTGACATCACCGTCGAGAATGCCCTCGACCACGTCTATGGCTATGCCTGCGGTCTCGACATGACGCGGCGCGACCTTCAGGCGATTGCCAAGAAGGCGGGCCGTCCGTGGGAAATGGCCAAGGGCTTTGACGCCTCTGCCCCCGTCGGCACGATCGAACCGGCCAGTGTCATCGGTCATCCGCAAAGCGGGGCGATTTCGCTCTCGGTCAATGGCGTCGAGCGGCAGCGTGGCGACCTCGGCGACCAGATATGGAGCGTTGCCGAAACCATCGCCTATCTCAGCCAGTTCGTGACGCTCAAGGCGGGCGACATCATCATGACGGGCACGCCGGCCGGCGTGAGCGCCGTGGTCAAGGGCGATGTGCTGGAGGGCGCGATCGCCGGCGTTGGCAAGGTTCGGACGGTGATTGCCTGATGACGACACCGGTCTGGTCGGGACAGCAGGACGCGGCGCTGATTGCCGTTTCCAAATGGCTCAAGGACAAGAATGGTCCGCAGGTCTTTCGCCTGTTCGGCTGGGCCGGCACCGGCAAGTCGACGCTTGCCGTGCATCTGGCGCAGGATATCCGTTCGGTCAAATATGCCGCCTTTACCGGCAAGGCCGCGCTCGTCATGCGAAAGCGCGGCTGTAAGGGCGCGCAGACGATCCACTCGCTGATTTACACCCTGGTCTCCGAGAAGGAAGGCGAGCCGCGTTTCGTGCTCGATCCGGAAAGCCCGGCCGCCGATGCCGATCTCATCGTCATCGATGAAGTCTCGATGGTCGACGAGCAACTGGGCGCCGATCTTCTCTCGTTCGGGGTAAAGATCCTGGTGCTCGGCGACCCCTTCCAGTTGCCGCCGGTACAGGGCGCCGGGTTCTTCACCACCGAAGAGCCCGATGTCATGCTCACCGAAATTCACCGCCAGGCGGCCGATAATCCGATCATCCAGCTCTCGATGGCCGTGCGCGAAGGCGGCTTTCTCGAACATGGCCGCTATGGCGAGAGCATTGTCGTGGGCCGCGACAAGGTCGATCGCGACGCCGTGCTCGAGGCCGATCAGGTGCTGGTCGGCCGCAACAAGACGCGCCTCACCTACAATGACCGCCTGCGCGAATTAAAGGGCCTGCCGTTCCACGAACCGGTGGTCGGCGACCGCATGGTGTGCCTCCGCAATAATCCGCGCAAAAAACTCCTCAACGGGCAGATCTGGATCGTCACCGACGCCACGCGCCGCTCGAACGGCAAGTGGTCCCTCATGCTGGCCGATGATGAAGGCAAGGGCGAAGCCAAGGTTCTAACCCACAAGGCCTTCTTCGCGGGCGAAGAAGAGAGCATGGCCTGGACCGAGCGGCGCCAGTTCGACGAGTTCACCTTTGGCTATTGCCTCACGGTCCACAAGGCGCAGGGCAGCCAGTGGGACAATGTCTATCTGTTCGACGAGAGTTTCGTGTTTCGCGAGGAGCGGGCGCGCTGGCTCTATACCGGCATTACCCGCGCCGCCGAGCGCATCACCATCATTAGCTGAAGTCACAGTTCAGCCAAGTTTGCCCCGTCTCTAGAGTTTCTCATCAGGCGCAGCCAAGGGATTGATCTTTCGAGGTCTTTGCTTCTTGCGCCTGACACGGTGATACCCCATCATCATACTAGAGTTTCTCGCCCCGGAGGACGGCCGATGCACCACGATACCCCCCTGATCACCACGATCGTCGCGGGTTTGGTGCTAGCCTATATCTTCGGCATGCTGGCCAATAAGCTGCGCCTGCCCCCGCTCGTCGGCTATCTCTTTGCCGGTGTGCTCGCCGGTCCCTATACGCCGGGCTTTGTCGCCGATCAGGCGCTGGGTGCCGAATTGGCCGAGCTTGGCGTCATCCTCCTCATGTTCGGCGTCGGCCTTCATTTCTCGCTCAAGGACCTGATGAGCGTGCGGGCATTGGCCATTCCCGGCGCCATAGCCCAGATCGCGGTGGCGACGGCTTTGGGTGCCGGCCTCGGCCTGATGCTCGGCTGGGACCTCGGCGGTTCGCTGCTCTTTGGTCTGGCGCTCTCCGTCGCCTCGACGGTCGTGCTGCTCAAGGCGCTGCAGGATCGCCGCCTCATCGAGAGCGAGCGCGGGCGCATTGCCGTCGGCTGGCTCATCGTCGAAGATCTCGCCATGGTGCTGGCGCTGGTGCTGATCCCGGCCATTGCCGGGCTCAACGGCACCGATACCGGCGTGCACGATCCCTTCGTTTCCTTTGTCGAGCGCATCTTCAATGCCGATGTCGGCATCTGGGGCGTTCTGGCCATTACGCTCGTCAAGATCGCCGCCTTTGTCGGCTTCATGCTCATTGTGGGCCGCAGGGTCATTCCCTGGGCGTTGCACTTCACCGCCCATACCGGCAGCCGCGAGCTGTTCCGCCTCGCCGTGCTCTCGATCGCGCTCGGCGTGGCGCTGGGTTCGGCCGTGCTCTTCGGCGTGTCGCTGGCGCTCGGCGCCTTCTTTGCCGGCATGATCCTTTCCGAAAGCGAGCTCAGCCATCGCGCCGCCAACGAAACGCTGCCGCTGCGCGACGCTTTTGCGGTGCTGTTCTTCGTCTCGGTGGGCATGCTGTTCGACCCATCGATCATTCTCACCGATCCGCTGCCGGTTCTGGCGACGGTGTTCATCATCGTCATCGGCAAGTCGCTGGCCGCCTTTGCCATCGTGTTGCTGTTCCGCCGTCCGGCGGGCACGGCGCTGACCATTTCGGCGAGCCTCGCGCAGATCGGCGAATTCTCCTTCATCCTTGCCAGTATGGGCGTTAGCCTCGCCATCATGCCCGAAGAGGGCCAGGACCTGATCCTTGCCGGCGCGCTGATCTCCATCGTGCTCAACCCGATCGTGTTCTTCATCCTCGAATTTTTGCGCCCCCGCGTCGAAGCCCGCTTTGGCGGCCGCGTCGCGGCGGCTGGCGGACCCGACATCCGGGTCGAGCCGGGCGATCTGGCCGCCGCCTCGCGCGGTCCTGCGACCACGGACATGCCGCGCGAGGCCGCCATCGAGCGTGGTGCGCCGGGCCCCGATGATGATGTCGTCGAACCCCTGAAGGTCACCGGGCATTCCGTGCTCGTCGGCTACGGCCAGGTGGGCCGCATCGTTGCCGATGGGCTCAAGGCGGCGGGCCGCGACATCGTTGTTATCGAGGATTCCGACCACGACGTTGCTGCCGCGCGCGCCGCAGGGCTCGAAGTCATCTATGGCAATGCCGCGAGCCAGAAGACCCTCAAGCTCGCCAATCTCGGCGGCGCCAAGAACCTGCTCGTGGCCATTTCCAACGCTTTCGAGGCCGGCACGGTCTGCGAGAGCGGCCGCAAGCTCAATCCCAATATCAGCATCATCGCCCGGGCCTATTCCGAGGAAGAGGAGGATTTCCTCCGCGGCCTTGGCGCCACCGTGGTCATCCGCGGCGAGCGCGAAATCGGCAAGGGTATCCTGGCGCTGCTGCGCGACGAACTGCCGGCAAAGCCTGCCGTGCCGGTTGAAGCCGCCGGCCCCCTACCGCCGAGCGAAAATATCCTCGCCCAGGCCGCCGCGATTGTCGCGGTGGCAGAGCCGGTCATCCCCATGCCTGCGGTCGCAGCCGAAACACCGGTCGAGCCGGAAGTGCTAGCAGAGCCCGAGGCCCCCATCGAGATCGAACCGGTCGAGGTGATCCCGGTGGTCGAGGCGCCAGTGGTCATCGAATTGCCGCCCCCGACGCCGGAACCCGAAGTGGCTGAATTGCCGCCGGCCGACCTCGTCGTTGTCGAACCGGCCGACGCCGCGGAGAACGAGGAAGACAAGGCCGCGGAAACGCCGTCCATCGGCGAGGCCCCACCGGCCATCGACGAGGTCATTGTGTTGCCGCCCGAGACGGCGGAGACAAGTGCCGATGAACCGGCCGAGGTGGTTGAAGCCGAGGTTGTTGCGAACGTAGAGCCCACCGAGACTGTCGACGACGCCGAGGCGTCAGAGACCGTCGAAGAGGTGGTCGTGGTTGAGCCTCTCGACGTCGAAGAGGAAAAGCCCGAGCAAGAGGCTGAAGAGACGAAAGAGGCCGAGCCGGACGTGCCGGTGGTCAAGCCGGAGCCGAGGGAGTAGGCCGGGTCATGATGTCGCAAAAGGCCAAGTATGCGCTGAGAGCCCTTGTGGCATTGGCCCGGGCCGGGCGCGGCGAGAGCCGCATGATCGGCGAGATTTCCCGCGACCAGGCGATCCCCAAAAAGTTCCTCGAACAGATCCTGCTGGAGCTCAAGCGCGCCGGCCTCGTTTCAAGCCGGCGCGGTCGCATGGGTGGCTATGAGCTGGTCAAGGCGCCCGAAGAGATCATGTATGGGGAAGTGCTGCGCCTGATCGACGGGCCGATCGCGCCTTTGCCTTGTCTCTCGAAAATCGCCTATCGCAAATGCGAGGACTGCAAGGAAGAAAGCTCCTGCGAAATCCGCCACGTCTTCGAGCGGGTGACCCTCGCCACCCGCGCCGTGCTCGACAGCACGAGCCTGGCGGATTCGCTCAACCTCGAAGACTTGCCGGTCGACGAAGTCGCCTGAGTATTTTTATCCTTCGCCGGTGACGTCGCCCAACACCGCGTCATCCTCGGGCTTGACCCGAGGACACTTCACTTGGCTTGAGCGTGAA
>NZ_JBEVLL010000380.1:0-3793 GCF_040509215.1 Devosia sp.
GTGCTGCTGGTGAGCGAGAGCGGCATCGTCACGCATGAGCATGTCCGCATGCTCGATGAAAAGGCCAATATCGGCACGTTCCTCGTGGGCGAGAGCCTGATGCGGCAGGACGATGTGGTGGCGGCGACGCGGGCGCTGTTGCAGGGCGTGCCCGAGACGGTGCGCTGATGAGCGAGCGGCGCCTGACCCATCTCGATGCCAAGGGCGAGGCGCATATCGTCGATATCGGCGAGAAGGCGATCACGCGGCGGCGGGCAGTGGCGCAGGCGCGGCTGAGCGGCGAGGCCGAGACGATCGCGACCATTCTCGGTGGCGGGCTCAAGAAGGGTGATGCGCTGGCTGTGGCGCGCGTTGCCGGGATCATGGGCGCCAAGAAGACGTCGGATATTATTCCGCTTTGCCATCCGATTCCGCTGACCAAGGTGAGCGTCGAGATCGAGGGCGAGAATGAGACCACCATTCTCATTCGGACTGTCGCCGAGACGACCGGGCAAACCGGCGTCGAAATGGAAGCGCTGACGGCTGCGACGACGACGGCCCTTACGCTTTACGACATGGCCAAGGCGCTCGACCGGGCGATGGTGATTTCAGACATTTGCCTCATCGAGAAATCGGGCGGCAAATCGGGCGATTATCGAAGAGAATCATGAGCCTGCTTCCAGTTGATGAAGCGTTGAATCGCATTCTGGCGCGGGTGCCGAATGTGGTCGGCGAGAGTGTTGCTTTGGCCGAAGCGGCGGGGCGCGTGTTGGCCGAGCCGGTGGTGGCGAGCCATGATCAGCCACCGTTCAATGCCAGCGCCATGGATGGCTATGCCATGCGGGCGGCTGACGTGGCCGAGGGCGTTTGGCTCAAGGTGATCGGCATGTCGCAGGCGGGGGCGGGTTTCGCGGGCACGGTTGGCGAAGGCCAGGCGGTTCGGATTTTCACCGGGGCGCCGCTGCCCGAGGGGACCGATACCGTCATCATGCAGGAAGAGGCGGAGCGGAACGGGGATCTCGTTCGGTTCACGGCCCCTGCCCGGCTGGGTCATAGCGTTCGTCCGCGGGGTTATGATTTTGCGATTGGGCGGATGATCCTGGAGCGTGGGACGCGGCTTGGGGCGTTTCAGGTGGCTGTGGCGGCGGCTGCAAATGCCGGGACTGTCTCCGTGGCGAGGCGTCCGAAGATTGCGCTGCTGGCGACAGGCGACGAACTGGTGTTGCCGGGGACAGTGCTGGGGCCGGATCAGATCGTGGCGTCCAACAGCGTTGGGCTGGCGGCGTCATTGGCGCCTTTTGCCGAGGCTGTGTCGGATTTCGGGATCGCGCGGGATAGGCGCGAGGAACTCGACGCAGTCCTGGATCGGATTTTTGCCAGTGAGCCCGATGTGGTGGTGACCACTGGTGGGGCGAGCGTTGGCGAGCATGATCTGGTGCAGGCGGCGCTGGTGGACCATGGCGTGACGCTGGATTTCTGGCGGATCAATATGCGGCCGGGAAAGCCGCTGATGTTTGGCACGCGCGGCAAGACGCTGGTGTTTGGGCTGCCGGGCAATCCGGTTTCGGCCATGGTGACGGCCGAGCTTTTTGTGAAACCGGCGCTGCGGCACTGGCTGGGACTGGCGGATGTGGAGCCGCTGCGATTGCCGCTGCTGGGGCCGACGCCGCCCAATACGGCGCGGCGGCATTTTATGCGGGCGCGGGTTTTGGTGCGCGATGGCGTGACCGGATTGTTGCCGATCAATGAGACGGATAGCGGGCATACCTCGTCGCTGGCCGCAGCGGATGCGCTGATCGTGCAGCCGGAGTTTGATCCGGGGCAGCAGGTGGGCACAGTGGTTTCGGCGCTGCCGATTGGGGCGATTTAGGCCGGTCGGCGGCGGTTTAGAAGCAGTAGCAAGACCAGTGCGAGGCCGGAGCACGCGACGGCGGCGACGAGCACTGCCTGTGGGCCGATGCCGTCTAGTAGCGCGATCAGCGCCGGGGGCGCGGCGGCGGAGATCAGGTTGAGCGGCAGGGCGATGCGCGTGAGGGCACGGGCGTATTCGGCCTTGTCGTAGAAGACGAGCGGCATGGTGGCGCGGGAGACAGCCAGGGCGCCGCTGCCGATGCCGTAGATCAGGATGAAGCCGGCGACGCCGAACCAGGACGCGCCGAACACAAGCAGCAGGACCAGGGACAGGAGGAGGGATGGCGCGGCAACAAGGGCCGTGGCGAGGCCGTCCCATTTCGCGCCACCGAGGAGGTCAATGGCGCGGGCGGCGACCTGGATGATGCCGAGGGATGAGGCGAGGCCGATGGCAAGCTCGGGCTGGACGCCGAGGCTTTTCAAAAGCTCGATGAGGATGGCGGAGAAGCCGAAGGTGACGAAGGCGTTGAGCGCGATGGCGGCGGCGACGAGGTAGAAGGTCGTTTGCGCT
This sequence comes from Devosia sp., assembly GCF_040509215.1. GTDB lineage: Bacteria > Pseudomonadota > Alphaproteobacteria > Rhizobiales > Devosiaceae > Devosia. The sequence continues at coordinate 2,402 of NZ_JBEVLL010000380.1, forward strand.
GGTGGCGCGGCGGTTTCGGGGGCCTTGTCGGGTAGCGCAACCGTGGTTTTTGGGCGCGGCAGGCCGAGGGCGTAGAGGGCGGCGGCAAGGAGCAGGAGCGCGGCGAAGGTCAGGCAGATCATGCGCCAATCGGTGAGGCCAGCGAGGTAGGCAGTGGTTGGCCAGAAGATCGTGCCGGAAAGGCCGGAGGCCAGCATGAGGAGACCGATGGCGTTTCTGGCGCGCGGGCCGAGGGCTTCGTTGAGGGCGATGTGGGAGGCGGTCGAAAGCGAAGCGGAGCCGGCGAGACCGAGGATACACCAGGCGGCGAGATAGGAGACTGCCTCCTGACTGGAGGCGAGGAGGATGAAGCCCAATGCGGCGCCCAAGGAGCCCGCCGCGAGGAGCGTGCGGGCGCCAAAGCGGATGAATGCGGGGCCGAGGAATGGGGCGCAGAGACCCATGGTGACGTAAAAGACCGAACTGCCCGCGAAGACCAGCGGCGGTGGGAGCGAGAGGCCCACGGCGATGTCCGTGCCGAGCACGGCCAGAAGACCCACTGTGCCCCAACCGATGTTCTGGCCGATGGCGAGGACGATGAGGTAGCGGAGGATGACGGGCACGGGATGATCGGCTGCGGGAAGGTGCCTGCCGATAGCGTGGCTATGTAGAAGATTGATGACAGGGGGCGGCCATCGCTGGATGGACCCCGGCTTTCGCCGGGGTGACACCGGGCGGGAGGCGCGTCAGGCGCGCGCGGGCATCGTCAGTCGGTGGGAGAGCTTGAACGCCAGGGGCGTGATGATTTGCGTCATGATGAAGGCGATGGGCCAGGCGGTGATGAAGCTCAGCGGCCAATGCGACAGGAAATCGGGGCCGACCGAGATGAAGCCCATGATGCCGGACATGGAAAAAGCCATGCCGAAGGTGATGAAGAGCTGGGCGAGGAAGAGGGTTTTCTTGGGCATCGAGGCTCCGTCGGTGAAGAGGCTGACGGAGGGAGTCCCGGTCAGCACCATCTTCGAGGTTGAAGAAATGGTGCCTGTGGGACGCTTGGGGCGTCGAATCCGCTGGTGCGGGGCCGGGATACCAACCGGCGACGTCTTTTCGGCATGGATGGTTTAGTTGGCGGGGGCTTTCGGGGCAAGCCGCGGGGGTGGATAGGTGGCCTGCGCTGCGAGGGCTGGCGCAAAAGGGAAAAATCCTAGCAAGCGGATGATTCAGGAGGGACGGTGTGTGCTGGCCTTCGCACCGCACGTTGATGCTGCGCGGCTCAACGTCATTGCCGGGCCTGTCCGGCTTGGGAAGGCCTGCCATCCTGCGGATGGCCTGGACCACCGGGACAAGCCCGGTGGTGACGATGGAGTGCTGATATAAAGTCGCATAGAAAACAGAGATTCCCGCTTTCGCGGG
>NZ_JBEVLL010000381.1:0-3274 GCF_040509215.1 Devosia sp.
AGAGCCCGGTATCGATCTGGAACATCTCGTCGCGCGGATACGAGTCCAGCGCGCTCAGCAGCGCCCGCCCGGCATGCCCCAGCGGATCGAGCCCGCTCTTGCGCATCACCTCGGCCACCTTGCGCCGGATCACTGGCACATCGGTATGCGCCGTCGCCAGTGCCTGGGCCGTAAACAGCCCCACCACGCGCAATTCGCCCCGCACATTGCCCGCGGCGTCATAGAGCTTCACCCCGACATAATCGAGATGCACACGCCGATGCACGCGCGCCCGTACATTGGCCTTGGTTACCAGCAGTGGTTCACTCGTCTTGAGGAAGGCCACCAGTTCCGGCGTGCTGTCCACATAGGCCTGGCCCGTTCGCAACACCTTCAGCGCGGGATCGCGCAGAATGCCCAGGCCCGTCTCGCCGTCCGGCACCAGCGTCTCGTCCTCCAGCCGATATTCGCGCATGCCGAGGAACGTAAAATTGTGCTCGGTTAGCCATTCGAGAAAGCGCACCGGTTCGTCGCGCAGGGCCGGCTTCAGCCCGTCGAGCCCGCTCATCGCTCCGCGCAGCCGGTCGAGCATGGCCCGCCAATCGCCCACGGCCCGTGACACATCGGTCAACGTATCGGCGATTTCGGCGCGCAGTGCCTCGGGATCGGCCACTGGCTCGCTATGGATATGCAGCACGCTGATCGCCGCGCCGCCCGCCTCGGCCACCTGGCCCTGGTTCACCCGCACCACGGGGTGACAGAAGAGGCGGATGACCCCGCCCATGGCCCGCAGCGCCGCCAGCGTCGAGTCGACGATGAAAGGCATGTCGGGCGAAATGACATCGATCACCAGCGCGCCACCGGGATGGGTCGGCGGCGTCAGCAGAATGCGCGTATCGGTCAGCGAGCCGGCGAACAGCGCCCTGTGGCTGGCCTCGAGCGCGGCGAGCAGCACTTCTGGCTTCTGACGCGCCAGATCGTCCGGATCGGTCGCCTTGATCGCCTCGATCAGGAAGCGCTCCAGGCTGGCATTCCCCTTCGCCAAAGCCTTCGCTGCCTCGATAAAAGCCAAGCTCCGTTCGTCCGTCATGCGCCGCTCCCCCCAGTTTTCTTAGGTGATTTGCCCTGCACTCTAGTCAGGCCCGCAGAGCCTGTCTGCCCTTCCAAGGTCTCATGGCGGAAGGATCAGACAACAAGATGACGCCACAGTCTTTTCATTGGAACGTCACATTCGAGCAAAGCGTTTCTCCCACGCCCTAGCCTGAGAACCGTTTACACCTTGTTAATCTCGATTGATCTGGTAGTCTTTCAGTAGACATTGCGATGAGGCCCCCATGCCCAACGTCTCTCTGATGGTTTCTTACGCCGCGCTGGCTGCAGCCCTGATCCTGGGCTTCATTGTCACCGCAAATGGCGGACCGCTGTTCTTCTGAATAGTCCGGGCGCAAAGCCTGGTTGCTAATGCACGCTCACCGGCGTGACCGGGCTCGCTGACCCTTCGCCGATTTTCGGCCCTTCCCAAAACACCACATAGAGCAGCTCTTCGCCGCGCGCGTCGGTAATTTCGATTGTCCGCGGCGCCCGCGTCTCGCCGCCTTCGCCCGCCAGCTTGTCGATGATCGCCTTGCCGATTTCGGCTGCCTGCTGCTCGGCAGCTTCCAGATCCGCCAATTCGCTGCCCGCCTCGTCGCGAACCAGCTCTTCATCGGTACGATAGTGAAAGAAATAACGCGGCACATCTGCCTCCTGGACGCTTGGCAAACGCCGCCCTCAAGGTCGCGGTTGCCTCATCCAGATTGAATCAGGAAATCGATTGCAGTGTGGCACTAAAGCATGTTTGCCGAAAGTGGTTGTCTGTTTCCGCACAACGACATGCGCGAAAAGCGCGTGCCGTTAGTCGATGCTTGAAATCCCGTGATAGCCGTGCCGCTGCCAGATCAGCGGGCGGCGCTCGTCATGGGCCTCCGCTTCGATGATCGCTCCGGCAAACAGCACATGTGTGCCCGTCTCGATCGAGCCGATCACCTCGCAATCGATCACCGTCACCGCCCCGTCCAGCATCGGTTGCCCCGAAGGCCAGCGTGACCAGGTCCCGCGGTCGAACCTCTCTTCGGGGGCCACCTTGCCGGCAAAGGCATCGGCGATTTCGCTCTGGTCTTCCGCCAGCACCGCCATGGAAAACCCGCCGGTCTTGGCGATCAGATCGGCCAGCCGGCTGACGATATCAATGGAAATCAGGACAGATGGCGGGCTGGCCGACAGCGACAGCACGGCCGTCACCGTCCGTCCCACCACTTCGTCGCCCCGCCGCGCCGTCACCACCGAAACGCTGGACGCTACCGACGACATGGCCGAGCGAAATTCGGCCGTGTTCACCACCGGCTTCCGTGTCGGGCGCAGCGCCATGCTGTCGGGCAAGTCAAAATCAGGCATCACGCTACTCAAGGACGCATCCACCTTTGCACGCGCTGCGCGCTTGGCGAACTGCTGAAAATCAATAATCGCGCAATCCGGTCGCAAGGTGCAATCCATCCACCGCATCGCATTTCAAAAATCCAATCCCGGTGTCATTCCCGGTGATGGAAGAGGTCAGCTAAGAGACCTATGTCGCCACCCACACGACGCTCGCCCCACCGTCGTCATTGCCGGGCTTGTCCCGGCAATCCATCTCGGAGAGCCGCCATCTTGCGGATGGCATGGACCACCGGGACAAGCCTGGTGGTGACGACCGTCAGTGCGTGCGGTGGCTTGCGGCCTCAGCCCAGGTTCGCCTCGGCAAACTCATAGTTCGCCAGCTTGTCGAGGAAGTTCGTCACATAGTCCGGACGACGATTGCGGAAGTCGACATAGTAGCTGTGCTCCCACACGTCGAGCCCGAGCAGCGGCTTGCCTTCGCCAGTCGCCAGCGGGTTCGAGCCATTCGGGGTCTTGGTGGCTTTGAGCTTGCCATCGGTGCCCAGCACCAGCCAGGCCCAGCCCGAACCAAACTGCGTCGTCGCAGCGGTCTTGAACGCATCCTTGAACGCATCGACCGCCCCAAAGTCTTCAACGATCTTGGCTTCGAGCTTGCCCGGCAGCTTGCCGCCGGTCGGGGTCAGCGCGTTCCAGAAATGGATGTGGTTCCAGTGCTGCCCGGCATTGTTGAACACCGGCGCCAGCTCCGCCTTGTCCTTGGCAAAGAGAACGATCTCTTCAAGGCTCTTGCCCTGCAGGTCCGGGTTCTTCTCAACAAACCCGTTGAGCGCCGTCACATAGGCCTGATGATGCTTGCCGTGGTGCAGCTCCAGCGTTTCCT
>NZ_JBEVLL010000382.1:0-21836 GCF_040509215.1 Devosia sp.
GGTCCCGACGGTTGTTGTTGAAAAGGTCGGCTTGACGACTCTTCACCATCCCGATCGACCCCTTGCAAGTTTCTAAAGCATCGGTTCTCCACCGGTAACTGATATGATCGAGCCTGACATGTAGCTCCCTTCACTTGACGCCAACAGCACGTAGGCACCTGCGAGTTCGGCCGGCTGACCAACGCGGCCAAGCGGGGTGTTTTTACCGAAGGTCGCGACTTTTTCAGGGGGCATCGTCGACGGGATTAGGGGAGTCCAGATTGGGCCAGGTGCTACTGCATTTACCCGGATCCCCTTCTTCCCAAGCATCTGCGCGAGCCCTGCGGTAAAGTTGGATATTGCGCCTTTCGTGGTGGCGTACGCCAGGAGCTGTGGGGAAGGAGATTTCGACTGGATTGACGTTGTATTAATGATCGCACTGCCGTGCTGCATGAAAGGAATAGCAGCTTTGGAAAGATAAAAGGGCGCGTAGATGTTTGTGCGCAAAGTCACATCCCACTCCTCAGATGAGATGTCGCCGATGTCCTCGTACGTTCTTTGGAATGCAGCGTTATTTACCAAGATGTCCAGGCCACCCAGTTCACGCACTGTGCGGTCGACTAATTCTTTGCAATGCGCTTCGCTGGTTATGTCGCCAGCAACAACCACGGCCTTACGACCGGCCTTCTCCACCCAAGCTGCGGTCGACCGCGCATCCTCATCTTCACTTAAATAAGAAATCACCACGTCGGCCCCTTCGCGGGCGAAGGCGATTGCGACGGCCCGGCCGATGCCGCTGTCCGCACCGGTGATGATTGCCACTTCTCCGACGAGCTTGCCGCTCCCAGCATAGCTGTCTTCGCCATGATCCGGTGTCGGGGTCATTTCGCCTATAGTGCCGGGCGGTGTTTGTTGCTGCGGAGGTATTTCAGTGGGCCTACTGTCTTCGCTAGACATTTCTTGTCCTCACAACGGGTGTTCGGTGTCCAACCGAACTCAGCTATCGGAAGTTCCAAGGGGCTGGCTCGTAGTGTCAAAAACACTACGAACATGGATCACCAAGCCTCGTGGAGCGTTTCCGAGCTAGAGGAGAACCCGCGATGTACGAGAACACAGAGAAATTTGTCGATTTGGATTTCGAACAGAGGGTCCGCCAGACGGCATACCATCTTTGGGAGAATGATGGCCGGCCTGATGGCCGAGAAAAGGAGTATTGGTTCCAGGCGCTGGAACAATTACTGGCGGGTCGGCCGCAGCTGGCGTCAGCCGAGTCCGAAAAGCGAATTCCTTCTTCGATCACGACTGCGGACAGCCACGACGATCCCGGAAGCGCGTGAGGATGATTTGGAGGGATCAGGTTAAATCAAAGCCTTGATGGCCGGAAGGAGGCGATTGAGGCAAGGTGTGCCCCAGGCGGTGTATGCCGCGACCATAAACTGCACGTCGAAGAGACCTGCGCGGGACGCTCGACGTTTTCAGCCAAACGCCAAATCAATCGGTGAGGCCGGTAGGGCTCGCTTGTGTGCGGTGGCGCGGTAACGGGCTAGGATCTTGCTCTCCACTTCGGGCGGAACGGGCCTGCCCTCCAGGAAATCGTCGATCTGCTCATATGTGAGCCCATAGGCATCTTCATCCGGCCGGAGTGGCGCTAGATCTTCGAGGTCGGCGGTCGGTATCTTATCGACGAGATGGCCGGGAACCTTGAGATAGGCAGCCAAGGCACGGACTCGGCGCTTTGTGAGGCCGGCCAGCGGCAGCAGGTCAGCAGCGCCATCGCCGAACTTGGTGAAAAAGCCCATCACGGCCTCGGCGGCGTGATCGGTGCCGAGCACGAGGCCGTCCAACCCGCCGGCGACGGCATATTGGGCGATCATGCGTTGGCGGGCTTTTACATTCCCACGGAGAAAATCTGCCTGGGCGGGGCTAGCAGGGGAAAAGCCCGCGCGGCGGAGGGACTGCCACATGCCATCGGTGGGCGCGGCGATATCGACTTCAAAGATCAGATCTGGGTCGATTGTAGCAATCGCCGCGTCGGCGTCCGCTGCATCGGCCTGTTGGCCATAGGGGAGGCGCACGGCGATAAACCGTGCGTTGAACCCTGATGCCCTCAACTCCTTGACGGATTGCTGGGCGAGCATCGCGGCCGTGGTCGAATCCACACCGCCGCTAATACCCAAGATCAAATTATGAAGGCCAGAGCGAAGAAGGTACGTCTTGAGGAAAGCACGGCGCTCGTTCGCCTCGCGCTCGACGTCAAAATCGGGATTGACGCCGAGTTCCCGGATGACTTGGAGTTGGCTGGTCATGCTTGAATTCGGTGAATGACACGGCGTTTGCCGCGGCGACATTGCCTGGCTATTGCACAGCAACGACGGTTCGCGGCAATCGGTTGCATACGGCTTAACGCAGCAGTACGAGCGATCGGGGCGCCATCTTGATGGCCTCTCCACCATGGACGGTTCGTAGGGCACCAGCAGGGTCGGCTGTGTCGATCTCCGCGGTCCAGGTAGAGCCTTCGCTGCGCTGCGGAACGGTAAAATCAACATCGCCATCGTGGGGATTGAAGAGGATGACCAATTCCCACCATATGCCGTCTTTGTCTTGGAGATCATCACGCGACAGGCGAATTCCGAGTGTGGTTGCGCCGGCATCAAGCCAATGCGCAGCCTGCTGCTCGCCGCCGCTGGGATTGTACCATGTGATACTCATCATATCGCGCCAGTTGTCGCGATGTATCAGCGGCTGGGCTTGGCGGATGGCGACAAGCTTGCGGGTGAAGTCCGTCAGGGCCCCGGCATTCTCGCTGAAGTCCCAATGGACCCAACTAATTTCACTATCTTGCGCGTACCCGTTGTTGTTGCCGCCTTGGCTGCGACTGAATTCGTCACCCGCCAGCAGCATTGGGGTGCCATGGGACAGGAGGAGCGTCGCGAGAAAGTTCCGCTTCTGGCGCTCTCGGATAGTGACTATACCCTCATCGTCTGTCTCGCCTTCAGCTCCATAATTGTAGCTGCGATTGTTGTTGTGACCGTCGTTATTGCCCTCGCCGTTCGCATCGTTGTGCTTTTCGTTAAATGAAACGAGGTCATGAAGGGTAAAACCATCATGGGCGGTTAGGAAATTGACACCCGCCCAAGGGCGGCGGCCGCGCTTGTCATAAATATCTCCGGAGCCAGTGAAACGGGCGGCGAAGTCGCCCGAGGTGTGATCGGTGTCCTTCCAGTAGTCGCGAACGGTGTCGCGATATTTGTCATTCCACTCCGACCAGCCGGGCGGGAAACCGCCAACCTGATAGCCGCCGGGGCCAATGTCCCATGGTTCGCCGATGAGTTTTACCTTTGCAAGTGACGGATCTTGGCCGACGGCATCGAAGAATCCGCCGCGCTGGTCGAAGCCCTCAGGCTCGCGGCCGAGAATGGTGCCGAGATCGAAGCGGAATCCGTCGACATGCATTTCCTCTGACCAATACCGGAGGCTATCGGTGATCATCTGCAGAACGCGGGGATGGCTGGTATTGACGGTGTTACCGGTGCCCGTGTCGTTGACGTAGTAGCGCGCATCCCCTGGCATGGTGCGATAGTATGAGAAGTTGTCGATGCCCTTCCAGGAGAGCGTCGGCCCCATCTCATTGCCTTCCGCAGTATGATTGTACACCACGTCCATGATGACCTCGAGTCCTGCATCGTGGAACGCTCTGATTGTATTACGAAGACCGGTGATACCATTCGGGCCATAGTATCGGCTGGCGGGCGCGAAGAAGCCGAGGGTGTTATATCCCCAATAATTCCTGAGGCCTTTGTCGATCAGAAAAGAGTCGTCGGGAAAGGCGTGGATGGGCAAGAGTTCCACCGAAGTCACGCCGGTCGACTTGATGTAGTCGATAACCTCGCGCTGCGCCAAACCTTCGAAAGTGCCACGCAGGTTTTCCGGCACGGCCGGGTGGAGCTGGGTGAAGCCTTTGACGTGGGTCTCGTAGAAAATGGTTTTGGCCCAATCTATGTTGGGCTTGATATCGCCAGACCAATCATGAGCGCGCGAGTCAACCACCCGAGCCTTGGGGGTGACAGAAGCGCTATCCTCCTCGTTGAACGAAAGGTCTTTATTGTCCGCATCAGCGCGGTACCCAAAATGGGCGGAGGACCATTTCACGTCGCCCACGAGCTCACGGGCGTACGGGTCGATCAGCAGCTTATTAGAATTGAAACGATGCCCGTGGCTCGGCTCGTAGGGGCCGTGTACGCGATACCCATATAAGGTGCCAGGTCCCACCCCCGGCAGATATGCATGCCAAATTTCATTCGTATACTCGGGCAGGGTTATGCGTTCAGTTTCGGCGCCGCTGTCATCAAAGAGGCAAAGTTCGACTCGTGTAGCGTGCGCAGAGAAGATCGCAAAGTTGGTACCCTCCCCATCCCAAACGGCGCCCAAAACTCTATGGTCGCCAGGGAGTACCTTGCGAGCAGATGAACTCAAATTGGATGGCATGTAGAATGTCCCTGTTGCAGCGCCTTAACGGCTCCGTTTCAACAGGGTTGCAAACGATTTTACGTGCAGCTTTCCGCGACCGTCAGCGACCGCGGGCACCATCGAAAGACTGCAGACCCCACGCCTGCTAGCCCTGGCAAGAAAGCTGAACCTGCAGGCCCCAGTATCCGTCTGGATAACGGGGTGCTATCTCATTGTTGAATTAACGCACCGGGACGGAAGCCTCAGATATGGCGCTCGTAAAGACCACCACTCTCGCCAAGCGCAAGACTGCCAAACCTGCCGCCAGTCCCGTGACAGCTCCGACGGTGAGGCGGGCGCCGGTCAAGCGTATGCCGGTGTCACGGGAGCAAGCGTCGGAGCGCGTGGCCGCTGCAACAATGGAATTGGCAAGCGGCGTTGCCGAAGCGGCAGCTGCATCCGACGAATTGCGGCAGGCCCTAGAGCAGATTGCCAGTGGAGCTGAGGAAGCGGCCGGTGCTGCACACGAGTCGCTGGCCACCGTCGGAGAGTTGTCCCGGCAGTTTGTCAGCGCCCGAACCGACGCGGAGACCTCGCGACGTCAGTCCGAAGTGTTGCAGGCGGCAGTGGTGGAATCCACTACGGCAATGGAGGGGTTGCTGCTGGCCATTGAAAGCAACGCGGCGCGGCAGCTGGCGACGGTCGATTTGATCACCCGATTGCAGGACCAAGCAAGCAAGATAGGGGAGACCACGCTTGTCGTTGCCGACGTGTCGGACCAAACCAACTTGCTCGCGCTCAATGCAGCCATCGAAGCGGCGCGGGCTGGCGAAACGGGCGCCGGTTTTGCAGTTGTCGCCGACGAAGTTCGGGCTCTTGCAGAGAGCGCTGAGCGCAGCGCCCGGGACGTCAAGCAGCTCGCGCAGTCGATCGGCGATGGAGTTGCCGAAGTGGCGACCCGCATCGCAGGGGCAGCTCAGTCGGCACGGGCACAGACCGATATTGGTCAGGTGATTTCTTCCGATCTGGCAACCATTCGCCGCGACCTCCTAGTTCTGCTCGACGGTAGCAGCGCTATCCTCACCGCCGCTGTGGAAGCCGATCTGGCGGCGCGCGAGGCGCAAAAAGGCGCGGAAAACGTTGCTGCGGCCGCGGAGGAACAGGCCGCCGCCGCAGCGGAGGCTCAACGCGCAGTACAGCAGCAGAGCACCGCTCTTGAAGAAAGCCAGCAGGCGGCGCAGTCGCTCTCTCAAATCGCTGACGGCCTAAGCGATAGTAGCGGTTCGGAGAGCGACTTCGCTACTATGGGCGCCGCCGCGGAAGAGCTTTCTGCGACGGTGCAGGAACTCGCAGGCGCTGCCGCGGAAATCCTGATCGCGGTGGATCAGATTAGCCGGGGCGCAGAAGAGCAAGCGGCTGCCACCCAAGAGTCTAACGCGGCGATGGCCCAGATCGAAAGTAGCGCCGGCGTGAGTGCGGAAAATGCGCGCAATGCCGTGCAGCGGATCACGGCGATCGCCGAACAGCTGGAACGCAATCGCGCCAGTGTGGTCGGCATAGGTACCGAACTTGAGAGCGGGCTCGTCGATGCGCGCTTGGCCTTTCAAACGCTGTCGTCGCTGGATGCGGTGGCCCGCCGCATCGAGCGCGCAGTCGATCGCATCATCCTGACCAGCGTGCAGACCAGCATGCTTGCTGTGAGCGGCTCTGTAGAAGCGGCGCGCGCCGGCAGAGATGGTAGAGGCTTTGCCATCGTTTCCAGCGATATTCGGAAGCTTGCCGATAACGCTTCTGAAACAATCGAAGGCGCCAAGGAGGGCGTACGGTCAATCCAGAGCACGATTGGCGAAGCGCTGCGCGATTTGGGAGTAACCCTACAGGTCGCCGAGGCAGAGCTGTCACGCAACAAGTTTATTGTCGAGCGCCTCGACCAGGTACAGCGTGATTGCGAGGCCATTCGGCTTGGGAATGACTCGATCCTGGCCAGCGCCGACGCGGTGTTGATTGCGGTGCGCGAAATACTTACCGGTACCGAGCAGATTGCCGCCGTGGCCCAGGAGGCGGGCGCGGCTGCAGCACAGGCCGGCTCTTCGGCTCGAGAGCAGTCCAATGCAGCAGAGGATCTGGCGGCAGCCATCGAGGAGATCGCCCTGCTGTCCGAAGAATTGCAGGCGGCGAGCTGAAGGTGGGATCGGGCGCCCCAGTTCTCTACGCCAATCTGCGCTGGCTGACTGTCGTGGTTGGCGGGCGAAGCTATGTGCTTTCGGGCGGAAGTGTAGTGGAGGTGCTGCGCCGGCCCAGGGTGACGCGGGTTCCGCATGGACCGTCCGCCTTGCTTGGCGTTAGCAATTTGCGGGGCACAGTCTTGCCCATTGTTTCGCTGGCCCGGCTGATGGGCGCCGAGGCAAGCGACGAAGATCGCCTGGTCGTAGTCGATCAGGGTGGACCCGTCGGCCTTTTGGTCGATGCCGTCCTAGGATTGGATGTGGGCAACAGCTCCGACACTCAGCAGGTCGAAGTGGCAAGTCTGCTGCAGACCGTCTTCAAGCCACAGACAACACAATCGTTGGCGAGGCAGACCCAGCGCGATGTCGCGCCCGTCGCGACGGTAGCTGAAACCGCCCAGCGCGTACTCGTCTCATTCCAGATCAGCGAGCAGACGTTTGCGCTTCCTTTAGGAGCGATAACGGAAGTCCTGCGCGTGCCGGCCAGTATTTCGCGCGTGGCGGGCTCCGATCAAGCCGTCCTCGGCGTTGCCAACGTACGCGACCGATCACTTCCGATCATTTCTCTGGGCGCGATTTTGGGATTTTCAGGGGCCAATGGCTTAACGTCTGGAAACCGGATCATGGTGGTCGAGCATAACGGTGCGCAGGTTGGGCTGGTGGCCGACGCGGTCGAGACTATCCTGCGGCTGGACGAAAGCTCAATCGACGAGGTGCCGCCGATTCTCCAGCGCGGTCAGGGCAATGCTGAACTCGACGCCATCGGGAGGCAGGGTAGCGGACGCCCGCTGGTGACGATCCTTTCGGTGCCGCGACTGTTCGCCAACGCAGCGGTTGAAGAAACAATGGGCGCAATGAGCGGGGAGACAACAAACATGGTCGATCACCGCACTACTCAGGCGCAGGAGCAGTTTGTGGTTTTCGACCTAGGTGCAGAGCGCTACGGTCTGCCGATCGCCTCTGTGCAGGAGGTACTTCGACTTCCTGACACGGTCACTCGCATTCCCAATGGCCCGCGCTTTGTGAGCGGCATCATCAACCTGCGCGGGCGCCCGGTACCGATCATCGACCAGCGGCAACGGTTCGAGGCTCCGCTGGCGGCAGATGCCGTGCAGCCGCGGGTCATCATCGTCACGGTCGGCGGGCTGCAGGCGGGGTTCATAGTCGATGCAGTGTCGGAAGTTCTGTCGGTGGATGTGGCGGACCTTGCCAAAACTCCGTCGCTTTCGAGCGAACGCTCGGCCGTCTTCAACCGCGTGGCCAATGTCGGCGAGGAAGGCTCTCTAATCCTGCTCATCGACCCCGAGGAACTACTGAGCCGCGCCGAACAGGACGTCATTTCCGAAATTGCCGCTGGGCAACAAGCGGCGAACCAAGCGTGATCCGCATCCTTATCGCCGAAGACTCCGCTCTGATGCGCAAGCTACTGATCAGCATCTTCGCGGCGACCGGAGAATTCGAGATAGCGGTGGCCCGCGACGGGCTCGAAGCGCTTGAGAAAGTAGCGAGTTTCCAACCAGACGTCGTAACGCTCGATGTCAACATGCCTAAGCTTGATGGTCTGGCCTGTCTTGATCGCATAATGCTGGAGCATCCGGTGCCAGTTGTGATGGTCTCAGCACTGACCGAGGACGGCGCGGACGTGACGCTGACGGCCCTCGAGATGGGCGCGGTCGATTTTGTCGCCAAGCCCGAAGGCGCGGTATCCCTGTATATGGACGCCCTGGCCGATGAACTTGTGTCCAAGGTCCGGGCTGCTGCAGCCGTGGAGCTGCCGCGGTCCCGGCGCCTCGCCGAGCGTATTCGCCTGCGACGGCTAGGCAACGTACCCGCTGCTCCCGTCCAAACGGTAGCTGCGGTAGCCTCCGCAATCGGTCTGGTCCTGGTCGGCACCTCGACGGGCGGCCCGCCGGCGCTGGATATCCTGCTGTCGAACCTGCCGGCAGGCCTGCGGTGGCCGGTGGTTATCGCTCAGCATATGCCGCAAGCGTTCACCGGGCCGCTGGCGCGTCGCCTGGACAAGCTCGCAGCACTTTCCGTTAGTGAAGTCACCGGGCCAACGCTCCTTCAGGCAGGGAGCGTCTATATCGCCCGCGGTGGCACCGATGTCGTCGTCAGCGTGCGGGGTGGCCAACTAATGGTCCATGCGGCGCCAGTGCAAAGTGACTATCCCTGGCATCCAAGTGTGGATCGCCTTGTAAGAACCGCTCTACAACATGTGCCAGCTAAACAGCTGATGGGCGTGCTACTAACGGGAATGGGTTCGGACGGTGCTGCGGCCATGGCCGAACTGAGGGCCGCAGGTGGATACACTATAGCTGAATCAAAAGACACGGCCGTTGTGTGGGGTATGCCGGGGGAACTGGTCAGTCGCGGTGGCGCCGTGGAAACACTACCGTTGGACGATATTCCTCTCCACATCGCTGAGGTACTGGCATGACCCGGCGAAAAGCGGACCTGTTGGCAAGGGCCAGTGCCCTTTCACCTTTGTCGGCCGCCGACCTCACGATCCTGTGCGACTTCCTCTATTCTCGCACGGGCATGCAGTTCGGCGAGTCGAAGCGCTATTACGTAGACCGACGCGTCGCTGACCGAATGGTTGAAAACGACCTAGTCAGGTTCGCAGACTACTTCGCTCTGCTCAGAGCAACGCCTAGCGAAGCCGAGCAGCTGATCAACAGTTTCACCATCAACGAGACCTATTTTTATCGCGAAGAGCATCAGCTCGCCTGTCTTAGCAACTCCATCCTGCCCGAGATTATCCGGTCGAAGCGGCCTGGCGACAAAGTTCGTATTTGGTCGGTGCCTTGCTCGAGCGGCGAGGAGCCCTATTCAATCGCCATTTGGCTGCTTGAAAACTGGGGGCTGGTCGACGCCTACAATGTAGAGATCGTCGGATCGGACATTGACACTGCTATTGTCGCTGAAGCGCTGGAGGCTAACTATAGCCGCCGGGCCGTCATGCGCCTCCCACCCGAACTGGTTGAACGCTACTTCGCGCCTGTCCAGGGCGGAAGGATACGGCTGATCGACGATCTCCGAGAGTCGGTCACATTCACGCCGTGCAACATCACCGACACGGCTTCAGTCTCGCGCCAAGGGCAGTTCGACGTCATTTTCTGCCGCAACTTGTTGATCTATTTCGACGCTTCAGCGCGGGTACGCTGCATGCAAAACCTGTTCAACAGTCTCGTTCCAGGCGGTTACATGTGCCTAGGACATTCTGAATCCATGGCCCGGATTTCCGAGCGATTTATCACCCGGCGTTTTCCCGAAGCTATCGTTTATCAGCGGCCGGAGCGGGTGTGATGGACGAGCTGATGGCCCAGTTCATTGTGGAAGCCCGCGAGCTTGTGCAGGCATCCATCGACGATCTGTTCGTTCTGGAAGCGGAGCCGGGCAATTCACCGAGGCTCGATAGCGCATTCCGCGCCGTCCATACGCTGAAAGGGTCGACCGGCCTGTTCGATCTAGGGCCTCTGAATTCGGTGCTGCACAAGGCCGAGGACAATCTCGGGAGGGTCAAATCGGGCACAGCTGTACTTGACCCGGTACAGATCGACGCCATCGTCTCAGTTTTGGAATGGATCGATGAATGTGTCGATGACTTAGAAAGTGTGGGTGCCGTCGGCGTCGCCAAGCTTGAGCGGGCGCTGCAACTCGAAGCAGCCCTCGACACCGATTTCGACCCGACTGTGACCAAGCCAGTCGGTGATGCCGGGCCATCCATCGCCTGGGCGTTGTCGCTAGCGGTGTCTAAGGGCAACAATGCCTCGGTAGCTCTGCGGTATCAGCCTCAGGCTGAAAGCTTCTTCAGTGGTGACGATCCGCTGGCGCTGCTCGCTCAAGTCCCAGGTATTATCCATCTTTCGGTCAAGCCAAGGGACCCGTGGCCGGCACCGGCACTCTTTGATCCCTTCCGGTCCAATCTCGTGTTCGAGGCGCTGAGCGAAGCGCCGCTCGAACAGGTCGAAGCGATTTTCCGCCTGGTGCCTGATCAGGTGCAGCTCGTACCGCTCGGTGCCGCTGTAACGCTAGACGAAACGGTCGCAGAGCCCGTCGAGGCCAATATCGACGTCAGCCGCAGCCTCCGCGTAGATCCTGCGCGTATTGATGCACTACTTGATCTTGTCGGCGAACTGATGACTACCAAGAACGCCGTTACTGTCCTTGGCACCATGGCCGCCGGTCTAGCCGACGGCGCCGACCTGGCGCGCGCCATAGCCGACGCGCATAAGGATCTTGACCGGCTGACCGGGGCGCTTTACGGCGGCGTGCTCCAAACTCGTATGGTGCCACTTTCCCAGGCTTTTCGTCGACTGCCTCGTATGGTTCGGGACCTCTCTCGCCGGCTCGGCAAGCCGACCGAATTGCTGATTGAAGGGGATGCGTTCGAGGCCGACAAGACCATCGTCGACGAATTGTTCGAGCCGCTGTTACACTTGGTTCGGAATGCTATGGACCACGGCATCGAGGCTCCTGCCGAACGGTTTGCCGCCGACAAGCCGGCGACCGCCATCCTCTCCCTGCGCGTCGTGGTTGATGGCGACCACATCGCGGTGAGCCTGTCCGACGACGGTCGCGGCATCGATCCGACAGCCATCCGCGCCGCCGCTCAGCGCAAGGGTCTCGTAAGTGTCGAGCGCGCCGCGCAACTCGATGAGCGCGAAATGCTAGACCTGCTCTTTGTGCCCGGTTTTTCTACGGCTGCAGCTGTCAGCGATCTCTCCGGTCGTGGCGTAGGGCTGGATGCCGTGCGAATGGCCGCTGCGCGCGTTGGCGGCTCCGTCAATCTGGCGAGCAGGATTGGGCTTGGCACCACCACTACGTTGCGGCTGCCGGTGAGCTTCGCCTTGACCCAACTGTTAGTCGTCTCGGTCGGGGGAGAGCGTTACGGAGTGCCAATGCAGGCCGTGGTCGAGACGGTCCGGATAGCACCTGCTGCAGTGACGCCGATCCGTAGCAATCGCGCCTTTATTCTGAGGGACCGCACGATGCCCCTCCTATCCCTGTCCGACCTGTTGGGCTTGCCCAACAACGAGCCGGCCGGCGATATGACTGCTCTGGTTCTAGCGGTCGCCGATCAACAGGTGGGCATTGTAATCGACGCCATCGAAGAGCGTATGGAGACTGTGACGCGACCTCTCAGCGGCGTGTTGAGCGGTATGCGCGGTATTGCTGGAACCACCGTCCTTGGTGATGGCCGGGTGCTGCTGGTCCTCGATTTAGCGGAGTTGGTCGCATGAGCGTGGCGTTGCTCGGAGGCATTATTACCCTGACCGGTGAGTGCGGCGTCGAGGAAGCGGAGACATTGTTGAGCCTTGTACAGAGCAACCCTGCCGCTTCGGTCGACATCTCTGCCGCAGGACCGGTACACACGGCACTCTGGCAGGTCCTTTTAGTCTCGGGACCAAGGATCATCGGGCAGCCGCAGGACCCATTCATCCGTCGATGGGTTTTGCCTCTGCTGGTCAGCGCGACTTAACTTGCCGCAGACGTTTCGTACGCATACAGATGAGCCTTGGACCGCGCGGTCCGTCGAATGATGGAGTCTCTTGATGGTGACGGTGCTGCTGGTCGATGACAGCAAGTTGGCGCGGATTGTGGCCGGCAAAACGATCGCTGCTCTGCAGCCGGATTGGCACAAGGTAGAGGCAAGCAACGCCGACGAGGCCCTTGAAGCCATCAAGTCCCACCCGGTGGATTTGGCTGTGCTCGATTTCAATATGCCCGGCAAGGATGGTCTCGAGCTAGCAGCCGAACTCCGCGAAGCCTATCCGCAAATGCCCATCGCCATCATCACCGCCAATGTTCAGAACGAAATCATTGCCAGAGCGCGCGAACTGAACGCCACATTTGTGGGCAAGCCGGTGACAGAGGAAACTATGAAGGGCTTTCTGAGTGGCGCTGCGCTGCGCCTGCGCCAGGCCAACGCATGACTCTATTGGATGTGACACTTGATGAGCTGGAACGCGATGCGCTCACTGAGCTCGTCAACATCGGCGTGAGCCGTGCCGCCGCCAGTCTGCGCAAGATGGTTGGCAGCCAAGTGCTGTTGTCAGTTCCCTCGGTCGAAGTCGTTACCCAGAATGCCGCAGCCGCTCTGATCGGGCAGCGTGAAAGCGACGATCTGGTCGCCATCCGCCAGGAATTCGGCGGCGCGTTCTCCGGCAAGGCTTTGCTGATCTTTCCTGAAGATAACAGCCTTGAACTGGTCCTGGCCATTGTTGGCGACGAAGTGGATGCCGCTGAGGTTGCCTCTCTCAAGGATGAGGCACTCGCCGAGACGGGCAATGTGATACTTAACGGGTGCCTCGGCACCATTGCAAATATGCTCAACCAGTCGCTCCAGATGTCCCTCCCGCAGGTTCTTTATGGCGATGGAAAGGTGTTGTTTGACGTCGGAGCAGAGCCGGGCAGGGATGGTTTGGTGCTGTTCCTATACATCAACTTCTCCGTCCGGGACCGCAATATCCGAGGCTATATCGCCATGATCATGGACCTGCCGTCCTTGGGTATGCTGAAAAAGCTTCTCGGGGATTTCATCGATCGCGTGACCTCAGACAGCAACTGGGCCGTGAGTGCCTGACACTGCCTGAAAAGAAGAAAGCTCTGTGTGAAGTGCGTACTGACCAAGAAATGGATGAAATCAGCCTCGCCCGTTCAGAGCTTGTCAAGCTGCAGCGTCAGATCACAGAGGCGCGCGGACGCCTCGAGCTTACACTCGAGGCAGCCGGCACTGCCGGTAGCTGGCAGTGGGATATTACCGCACAAAGCCTCAAAGCAGATGCTCGATTTGCCGCTCTAACCGGCCAGGATCCGCTGGCCCTAGCGAGTGGCGCGCCCACTAGCAACTTCTTCGCGGGCATCCACCCTGACGATGCACGCCGCATTCGAATTGCGGTCGCCGGCATCCTCGCGGGCGCCGAAGTGTTTTCCAAAGATTACCGCTTGTTGCGAGAGGATGGCGGCGTGCGCTGGATTCACGCCGACGGACGCACCGTGCTCGATGAAAACGACCAGCCGATCCTGTTTCACGGCACTTTGGTCGACGTTACCGATCGAAAGCGAACAGAAGAACAGTTGCGTGTGGCTCAAACTGCCGGACAGGTAGGCACATTCGAGCATTCGGACGGATTTGGCACTGTTGCCGTCTCGCATCAGTTCTGCAGACTGCTGGGGCTACATCCGACCAATGTGTTGCCTGTCAGAACCATCAACTTGTTGGTTCACCCAGACGATCGTCCGATCATCGATCCCAAATTGCCTTCCGAGCCTCAGCCAGAGCGCAATATCGAGTTTCGCATTGATCGGGCCGATACCGGCGAAACGCGCTGGCTGGCTCGTCGCGGTGAATATCTACGCGGCATTGACGCCGGTGGCCTGCGCTACATCGGCGTTATCTACGATATCACCGAGTCCAAACGCATCGAGGAACAGCTTCGGCTGGCCAATATGACGCTGTCGGTAAGCGTGCGCGAGCGAACGCGAGAACGCAACCAGGTATGGCAGAACTCGCGTGATCTACTCGCTGTCACGGGCCGAGACGGCATCATCCGTGATGTCAACCCAGCATGGAAATCCATCCTTGGCTTCGACTTGACGGAATTGATCGGCAAGCCTTTCACATCCTTGGCTGACGACCAGACCGCCGCACTGCGCCTTATCGCGTTTGAGAAGGATGAGCCCTCGTCTTCCATCGAACTCAGCTTACGTGCCGCGGACGAAGCATTGTATTGGTTCTCATTCGATGCTGCGGCCGAAGGCGAGCTGATCTACCTTTATGGCCATAACATCACTGAAGAGCGTAGGCAGGCCGAAGTGCTGCGGGAGACAGAGGCACTCCTGCGCCAATCCCAAAAGATGGAAGCGGTCGGACAGCTTACAGGTGGTCTTGCGCACGACTTCAACAATATACTTGCTGGAATAACGGGAAGTCTGGAGCTCATATCGAAGCGTTTGACGCAAGGCCGGCTGAGCGACGTTGATCACTACGTCACTGCAGCCCAGGTTGCCGCGAAACGCGCCGGTAACCTGACGAACAGGCTCCTCGCGTTCTCCCGTCGACAGACGCTTGTACCGGCGGCTTCGCGCCTGAGTGACATGGTCGCCGACATGCAGGAACTGATCACCCGCAGCGTTGGTCCGCGGGTCGAAATAGTGACCACTGCAGATTCGGAACTCTGGAACACATTCGCCGATATCGGTCAGGTTGAGAATGCACTGCTCAATTTGTGCATCAATGCGCGTGACGCCATGCCTGAAGGCGGCAAGCTGGAAATCATAACCGAAAATGTTTCTATTTCGCCGATTCAGGGGCGAGAACTTGGTCTCAAACCTGGCGATTATGTGACCCTGTGCGTCCGAGACCAAGGGCATGGCATGCCGCAGGATGTCCTAGATCGGGCGACCGAACCATTCTTTACGACCAAACCGACGGGTCAGGGGACTGGGCTCGGGCTCTCGATGGTATATGGGTTTGCTGGTCAATCTGGTGGCACCATGACCATTACCTCCGAAATTGGTGCCGGAACCAGTGTTTGCCTTTACCTTCCCCGTTTCCATGGCATAGCGGTTGCCGCTGACGCTGAAATCAAAGGCGCAGTTCCGACGGAAGCAATCCGGCAGAAGAAGACAGTTCTGCTGGTTGACGACGAAGTGCTCGTGCGCATGGTCGTCGCGGACCAGCTAGACGAACTCGGCTACACAATCCTCGAAGCCGGAGATGCCGCCAGCGCACTAAAGCTCGTCGTCCCGTCCCAGAACATTGATCTGCTTCTCACTGATGTTGGGCTGCCCGGCGGTATGAACGGACGTCAACTTGCAGACGCGGCACGTGAGTTACGGCCTGACTTACCCGTAGTCTTCATCACTGGCTACGCCGAAAAAAGCGTGCTGAAGGAGACGGATCTTGGGAAAAACATGCGAGTGATGACCAAGCCGTTTCAGATTGAGAAGTTAGCCGATCTCGTCCGAGTGATGACGGGAGCTTCTTAGACCGCGAATTATCGCGAGCCGGCTGAGCCAGGCACCGACCCGTTTACTGCTCGTGGTCAGTTCAACTGGACCTGGCCGCACGGGCTTCAAAGTCTCAACAAAGCTGGACGACCAGCTACTCTGGGTGCGCTGTCTAGGCCACAGCCCGCGGCAAACAGCGAGTGCACTGCGACTTGTCCTCGCAAGATAAGCTCTTGATGAATGAAGTTGCGGCTTCAATGGTCCGGTGGGGGAACCAGACCCTTGGACCGCCCGGTACTGCCGGTCGGCGAGTCATTCCTGTGCCATTGTTGCAGTATGCACAGGTGGCGTGATGCAATCTCGCCTTACCAGTTTGTCGCGAGTAGTGGACCCAAAAGGGATTGATGTGCTCGTCCAGGGACATCTGCTGTTTGTCGCTCACGTCGTTGTCGATCGGTATTCTCATCGGGCTGAGCATGCGCAACTGCTTTTGATACGTACGGTTGCAACTTTCCTGATCTTGGGTCGTGTCATTGAAACGATGCTACGCGCCTTCCCCGCTTTCGAGATTTGGAGAGATATGTGCCGGTCAGCACCCCTCTCCAGACCGTCCAAGCCTCATATTCACTACCGTTTGACAACCTGTCGAACGCGATCCGTCAGCACTTGATCGACCTCGAAGTAACCAGTCCAAGCATCCTGTCCCCGTGCCCGCTCGGCGGCAGCGAAGATGTCGAACGCGTTGGCGCGATCGAGGCCGTCAAGCTCGCTCCAAGTCACCGGCACGGCAACGGTGCCGCCAGCGCGTGCCCGCATTGACCAAGGGCAGACTGCCGTCGAACCTTGGCCATTCCTGAGATAGTCGAGAAACATGCGGCCCTTGCGACGGGCCTTGCTCATGTTGGCGACGAAGCGATGCGGATCCGTCTTCGCCAGCAGCTCGGCGAAGTCCTGACAGAACTCCTTTACCGCGTTCCAGTCGGCCTCGGGCACTAACGGCACGACGACATGGATGCCCTTGCCCCCGGAGAGAAGCGGCCAAGACTTCAAGCCAATGGTGCCAAGGATGTCGCGAATGTCGGTGGCGGCCTGCTTCACGTCCCCGAAGTCGAGACCCTCGTCGGGATCGATGTCGAACACCATGCGCTCGGGCAGGTCGGGCTCATGCCGATCACATCCCCAGACATGGAATTCGAGGGTGTTCATCTGCACGCCGCCCACGAGGCCGGCGAGGTCCTCGATCCAAAGAATGCGGCTCTCAGTCCCCTTCATTTTTGTAAGCTCGCCATCGTGCAGCGTCTTAGGCATGCCCGCCAGTGCGTGTTTTTGGAAGAACGTCTTCCGTAGGTCGTTGTTGGTATCGCGGACAAGCGACAAAGGTCGGTCCTTAAGGTGCGGCAGCATCCGATCCGCGACCGCAGCATAATAGGCCACCAAGTGAGCTTTCGTGATCGCAGTCCCGGGATAAATGATCTTGTCGGGGTTCGAGAGCTTCACGCCGAGCGCCTGCGCGATCTCCACACCGACGACAGGATCTAGTCCCGCACCGGAATCGTCGGCCGGCATGTCCAGCATGACCTGCGTCGGCTCCTTGTCGGCGCGCAGGCCTTGGAAAGATGCGTGGCGCAGGGATCCGTCAGCAGTGATTTCGGCATAGTCGACTTCGGCGACGAGCTCCGGCTTCACCCAAAACGCCTTGCGCGCAATGTCTCGGGGCACCGACGCGAAGGCAGGTTTTGCCAGCCGGCGCTTCTCGAGCTGCGCCACTATCTTGTCCTTCATCGCCTCGCTGAAGCCCGTGCCAACGCGGCCGCGATAGACGAACTGACCCTT
Source organism: Devosia sp. (assembly GCF_040509215.1). Lineage (GTDB taxonomy): Bacteria > Pseudomonadota > Alphaproteobacteria > Rhizobiales > Devosiaceae > Devosia. The sequence goes on from NZ_JBEVLL010000382.1 coordinate 17,442, forward strand.
TTCGTATGTCCCGAGGATCAGGCTGGCCATACCGCGGCCGTTGTCGCTTGGGCGCCAGCCGCCGATGACTAATTCCTGCCGCTTGGTGCACTTGATCTTGAGCCAGCTCTTCGTCCGATCGCCGACGTAACGGCTGTCGATGCGCTTGGCTATTATCCCCTCATGGCCGCCTGCAGCCATTGCATCAAAGACGGACTTCCCGTTGTCGATAACGTGGTGGCTGTATTGCAGGCTGTCGTCGGCGTCGCGCTCGCCAATCAGTTCTTCGAGGATGGCCTTGCGCTCGATCAGGGGCGTTTTCGTCAGGTCCTCGCCGTCCTTCTCGAAGATGTCGAAGGTATAGAACTTGAGCGGGATGCCAGCGGCGATGCCGGTCTTGAGCATGCTGAAGTTTGTGCGACCCGCCTTATCAATGGCGACGATCTCGCCGTCGAGCAAGACGGATCCCTTCGTGAGCTTCTTGAGCGACGGCAGGATGGTCTTGAACTGATCCGTCCAGTCGTGCCCGTTCCGCGTGTAGACCCGGACCTCGGAGCCGGAGATGGCAACTTGGGCGCGATAGCCGTCGAACTTCATTTCGAACAGCCAGTCTTCCCCTGTCGGGATCGTCCCGCTGAGCGTGCAGAGTTGGAATGACCGGAAGGAGGGGAGGATGTGTTTAGGGATAGATTCTGAGTCCCTGCGGGGTGACCGCTTTTTGCGGAGTGCGGCCTTTATGGCCGGCATGCGGAACGCGGGTACATCGGCGGATTCAATTGCCGGCGCTCGATTCCGTTCCGACTCGGAAACAAGAGTCTTTTCAGCCGCTTGTTGGCGGGAGCAACCGGCTTGCCCGCCCGCCGTTGAAGGATAGTCAATTCGAACCTTTGGGAGGACAAGATGCCGAACACGAAACAGGATCGCAGCAAGGTCGCGGGCGGTCAGGACCACGAAGTCGAGTACGCCGCCAAGAAGTCCGGCGCGTCGAAGGATGAGGTCAAAAAGGCCGTGAAGTCCGAAGGCAACAGCCGAAGCGCCGTCGAGAAGAAGCTCAAGGATTGATCTCATGGACCACGTCCCCGATCTCGCAGGCTACAGGATTTTGGTAGTCGAAGACGAATACCTGCTTGCCATCGGCATAGCCGACGAGATCGAAGACCATGGTGGAATCGTGGTCGGGCCAATGACGACGTTGGATGACGGCATCAGGGCGCTGGAAGAGCACAAACCAGACGCTGCCATTGTCAACATCAACCTCGGGCCCGACAAGGTCTACCCGCTGGCGGATCAGATGCGGGCGAAAGATGTGCCGTTCGTTTTTGCAAGCAGCGAGGACAGAGCGGCGATTCCTGACCGCTTCAACGATGTGCCGCTGCATTCGAAGCCGATCAGCATGGTCAATGCGGCCGCTGCACTAATGCGGACGTCACGCGGAGAAAACTAGACGACGTGCGGTTCGAACAAGCTCGTCGCCCTCGGCGGGCTTGCTGACCCACGTTCCACGGGCGAATGGCGTGTTCTCATGCATGCTCGGATGATCGCCTGAGTGAACGATGAACGGGACAGCGTCCTCGATCAGGCGCTCAACAACGGCATCGCTCGACCCATCCCGCAGCATTATGTCGACGATTACGACGTCCGGCGCGTTTCCGTCGAGCCAGGTCACAGCATCGGAACAGCTCATCATTGCCACGACATCGAAGCCGGCGTCGGCCAACGTAGCCTCCAGATCCATCGAGATGAGCGGTTCGTCCTCAAGCAGCAGCGCAGTGGTCACGTTCTTGGTCATCCGTCATCTTGCACGCCAGAGCGTGACAAGCCAGCGACTGTGGGAACTATCCCCTCTTGCAGCCATTGCACACCCAGAGACTGGCGCGCGTCAACTGGACGTGGCGGCAGAGGGAACAGGGATGGTTTTTCCAGTCTCCCGCCCTGGCCAACGAAACGGCAGCCGAGCCCTTATCCCGCCCGCGCCGGTCTCATCCCCTCCACGAATGAAGGTCCGCTTTGGATCACAGCCCGCCGAAAAATATAGTGGGCAACTCGCTGTCTGGTCCTGCATTGCCCCTACTCCTCGCAGGAGAGCGAAAATGAAAGAACAGACGGACGACAACCCGAAACCGCCGGAAGAAGTACAGGACCGCATCTGGGAGCTTGCCAAGAAAATCGACATTTGCGCGTTCACCACCTGGGATGGTGAGCGTCAGCGGAGCCGACCGCTTTCGGCCCGTTTGTCGCGTGATGAGCACGCCATCTATTTTCTCGTCGACGTGAATGGAAGCAAGAACGCCGAGATCGAGCAGTTCCCTTATGTGTCGTGTTTCTGGGCGAACAATGGCGACTACAAGTACGTGCTGATCTCGGGCAAGGCTGTTTTGAGTAATGACCGGGCCAGGATCGCCGATCTATGGGAGGATGCCGATCGCGCTTGGTGGGAGGACGAGAACGATCCGTCCATCCGCTTGATCACGGTCACGCCAGAGGACGGCGAACTCTGGGACAGTCCGGGGAAGCCAGTCGCGCTTGCAAAGATGATCTTCGCGGCGGTCACCAACACTGCGCCCAAAATGGGCGACAACGCCAAGGTTGGACTCTGAGGGTATCAAACCGCCATTTTGGGTTTGGGGGCGACGTCAGTCGCCTCCTCAGGAGTCACGCCATCCTGTAAAATCTCAGAGCCTACCGAGGACAGGTGGAATTATGTCTAATGACTAGGTGAATGAGTACCAAAGCAGTCTTGGGTCTACCGCTCTTGAGATCCGTAGCGAACTCCAAGGCCTTGTCACAACGATGCTGCGGTACTGCCGACCCAACTAGTCCCCAATGCGCGCGTCTGGTCCGCCTTGGCCTGTTCCGCGGCTGACCGGAGCTTTGTATTCCTGTTGGCTAATGAGCGTCCAATCGTCCTTACAGCGTATTACGATGCTGTGGCGACCGAAATTGCCCGTCGTATCGTGGAGTGACCAACTGGCACAATGTTGCCAATCGTAAGGCTTTGCTCAGGCGGCTATGGCACCTTGCGTTGACATAGTGACTGCGAGAGCGCGCCCGTGTTTGTAGACCAGACTTCCCTGCTATTGGCCTTAGGTTTCGCAGCCTTCGCGCTGTCTGCGACCCTATTCGTGACGTGGCTAGCTTCGCGCACCGAATGGTTCATCCTGACATGGGCGACGGGCGCTGGCGTACTGGTGGCTGCCTTTGCTGGTTTTTCGATCAACGCGGTGATCCACCACTACGGACTGTTATGGGTCTCCAACCTATTACTCTCGGGCAGCTTCATTATTTTCTTTGCGGCTGCCTGCCTGTTCACCGAGCAGAGACTGCCTCGGGCCCGCGTCATGATTGTCGCGGCCGCCTCAGCACTCACCATTTCGGTCCCATTTGTGCTTGGCTTCGATGCGCTTGGTGCGATGATGGGTAACTTGACCAACGCAGCTCTATTGCTGGCTACCGCTTGGCAGTTTTGGAGAGGGCGCGCCGAGGCGATGGTTTGGGTGGCCGGTATCGCCGCTCTCTACACGCTCACCGCATTGTCCTTCATACCTTGCGCCGTGATGATCTACCTGAAAGATCCCCTGGTCCTCGACGTGCCACCAAGCGGGTGGGCCGAGGATCTCAACTCGATCGTCGGATTAATTGGGCTGACCGGTATCGGGGCGCTGTCGCTCGCCCTCAATCAGGCTCGCGTAGCCCGACAACACCGCGAAGAAGCGAACACTGATGAGTTGACCGGTCTGCTTAACCGACGTGCGGTTTTTGAGCGCTTTCGCAATCTACCTGTAAGCAGCAACACCTCGGTGCTGGTGTTCGATTTGGACCACTTCAAAGCGATCAATGACAGGCAGGGCCATGCCGCTGGCGATGAGGCACTTCGTCGGTTTGCTCAAGTGGTACGCCACCACAAACCAAGCGAGGCATGTGCCGCCCGCATCGGCGGCGAAGAGTTCTTGTTGGTCTTACCCAATATGAATGGACCCCAGGCACTCGCAGTAGCAGAACACATCCGTTCTGGTTTCGCCCATGAAATTCTTCAGGGTACGCATGGTGGTTTTCGAGCTACCGTCAGCGTAGGTCTTTCAAGCGGTAGCGAGGATGCGGAGAACTTTGACCGGCTTCTTCGGCGTGCTGACGACGCACTATATGTGGCGAAGAACAATGGCCGCAATCGCGTTGCTGCTTGGACGTAGCTTTCGGGCTGATCCGGCAATTTTGCCGCGACGATTGGCCGGAGACCGATATCGACCCCATCCCTGCCATTCGAGGGTATTGGGAGAAATCCCAACAGCTGCCATTCCGCCATACTCGCGTATGTGAGATCCAACGCATGACTTACGATCGTGGTGTTAATGGATGTTGGGCGCTGAAAACAGGCAAGGGCCGCATGGCGGTTGACTCTTTAACTAAGGTGTCTTCTCC
>NZ_JBEVLL010000383.1:0-3394 GCF_040509215.1 Devosia sp.
GCGGCGTAGTTTTTCTGGAGCGTCTGATGAGATCGAAGCGTTTTCTGGCGATCGTAGTGGGATTGGGCGCAGCAGCCATGCCAGTTGTAGCGCTTGGCCAGAGCGTCAGCGTCACCCGCTCAATCTTTGCAGACCAGCCCTACACCCTGATCTATCCCGAGGTGATGGTCGCCAGCGGCGGCGCGGGCGAACCGCTGGTGATCAATCACCCCAATGCGCCACTGCAGTGCGACCTTTCCATATTGCCGGTGGAAGACACGCAATGGACGGCGGAAGGCGCCGTTTCCGAGATCGACACCGCGGCTGTGACTGCTTCCTGGGCCGAGACCTTTCCGGGCTTCTCACTCGGAAATAGCGGCACCACGCAATATCAGGACGCAACGGCGCTCTTTTATGAAGGCACGAGCGAAAGCTCGCCCATGAACGTGCCCGTGACGCTGCTTCACACCGAAACGGTGACCTCGGGCCGCGGCTATTCGCTCGACTGCATCTACGCCACTTCGGTGGCCGAGCAGATTCGCCCCGTCGTTGATTTTATTGTGGCCAATTTCGCCACGCGCTCGGACGCGGAATGCTGTATCGGCGTCACCGCCGAAACGGAGCCGGCCCCGGCGCAATAGCGCCGTCCCGATATTGAAGCTGCCGCACTCGCGTGCCATATCAAGGACATGGCCGGAAACGGCAGAAACGAGCACGGGAGACTGCACATGCCAATGGACGCCACCGAGATCGAGCGCCGCATCAAGGCTGCCCTGCCCGATGCTGAAATCGAGATTCGCGACCTTGCCGGCGACGGCGACCACTGGGCGGCCTCAGTGAAATCGGAGAGCTTCCGGGGCAAGACACGCGTGCAGCAGCACAAGATGGTCTATGACAGCCTGCAGGGCGATATGGGCGGTGCGCTACACGCGCTCGCGCTCCAAACCAGCATTCCCGAATAAACTCAATGTCTGGTCTTCGGGACTCGCTCGACCTCATTCGCATGGTGCGGCCCGAGGCCGGCACTTCGGCGATTGACCACGAAATCGCGGCCGAGCGGGCCAGCTCGCTCGGCACGGCAGAGGCTCGTGTACTCAAGAGCTTGAAGGCGCTGGCCGAGGCATCCGCCAACCGGGAGGAGCTCCTCGACGACGCTCGCGACGCCGTTTGGTCCTACTTCGTGCAGCGCGAATTGGTCGGCTTCCGCCGGCACACGGATGTCATTCAGGCGCTGGCCATTCCCGGAGAAGTTATTGTTGGGCTCGGAGCCAAGCCGGCTCGGCGGCCATGACGGAACCCGGATGCAGGTTCTGCCGGGCCAATGGTCTCCTGTCCGACAGCGCCGTCCTCGAAACGCAGTACTTTTACGTTCTCAGCAGCCTTGATTCCGCCTTGCAGCGTGCCGGCATGATCGTGCCTCACCGCCATAGCGAAAACCCGTTCGAGATGACGCCGGAAGAATGGGTCGATTTCGGTCGTGCACTTGCGGCTGCGCGAGATCATTTTTCGAGCCATCAACCCGATGGCTTCACTTTGGGTTGGAATGTTGGCGCCGTTGGTGGACAGAACGTGTTCCACACGCACCTCCACATCATCCCGCGCTTTGCCGGCGAGCCGCTCGAAGGCAAGGGCATCAGGCACGCGTTCAAGCAGCAGGGAAAAATCGCGTGACGCGTGCAGTGGTCTTCGACATCGACGGCGTGCTTGTGCACGGCTATCACGCTCGGCCAGACCTGCATGAAAGCTTCGACGACAAGCTGCGCGCCCTCGGTATCAATGCGGATCGATTTCAGCGAGAGTTCGTCCACGACATCTTCATGAAGCGCGTCCTCATTGGCGAGGTCCCCATGGTTGAAGCGCTCGATCGTCGCCTCAAGGCCTTTGGATACAAGGGCTCGACCATGGCCGTGCTTGACCTCTGGATGAGCCATGATTGCTTTCCCAACACCGCCATGCTCGATGTCGTCCGGAAACTGAAGGTTCACCCCGAAGTACGGCTCTATCTCGCCACCAACCAGGACCACAGCCGAGCGCAGTTTCTCTGGCACTCCATTGGCCTCAAGGACCTCTTCGAGGACATGTTCTACTCGGCCCGCTTTGGCAGGACCAAGGCGCATGGGAAGTTTTATGAGATGGCGGAAGAGCGTATGGCTGCCTCCGAGCTGCCGCCGCTGTTTTTCGATGACACGCCAAAGGTAGTCGATGCGGCGAGAAAGCACGGCTGGGAGGTCGTACTGTTCGAAACCGTCGACGATTGTGCCAATCACCCTTGGATCGCCGAGCGCCTCGGCTCGATCTCATCCAATAACTAGGAGCATCTGATGAACCGACTGGCTCTGGCCGCGTCTGCTTTCGCCTTGTTGGCCGCGCCGGCCGCTGCACAGGATGCGCTTTGCTTCCAGAACGAGACCGCTCTCGTCATTGCGCAGGAGCGTAGTGAACAGGTGGGCATGGACATCCTCGTTCGCGCGCCGGCCAGGGGGAAGATCAAGTGCGAGTATCAGGTGCGGGACGGCGACTGGATCATTGGTCAGCCTGATGAACCGCTCTGGTATGAAGGGCTTATGGGCAAGTATCTCATCCTGACGCGCTCAACCGGGCCCGATGGCAATCTCGTGGTCTATGACCTTGAAACGCAGGGCCTGTTCATCGACGAATGGATCGATGACGATTTCGTTCTGTCCGAGAGCGAAGTGACCTATTGGCAGCGTTTCGAAGATGGGGACGCGCAGAATTGCCCACAGTTCGATGAGTTTACCACCAACGGGCTTGGCGCAGTGATTGCGCGAGAACAGGTATTCGACACCGTGGCAGGCACGATAACAGGCACTGGCGAAGAGCGCTGCAGCGCAACGCAGTAACAAACATCGTCATCCGACGATGGCCGATCTCGACAACGCCACAGTCCCGTCCTATTTAATGTCCGAGTTCCGCCGGGCCTTGACCCCGGTTTACTGAAAGGCTCCTCCCCATGACCGATATCAACGCCTTTATCGATGACAAGGTGAAGAACAACGACGTGTTCCTCTTCATGAAGGGCACTCCCGACTTTCCGCAGTGCGGCTTCTCCGGCCAGGTCGTCCAGATCCTGGGCTATCTCGGCGTCGAGTATGACACCGCCAATGTGCTGGAAAGCGCCGAACTGCGCGACGGTATCAAGGCCTATTCCAACTGGCCGACCATTCCGCAACTCTACGTAAAGGGCGAATTCATCGGCGGTGCCGACATCACCCGCGAAATGTTCCAGTCGGGCGAACTGCAGACGCACTTGCAGCAGGCCGGCATCGAGGTCAAGCAGAGCGCCTAAGCGCTCGCTTTCCAAGAATTTTTAGGCCCTGCCCCAGCCCGGCGGGGCCTTTTGCTTTTCGCGGGGCCGCTCATAAGCTGTCTGCGCTCCGGACAGGCTCGCACATCA
>NZ_JBEVLL010000384.1:0-5989 GCF_040509215.1 Devosia sp.
TTAGACGTCCAGATCCATCACAAACTCAGCATTCTCCTGGATAAACTCAAACCGTGCTTCCGGCTTGGTCCCCATCAGTCGATCGACCGTCGTCTTGGTCGCCTGATGGTCATCCAGGATCTTCACCTGTAACAACGTGCGGCTCTTGGGCGACATCGTCGTCTCTCGAAGGTGCGCATAGGGCATTTCGCCGAGGCCCTTGAAGCGCGTGATGTCCACCTTGCTCTTGCCGGTGAACTCCGTGCCCATCAGTTCGGTCTTGTGTGCGTCGTCGCGCGCATAAAGCGTCTTGCCGCCCTGGCTTATGCGATAGAGCGGGGGCAGGGCGAGATAGAGGTGCCCATTCTCGATCAGCCGCGGCATTTCCTGGAAGAAGAACGTGATCAGCAGCGATGCGATATGCGCCCCGTCCACGTCGGCGTCGGTCATGACGATGATCTTGTCGTAACGCAGATCATCCTCGGTATAGCGGTCGCGCGTACCACACCCAAGCGCCTGAATAAGATCAGAAATTAGTTGGCTCGCCGCCATCTTTTCGCGACTGGCGCCGGCCACGTTGAGAATCTTGCCACGTAGCGGCAACACGGCCTGATTGGAGCGGTTGCGCGCCTGCTTGGCCGAACCGCCGGCCGAGTCGCCTTCGACGATGAACAGTTCCGCGCCCTGCGCGGCGTTCTGCGTACAGTCGGCCAGCTTGCCCGGCAGACGCAGCTTTCGCGTGGCGCTGGCGCGGTCGATTTCTTTTTCCTTGCGCCGACGCAGTCGCTCTTCAGCGCGTTCGACTGCCCAATCGAGCAGCTTTCCGGCCTGCAGTGGCGAGGAGCCAAGCCAGTGGTCGAAAGCGTCACGCAGCGCATTTTCGACGATGCGCGTCGCCTCACCCGAGGCCAGCTTGTCCTTGGTCTGGCCAACAAATTCCGGCTCGCGCACGAAGACGGAGAGCATGGCATTGCAATGCCCAAGCACGTCTTCCGCCGTCAGCGTCGCTGCCGCCTTGTTCTTGGTTAGCTCGGCATAGTTCTTGAGCCCGCGCAGCAGCACCAGCCGCAGCCCAGCCTCGTGGGTGCCGCCATCGGGCGTGGGGACCGTATTGCAATAGGACGACACGCTGCCGTCCTCGATAGTCCAGGCAATGGCCCATTCCACCGATCCATGGCTGCCCGGTCGCCCGGTCTTGCCCGCAAAGATATCGTCGACGATCCGCGTTTCGCCCTCGATCCGCGCGGTCATGAAGTCTTTCAGGCCGTCCGGATAGTGGAAGACGGCCTTGGCCGGAACCTCGTCGCTGGCAAGGCTTTCGTCGCAGCTCCAGCGCAGTTCCACGCCGCCAAAGAGATAGGCCTTGGCGCGCGTCATGCGGAAAATACGGCCAGGCGAGAAATGCGCCGTCGGTCCGAAAATCTCGGGATCGGGATGGAAGCGCGTCGAGGTGCCGCGGCGGTTTTGCACCCGCCCGATATTCTCGACGTCCTGCACGACCTTGCCGCGCGAGAAGATGATGCGGTGCAGCTGCTGATCCCGCGCCACCTCGACGATCATGTCGTCGGAAAGCGCGTTGACCACCGACACGCCGACGCCATGAAGGCCGCCCGAGGTCTCATAGGCCTTGGAGTCGAACTTGCCGCCGGCATGCAAAATGGTGTGCACGATTTCGAGCGTCGACCGCCCGGGAAATTTCGGATGCTTCTCGACCGGAATGCCGCGACCGTTGTCGGTTACCGTCAGGTAGCCATCGGCGCCCAGATGCACCTCGATACGCGTGGCGTGGCCTGCAATGGCCTCGTCCATGGAATTGTCTATCACCTCGGCAAAGAGGTGGTGGTAGGCATTCGAATCCGTGCCGCCGATATACATGCCGGGCCGGCGCCGCACCGGCTCAAGCCCTTCGAGAACCTCGATATCCGCCGCGCTATAGCTATCCGTCGTCGCCGGCGCGGAGGCCTTGGCGACGGTCTTTTCCTTTTCCGGCTTTGGGGCCTGCGGCTTGGGCTCAGCCCCGCCGCCAAAAAGATCGTCTGCTTGCATGCAACAGGATTTCCAGAGGTCGATTCGAATCAGGCTGGTAGACTATGTAGCATATCGTACACCGGCATCCGGACGCCGGTTTGCCGCGGTTTTCCCCCGAAACCGGCCGACATGAACGGCAAATGAACGGGCAATTGGTTAGGGGTTCAGGAGCCAAAGCGCATCATGCCCGTTTGGTGGGCAAGATCGGTCGAAAAGGAGCTCAGTCATGGTCAAGAAAACTATCGCCGCCGCGATGCTGTCGGCACTGGCGCTTGTTCCAATGCCGGCCTCGGCACAGGTCAATTTCGGTTTTCATTTCGGCGATGAGCCGCGGGACTTCTATCCCCAATTGCCCATCTGCCTGACCGATCACCAGATTCGTCAAGCAATCGCCCGCCGCGGCTACACCAATATCGCGCTCAACGTGCCCAATGAAAAGCGCATCCAGGTGCGCGCCACACAGGATGGCTGGGTCTACCTGATAGACTTCGATTTCTGCGCTGATCGCATTCGGGGCCAAAAGGCACTCCGTCCGGCCGGCTGATCCATGCGCGATCGATAAAACCCCGTTTCAACTTGAGCCGCCGCGTTTACTCCTCGTTTGCTTCTTGAAAGCACTTTCTTAAGTGCACGCTGTTAGCGTTCAGGCATACGGTTTTTGTATGGAGTTGCCGTATGCGAACCCGAAATGGGCCCAGTATTGCGTATTTAGTGCCCCATTTCGGTTCATCTGCTGCCGTGAGGCCACGAGCCGGATTATTGAGTATTGCGTACCGGCTGGCTCAACTGCACGTCCCGCGTTTTGGTGCGACCCTGCTTGCGAGCCTTGTTTTCTATCTCGCCTGACGCTTGCTTTCGGCCAAAAGGTCGAATAGCTCTGCTTTTAGTCGTAGGCTAAATAGCTCTGCGTCTCTAATGTCGTCCAATCGAACCGGGGAGGGATGCATGGTCTATTTCACTCATCATCGCCAGCGTGGCCCCGTTTACGCCCTGTGGCTCAAGCTGCAGGGCTGACCAGCGCGGTTCGGACGATATTTTAGGTCTTTGATCCACTGGTTTGCCCGTCACGGCATTCTGACCCTGTCAGACTGCATATTGATGGACTAGGCGCGCGTCGAAACGCAGCGCCATCCCAGAAAGACCAATACGATGGCAAATCTCAGCCTCCGCAATGCCAGCCTACGTGCGGGCCATGTCCTCTTCTCCAATGTCTCCCTCTCGCTATCCGATGGTGATCGCGTCGGCCTCGTTGCCGCCAATGGTCGCGGCAAATCCACGTTGCTGCGCGCCTTTATGGGCGAGGCAGAGCTCAGCGAAGGCGAAATCTCCCGCTCGCGTGGCCTCACCATCGGCTATGTCCCGCAAGATGTGCCCGCGGATGCTCTGACCATCCCGCTCCGTGAATTCGTCGAGCAAGCCCTGCCGCAAGCCGATCGCGAAAGCGAAGGCTGGCGCGCCGACGTGGCGCTCGATGAACTCGGCTTCCCACTCGATCTCGTCCAGAAGCCCATCGGGCAATTGAGCGGCGGCTGGCAGCGCCTGGCGCTGATTGCCCGCGGCTGGGTCACCCAGCCCGATCTCCTGCTGCTCGACGAACCGACGAACCATCTCGATCTCGGTCGCATCCTGGCGCTCGAAAACTGGATGGCAGCGCTGCCGCGCCAGACCATGGTCGTCATGGCCAGCCACGATCGCCAGTTTCTCGATAGCGTCACCAATCGTACGCTCTTCCTGCGCCCCGAGACCTCGCATTTCTTCCCGATTGCCTACAGTGCCGCGCGCAAGGCGCTCGAGGAAGCTGACGAGTCCGCCGAACAACAGCGCCAGCGCGATCTCAAGGAAGTCGCCCAGCTCCGCAAGCAAGCGGCCAAGCTGACCAACATCGGCATCAATTCGGGCAGCGACCTGCTCACCGTCAAATCCAAGCAGCTTCGCGAGCGAGCCGAAAAGATCGAAAACCAGGCCGTCTCCGTTCATCGCGAAAAAACCGGCAAGGTCATGCTGGGCAATTCCGGTGCCGAGGCCCGCGTCATGCTTGCGTTTGAAAACATGGCCGTGACGACGCCCGATGGGCGCCCACTCTTCTCGATCGACAAGCTGCATGTGTTCCAGGGCGATCGCGTTGTCCTGCTCGGGCGCAACGGGACCGGCAAGTCTCAGCTCATGCGGAAGGTGGCCGCTGCTCTGGGTGGCGAGGCGATAGACGGTTTGCGCCTCAGCCCGCAGATCGTGCCGGGCTATCTCGATCAGGCTTTGGATTGGCTGCCGCTCAAGCAGACGCCGCTCGATTTCATCGTCTCGCGCTACAACGAAGGCGACCGCCGCAGCATCAGTCTTCTCGCCGGTGCCGGCTTTGAGCCAGACCGGCAGGACAAGCCCATTCGCACGCTCTCCCTTGGCCAAAGGGCACGGCTTGCGCTATTGGCCTTGCGCCTGCAGCGGCCGAACTTCTACCTGCTCGATGAGCCCACCAACCATCTCGATATTCCCGGCCAGGAACAGCTTGAGCTCGATATCGCCGAGCACGGCGCAACCTGTCTACTCGTGTCCCACGATCGCGCTTTCCTGCGTGGCGTGGGCACGCGCTTCCTGCAGATCATTGGCAAGCGTCTTCGCGAGGTCGAGGGGCCGGAGGCGTTCTTTGCCGAGATGGCAGAAGCGCTCTAGATCCGCTCCTGGCTCTGCAATCTGCTGCCGGAAGCGAGGTGCAAGCGAACGGGCGTCATCACCGCCTGATCCTTGCCCTCGCTCTTTGCCCGGTAGAGTGCCTGATCGGCCAGCGTCATCATGTCGGTCAGGCTCTCGTGGCTATAGCTGAGGTGAAGCCCGATGCTGAGAGTTACAGGGTACTTGTGCGGCAGGCCCGCAATCGTTGCCTGCGCCAGCGCCAAGCGAATCCTGCGGGCGATGCCCTGCAGTTCGGCCCGGTCGATGTCGTTGTAGTAAAGAGCGAATTCTTCGCCGCCCGTGCGCGCCGCCAGAACCGCGTCGCCGTGTCTGGCCAGCGTCCGCGCCACGGCCACGATCACCGCATCGCCAACCTTGTGCCCAAAGGTGTCGTTGACCTTCTTGAAGTCGTCGATATCGGCCACGAGCATGGCGGGCTGTCGTGAATTGGCGAAATCGCGGGCAACGGTTTCGGTCCCGGTCGTCTCGAAGCCGCGCCGGTTGAGAAGGCCGGTCAGATAGTCGCGATCCGCCTGACCCTTCAGGTGGCCGACGACATCGAGGCCGATCGCAGCCGAGAACAGCGCCGCGACAAGGAAAGACATCAGCGGGGTAAAAGCCCTGATGGATGTCCAATAGTCCGACGCCGTAAAGCCCGCCGAACTTTCAATGTTGAGATACCCGCTGAGGACCAGCGTCGGCCTGAACACGGCCACGAAGAACGCCAGTCCTACTGCAGCGGCAAAAAGATTGTCAGCAAGCGTTCGCTCCGGCTGCCGCACGAGGCCGACGAATGTGACGCTGGTTACGCCGACGAAGATGGCCGAAGTGATGAGGATGCGGGCCAGCGTCGAGGGTTCGACGAGCAGGTACCATACGAAGGGCAGGGCGCCAGACGCGATGATCGCCAGATAGATCAGGGTCGGGGGCGAAAGGTCTTTACGCAGGAATGTGCTGGCGCATGCCAGCGTTATCGTCGCGACATAGAGAACGTTCGCGCCAACATTGATTTCGGCAGGCCAGACGAAAATCTTGAAGTCGTAGAAGATGAAGCCGAGACCGAGGCACAGGAACGCCAGGGAAAGGGTTGCCAGGTGCTTGTAGTCGCGCCAGCGCAGCCAGATAAGGCCAAAGCCGAGCGACAGCATCAATGCAATGATCGGATTGACGAGTGCAAAGAAAAGTTGGCCATGCACCATCGTCGAGGTTCCAAATGTGTCCTGCATCCCGTGGCGAAGTCTAATCGTCGCGATGCAACAACAGGTTAACCGTTCAACGCGTCCGGTTGGCCAAAAAGAAAGGGCCGCCCGAAGGC